>JAFZIJ010000186.1 GCA_017554445.1 Victivallales bacterium
CATTAAACATTAAGCATTAAACATTAAGCATTAAACATTAAGCATTAAACATTAAGCATTAAACATTAAGCATTAAACATTAAGCATTAAACATTAAACATTAAGCATTAAGCATTCAGCATTCAGCATTCAGCATTAAAAAAGGCTGCTCGGAAAAAGCTCACACCAAACGCCGCTCAATCTCATGTATAATCCGCGAAAAGATCGCCTCCATGGCGGCCGTATCGCCCTGTATTCCCTGTATCCGTTCATGCGGCAACAATCCACTTTCCTCTATCACGCTTAACCAAACCCGTGTGTCCCGCAGCATCCGACGGCATTGCCGCAACTTCCGCGAGAACGCACGGTCAGAATCCATTTCACAAGCCGCATGATAACGCGGCAACAATCCCATAACCGCCTGCAACAGCCCGGTCGCTACCTCTTGTGCTACCTGCCCAGACGGCATCCGGCCCGACAACGCCACTATTTCAGCCGTGTATCGGACTAGACGCCCATCCAGACTCTCCGCTTCCATGTCCATTCTGTCCTGCGCCTGTTTTGGCTATTGCTTTTCTTCTTCTTTTTCCAAGCAGCCTTGTTCTTCTTAATTCTTTATTAGTCATATAAAATCATTCAAAGTCATAGTATTTTATATGATTATTTGTGATTCTATATGATTCCCTATGATTCTTTATTATTTTCTATGACTTTCTATGACTTTCTATGATTCTCTATGACTTTCCATGCTTTTCTTTACTTTTTCTCTGTCATTTTTTGGATTTCCTCCTCCATGCCATCATGCTCCGCATAGAGTGCAGCCAACCGCGGTTCCGCGGCAGACAGCAACGAGCGACGCTGGTTCTCCAGTTCCTGCAGCTTGCTTGCCAAAACGTTGTCCGCCGCCGTTGCCGCCTTTTCCAACTTCTTGATTTGACTCTTTTTGTAGAGAAGCTTGCCACGTAGTTTCGCCACGGGAGTCTTCTCCTTCTTCACCTCCTCCTCGACCTTTACAAACGTCTTTTCATCCTGCGGCGCAGGTTTTTCAGCCTCCTGCGCCATGGCGAGCCAGCCACCACATGACAGTAGCATCGCCAACATGCACCGACACAACAACTTTCTCATAATGAGTCCTCCTTTGGCGCCGCCAGCCGAACCTGTGCCGCCCATTTCACACCCGTCTTTCGTCGGAGTCCATCAGGCTCGGCCAGCGGCATTATCTTTCTGCATTTCATTAAAGGCATAAAAATGGCCTCCAGCGATTGACATAATAAAGATAAACCATTTTTTCATTAATGCAAATATTATTTCTTGCATTTTTCTTGAAAAATGAATTTTCCAATGTATTTTTCTTGTAAAACGTGACAACTGCCAAAATCAGTCGCCCTTACAGGAAATTTTCGTTTATTATATTATGGTATAAACATGGAACACATCTCAAAGCAGGAGCAAACCAATCATGGCGAACCTCAACAAAGTCCTTCTCATGGGTAATCTGACCCGTGAACCACAAAGCAAAGCCCTCCCGCAAAACGGGACTCCCGTCTGCGATTTGGGAATGGCCGTCAATCGCCGTTACAAAACGCAGTCCGGCGAAGAGCGTGAAGACGTCGTTTACGTTGATCTGACCGCATACGGTTACCAGGCCGATTTCTGCGTCAAAAACATGACCAAAGGCTCCACCGTCTATGTGGAGGGCCATCTGCGTTACGAGAGCTGGCAGGATAAGGATACAGGGAAGACCCGTTCAAAGCTACGCGTCATCGTCGACACAATCCTCCATTTGGAGAAACGAACTGCAGAACTTATTGAACCACAGGCATATCCGCCCATGGGCTACGGCCAACAGCCGCCCTATTCCGCTCCGGCCTACGGCCAGCCCATGCCGAACTACGGTTATCTGCAGCCGCCGCCCCCCTATCCCCCCGCGCAACAGCCATACCAGCCACTGCCACAACAGCCATACCAGCCATTGCCGCAACAACCGCAACAAGTTGCGCAACCGCCTGTTCAACAACAACCGCCTGCACAACAACCCGCACAATCAGTGCAGCAGCCGCAAGTTGCTCCCATGCAACAGTCTCCGCAGCAAAAGGCGGCTCCGCAACAGCCTGTCCAACAGCAACAGCCTGCGCAACAAGCGGCTCCGCAACAGCCTGTCCAGCAGCAACAGCCTGCGCCGCAGCCGCAAGCCGATCCGCCACCAGCGCAACCTCCTCCACAGCCCTCTCAGCTCGCGCCGACATCGGCCAAGGCAGATGAAGAAGTTGTTGACGACATGCCGTTCTGATTCCATTCATAATTTTCCATGCCAAGCTATTACGTTCCAAAGACTTTCACAGTCGGCGAAACCGTTCGCCTCTCGGCGGAAGAAACCGCCCACGCCTTGCGCGTCATGCGTATCGAGCCAGGCGAACGGTTGACACTTCTCAACGGACAAGGCGGCCGCGCGTCCGCCATCCTTTTGGATGACGGACCGACACGCAAGATCCGCGAAGCCTCCTGCCGCATTGAGTCAACGGAAATCGTTCCGCGGCCACAACTATCGATCATCCTGTATGTAGCGCCGCCGCGCAACAAAAACATGGACACAGTGCTGAAATCCGCGACAGAGCTTGGTGTGGCCCGCATCGTTCCCGTCATTTGCCGTTACGCCGTCTCTCGACCGGATGCGTCCGCCATCGAATCATGGTCGCAAACGCTTGTCACCGCCATGAAGCAATCAGGCAACCCATGGTTGCCTGAACTGGATGCGCCGCAAGCATTTAGCGAAGCATTAACCTACAGCGACGAAGATGGCTTCTTCGGTGCCGTTCCGCAGTCGGATGATCTCCAGGCATCCGACTTTCCCTACACGCCAGACCGCCTTTCATTGTGGGTCGGCCCCGAAGGCGGATTTTCACCAGAAGAGGAGCAAGCCCTTCGAAAGAAAGGGCTTCTGCCTCTGACCATTGGGCCGTGGATTCTGCGCGTCGAAACCGCCGTCACGGCCCTCATCGGTTCCCTGCTCACACAATTCCATTGACATGATTACCTCCGCAATCAAAATCGACGATGAACATTGGGCGGAGTGGCTTGACGCTGTCGCAGCCACTCCGAAAATCCGCCATATCGAATGCGACGCCGCACTTTTTTCGTTCTGTCTGGATTTTCTGAAATCGCTGGACAGACATTCCCTATATGGAGCCCATGCGCGGGACATCCTTCCGCCGGAAACGGCCCGTTTTCTGAATGAAGCGCCCAACGATCAGGCGTTCATCAATTTACGCAAATCCATCATCCATTCCATGCTGTCGGCGGAGAATGCGGGCGTCTCGCATTTCAGTCTGCAAATGCGGTTGGACGAACCATTTCCCGATGAAGAAAACCGCATCCGCAAAACCGCCGCTTTTCTCCGCAAACTGATTCTTGCGCCGCTAGAGAAGCCCTTCAAGCTTGATCTTCAAATCCGTTTTCCCTTACAATATCCGCAATCAAAGGAATGGGAACGCGCCATTGATATTTGCAACATGGCGGATTCCAAACGGATAGGACTCTCTTTACAACTTCATTCCGGCGATTTCGACGACACGCCACCGCCCCCACAGGAGATCGTGGCCGACATTCTGCCGCATCTCCATGCCGTTGAATTCCATTACGCTCCGCATCTCGGTGAATCTCTCTTTGAAGATGAGCTAGCCGAATGGGCCGACTTGCTGAAAGCCAACAACTTCGATGGTCTTGTCGTCTTCTGTCCGCATCTCAATCCGGACGAAAACATTCTTCAACATTGCTTGGCACTTCAAGCCTGCGCGGACTTTTTTCTAGAGTAATCGCAAGAAATCATTGGAAATCGTTGGAATTCTCTAGAAATCTTTGAAATAACAGTCATATTGATAACATGACGTTTTTTCAACACTCAAGCCCCGCCGCACGATCCGCCATGCAGATGCTTTTTTCACTTCCCAAGACTGAAACGCGCAAAACCCTCAGCCAGAAACTGACGATGCGACGCGCCGTCGCCAAATGGTTCTGGGAAAACATGCCGCCAAACGGCATCGGCATTGACGTTTCGACGCGCCCTCTTTCGCTGAAAGTCGATCTAGCCGCTGTCTGGTCCACACCATATCGCGCAACATCCTCGCGTTCAGGCGTTTTCCAACCGACACAGACGGCTGTCGTCCTCTGCTGCCAGACGCGTGAGGACTGCTGGCCGGAATGTTCGGACGCGGAAGCCATCATCCATGAAATCACGGAACTGAAGGCCGAACTCACCAAACAGGAGGCCGAAATCCGTACCGCTGAACCGGAATTGCGCACCACCGACATGCTTTTTGATGAATTTGCCTCATGGGACTATTCAAAATCAAAATCCAAGGCCTATCATCAGAATCGTCATCGTCTCGGCAATCTGGAAACCGCCCTCTTCAAAGGCACGCGGCTTGCGCGACTTGACGCGTCGCAATGCGCAAATCTCCGCTATCTCGCCGTTCCGGAAGGCACGCTCGCGCCCAACGAACTCGTCGAAGACTGGGGCCTTTTTTCCGTCAATCTCGAAACGGAAACCGCCACGCTTGTCTCCACGCCGAAACAGCAGGAAATCCCTCCCGAAATGCAGTTGCATCTCATCCAGAACATGTTGTTCGCCAGCGCACGACAGGTCAACGACATGCTCGGCATCAAATTCAACGAAGACGGATCGCTCTATCTTGTCCGTCCGCCGTCTGTCCATCATAAACCATTGAACTCCTAAATCTTATACACAAACACTATGATTATCGACGCACTCTCCAACTGTTCCTCCTACGCCAACGCCCACCCGCGCTTCCAGAAGGCTTTCGCCTTTTTGATCTCCCAGCCGCTCGCCACGCTCCCGTGCGGACGCTACGACATCGACGGCGATGAAATCTACGCCATGATCCAGGAGCCTTCCCTCCGCCCGCAGGAAGCCGCGAAGCTTGAAGCGCACCGTAAATACATCGACATTCAGTATGTCATTTCCGGCGATGAAACCATGGGATGGTCCCCCGTCGAAGGCTGCGGAAAAGCCACGGAATTCGACACGAAAAAGGACTGCGGCTTCTTTTCAGACAATCCGATGGCCTGGTTCCCCGTCCGTCCAGGCTGCTTCGCCCTCTTCTATCCGCAGGACGCCCACGCCCCCTGCGTCGGCGAAGGAACCTGCCGCAAGGTCGTCATAAAAGTATTGGCATAAGCCGTTTTGTTTGTGAACCACGCCCTGAAGCTCATCCCGCTGGCCATCGCATTGGCCTTCGTCATCGTCAACGCACGCATCATTTCCGTGCGTCCCATGCACCATGACGAAGCCAACCAGGCCATCCGTTTCGGCGACCTGCTGGAAGGGCGCGGCTATCGATACGACCCGCAGGGCCACCATGGGCCGACGCTCTATTACGCGACACTTCCGGCCGCATGCCTAGCGGGAGCGCATGACATCGCGCACTGTACGGAGGCGACCATCCGTTCCGTCCCGCTGGCCGCCACCGCCCTGCTGATTCTGCTCGTCGGCTGCCAAGGCGCCGTTTTCGGCAATTTGACCGCCATTCTCGCCGCCGCGCTGACAGCTATTTCCGCACCGTTAGTCTTTTACAGTACCTATTATATACAAGAGCCGCTGATGGTGCTGTTCGTTGCGGCGGCTCTTGCCGCCGCGGCTCGTTGGCAACCGTCGCAGCCGCGTTCCGTCTGGCTACCGCTCGCCGCGTTTTTCATCGGACTGGCCGCCGCTTCCAAAGAGACATGGCTCATCACCGCCTTCGCCATTTTCTGCGCAGGCATTGCTCTCGTCATTCTCCACCGTCGCGACATCCATTTCTTGCGCAACAATTTGAAGCGATACATACCGACGTTGTCCGCCGCTATCATCGCTTTTCTTCTGCCCATCGTTGTCCTCTATTCCTCCTTCTTCACGAATTGGAGCGGGCCGATGGACGCCGTCCGCGGCCTTTTCCAAGGTGCCGCCCAATCGTCGCAGGAGGATTTTGCGCAACCGTGGACCTATTTCATTCAACGGTTGATATGGCATAAAACCGCTCCCGGCCCAGTTTGGACCGAATGGCCGCTCATTGTCGCCGCTATCGTCGGAACCATCGCCGCCTTTCTGCCGAAAATGACGTTGAAAAAACGTCTGCCGTTGCAGTTTCTCACCATCTACGCCGTCGTCCAGCTGATCGTCTATTCCGCCATCCCCTATAAGACGCCGTGGTGCATCTTGAACGTATGGCAGCCCGTCATCATCCTCTCCGCCGCAGGCTTCGCCATCTTTCTGACAAATGGAAGACTATGGGGCAGAATCATTTGTGCATGTGTATTGATTTCTATATCCGTCCATCAGATTCGCCAATCACAACAAACTTGCGGCCGTTATTGCGCCGATCAACGCAACCCGTATGTCTATTCGCATACGCAACGCGACCTGTTGAATCTCGTCGCTCGTGTTCGCGAAATCACGTTGGACAAACCAGAAGAAAACAACGTCGTCATCGTCGCAACCTCCTCCCATCAAGACGCTTGGCCATTGCCATGGTATTTCCGCGACCGTTCGGATGTCGAATACAGGACGGACTGGCCGGACGATTTCACTCCCGCTCCGCTTCCCGTCTTCATCGTCGCCACGCCGGATTTGGAAGTCGATCTGAAACTTGACGGCTATGTTTGGGAGACGCACTCCCTCCGCCCGAATTTCTTCTTGTTCCTCGGTGTCCGCCAAGACCGTTGGGATGCATGGCTCGCCCGCCGAATGAAAGAAGCATCATCCCCCCCTAAAATTGATGAATCTTTTTGACTTTTTTCCAATCCGTGCCATATTATAGGTTTTGTCTATCCTCTCACCACAGACATAACACATTATAAAATAAATCCACACAAACCCTCAGGAAGCAATCAAATGCCGAACGAAGAAGAAGCAAAACAAGCGAAAAAGAAGATTCCGTCCGCCCTCAAGAGACACAGGCAGAGCCTGAAACGCCAGATGGTCAACAAGATGCGCAAGTCCCGCGTCAAGAACATCGAAGCGAAATTGAACGCCCTCATCAAGGAAGGCAACAAGGAAGAAGTGCAGAAATGCCTCTCCAAGTGCTTCTCCGAACTGGACAAGGCTGCCAAGAAAGGCACCATCCACATCAACAAGGCCAACAACAAGAAGTCACGCCTCACCGCGCGTGTCGCCAAGATGGCCTGATCCACTTGATGTGATTCGTTGAAACGCCTCATCTTTTGGATATTCTGGAAAATTCAGGGCATCAGGTGGATATTTCCACTTGATGCCTTAAATTTTGTAGTTTACCTTATATATATAATCATCACAGAGCCCAATCCGCCCATCATCCCGCGTCAAGACCATCCATGGATTACAGAAATCTCAAAAAAAATCTCGGCCAGCTTTTCTTTGAATGGACACAAAAGTATCTGGACAACGTCGCGTTGGTGCAGCTCAACGACAAAAATGAACTGGTCGAGGTCAGCTACCGCCAGTTGAAGGCGGATGCGGATGCGCTTTGTACATATTTGCAGGAGAACGGCATACAGAAAGGCGACCGCGTCGCCATGATCGCTTCCAAATGCATGTTCCACCCGCGTTTCTTCTACGCTTGCTGGACAATCAGCGCCATCGCCGTCCCGATCTGCGAAACGCTCGGTGACAAGGAGATGTCATTCATCATCAACGACTCCGATCCGAAAATCATCATCACGGATAAAGGAGGCAACGCCAAAGTCGCAGCCAACGCCAACGGCCGCAAGACGATCTGTCTGGACGACATCCCCAACGGCGATAGCCGCCAAGGCGCCGCCCCGCTCACGGGAATGGAATTCTCGCCGGATGAAATCGCCGCCCTCATCTACACCAGCGGTTCCACCGGCATGCCGAAAGGCGTAATGCTTTCCCATAGGAACCTCAGCGCCAATGCGTTGGATCTTCCAGAGCTCTTCCAGCTCCGCAAACAGGAACGCCTCATTTCCCTCCTGCCCTACTGGCATGCATACGCGCTGTCAATCGAAATCGTCACGATCATATCCTGTGGCGTCACCATCGCCATCGCACGCGACATGAAGGACTTCAAGAAGAACATCGCGCGCTACCAGCCGACCGCCATGATCGTCGTGCCGCGAATCATCGAACTGTTCAAAGCGTCCATCGACAAAAAGATCGAAGCCACGCCAGAATCGAAGCGGAAGCTCATCGACAAAGCCATCTACAACGCCTCCCGAATCTTCACCGCCCGTCCGCGGCTCGACGGTGGCATTCTCCGCATCTTCACCCACCACACCTTCTACGATCCGCTGGTCTTCAGCAAATTCCGCCAAGCCTTCGGCGGCAAGCTTCGCTTCATCGTCAGTGGCGGCGCACCATTGGATCTCGAACTTCAGATTTTCTTCAAGTATTTGGGAATACCGCTTTTGCAGGGATATGGCCTGTCAGAAACCTCCCCCATCGTCTCCACAAACCTAAAGGAAGACCATCTTCTCGGCTCCATCGGCAAACCCCTCCCCTGGCTCCTACCCGAAAACGGCGGCGACTATACGTTCAAGGATGAAGAAGGCCATATTGGCAAAGACGTCCATGGACAGCTTCTCGTCAAAGGAACATGCGTCATGAAAGGATATTGGAACCATACGGACGCATCCGCCAAATCCTTTGAAGACGGCTGGCTGAACACGGGCGACGTCGCCTACCAGAAAGAAGGCTACCTCTTCATCGAAGGCCGCAAAGGCAATATGATCGTTTTGATCGGCGGCGAAAAGCTCCATCCCGAACATGTGGAAGACGCCGTCAAGAATTCGCCGCTCATCACGGAAGCCATGGTCATCGGCGAAAAATGCAAGAACGTCTATGTTCTTGCGAACGTCAGCAAAGACTTGTCCAGAGGACTTTCCGCAGACGAACTCCACAAGAAGCTCAAGGAGGAAATCCAGCGGACGACCACCCATCTGGCCCCTTATCAGAAGCCGAAGGACGTGCTCGTCCTGCCGGATTTCACAATGGAGGACAGCACTCTCACCGCCACGATGAAAATCCGCCGCTACAAGATCCAGGAGCTCTACGGCGAACAGATAGAGGAATTCCTTAAGGCCAACGGAGAGGAAATCGCCACCAAACACGAAGTCGGCATCGCCTCCTCCAAAGTCTTCGAATCTCTGGCGGACATGCATATCGGCTCCAACTAACGTGATGTCAACCCTATAAAGCAAAGGATTCGGCATGGCAGCAAAACAAAAGACCGACTTGGAAATCACATTGGCCCGCGTGCAGATGCCATCCCTTGGCAGAACGGGCTCCCATCAGCATGTCGTCACGGTCGAACTCATCTACCCGCGCCTCGGCATCGCGTCGAAATCATCAGCGAAAACAATCGTCCTGAAAAACGGAATCTGTGAAGCGGATCTTTTGCCGTGGACGCGTAAAATCTGCTTCAAGGAATCGTTCGAAGGCAACTTCGGCGTCCATGTCACGGTTTCAGAACGGCTTAGCGCAACTCAGATGCGCAAGGCGATGCGTTTCATCGCAGGCAAATCGCTTGATATCGGGGCGGACGCCGTGGAAGACGCCATTCCAATGCCAGTTGTCGATGAAATCGCCGTCCAGCCGCTCATCTACCTTTCAAAGCAGCTTCTGACAACGACACAGGCGAAAATCATCGCGGAAGGCTATCTGGACTTGAAGGCCAGCCAGTTCTCCGACACGCCGTCGCTCATCAGCATCCCGCTGTTTTCCTGCCGCAAGCTAGCCGTCAACGGGAAGCAAATCATGAAGGAAAACGATCCGGACGGTTCCGTGGAACTCTCCGCCGTCGCCATTTAAACGCGTCTTCCCGACGGAAGTTCACTGCAAATACTTGACTTATTCCTAATAAAACGTATATTTATAGTTCGCATTGTTTACATCCGCATAAATATAAATAACAACTAACCGCATCCGGAGCACAACAACTCATGGCCACGTTCATCATCGTCCTTCTCACGATCATCTCCATTCTTTCCGCCATCTTCGTCATCGGCATCATTCTCATTCAGCAGAACAAGGCCGGCGGCGGACTCGGCGCCGTGAGCGGTGGTTGGACGGAATCCACCTTCGGCGCGTCGGCGGACAATGTTCTGACGAAGGCCACGACGTGGGCTTCCGCTATCTTCTTGATTTCCACGCTCTTGCTGGCAGCTGTGACGGGCCGCTGGGGCGTTGGACGCAAATCCATCATCGAATCGGCGGACATTCCCGCCAAGCCTGCAACGGCAGCCGTGAAGGTTGAAGAAGCGAAACCCGCCGAAGCCGCCGCGAAAGTTGAAGAAGCGAAACCCGCCGAAGCCGCTCCTGCGAAGGCTGAAGAAGCCAAGCCTGCCGAAGCAGCAAAACCTGCAGAAGCAGCTCCTGCGGAAGAGAAAAAATAATCCATCTATTAATTTTAGCTTAATTTCCCATAAAAAAACAAGGCATTCGCCTTGTTTTTTTTTTATTTTGTGGCTATTTTATAAACTAAAGAATTCATCGCCATTGGAAGTCAGGGGGTACAATAAAGCGTATGTTCACCATAACATCAACAGTCACAAACAAATATGGTATCCATTGCAGGCCGTCGGGCGTTATCTCAAAAGCCGTCCAGGGCTACAAGGGAAAGGTTGAAATCAAAGGGCCGGATGGCAATGTCGCCAATCCGACCTCCGTTCTTTCCATGCTTTCATTGGGCCTGACGTGCGGTGACAGGGTGACGATTTCGGTCGATGGACCAGACGAAGAGGAAATGGCGAACAAGCTCGCCGAGCTATTCGCATCCCATTTCGAGTTTGAAAAACAGAATTAACAAGCCATTAGCTTGTGCTTATGGCTTATGGCTTATAGCTTATAGTTTATTGAATTTGCTTTAAGCTTTCAGCTTTAAGCTTTTAGCTATAAAAAAGGAGGTCCGCATGCGTAATTCGAAGCTTCCCGAACCCCTTGTCGGCAAATGGATCTGGGGACCGCCCGATTTTGGCGGCGCATCGCGGCATGTCCTTTTCCGCAAAGATTTTACGTTGTCAGAAACACCAGGCATCGCGGAATTGTGGATCGCCTCACCTTCTGATTTTCAGCTGTTCATCAATGGTCGTTTTTTGACGGCCGGGCCTGTACAGCATCCTGGAAATGCCTTGTATGCATCGCGTTACGATATCACCCACCTATTGCAGGTCGGCGTGAACAGCATCGCCATCCATGCCATCTGCCACGTTGATGCATGCGCCGCCCGCAAACCCGGTGCGGAAAAACTTTGGTTGCAATTGCTTTGCGATAACGCGACAACCGTCGTGACGGATGATTCATGGCTTTGCCTGAAGCCGGACTGTTTTCTGGATTCCGGCCTCCGTGCATCCGCTTCGGACAACAGTACGGACATCATCGACTTCAAAAAATATCCGACTCGTTGGACGGCAACATCTTGCGAAAACCTTCTCAAACCGCTTATGAACACGGGAGACGGCGGTACGCAACCATTCTTCTGGCTACCGCCCAAAATTGTCCTGCCGTTGGACGATGGCTTGCCGCTGGAGGCGGAGACGGGCCTCCATTCGGCATGGGACGCCACGCCAAGCGGCCTGCCGATCTTCACTGGCACGTTCCAGCAGAAGAACGAAGTTCTCACAATTTCCTTCGCGGATTGCATTAAAGACAAGACGCCCAACGGGTTATATGCGGCGGAAACATACATCTACGCCACGCAGAACAAACCACTGACGGCGCTCTGCATCTGCGATGAACCGTATCGGCTGTTCATCAACAACAAACTCGTCAAACAACAAGGCGTGCCCGCGCCTGCCGCGAGAAATCTATCCAACGCCGCCCTTTCGCAAACGCTTCTGCCAGACGAACTTGTCGCGAACGATATGACCGTCCAGCTGAAAAATGGCTGGAATCGTGTCCTCCTGCTACAGCATTGCAGCCACCCCTATTCCGGCATGACAATCATTTGGGCGGATCTTCCCGACAACGCCTTCCCGCTGCATCGCAAGCCGGATTTCTCCTCTCCACATGGCTGGAATCTCACGGGGCCGCTCAACGCGCCGTTCGCGCTCGTCAATCCTGCCTTCCCATTGGACAACCTTCCCAAAACGCCGTTCCTCTGCGAAGACAGCCGCACAAATGACATCGCCGCATATTACCTATCTTGCGAATTCAAGGCAACTTCCGTCACCGCACCACGTTTGCCGTTGGTCCTCCATTCCGGTGAGACACTTCTGCTTGATTATGGCAAAACCATTTATGCCCTGCCCGAAATCCGCCTCTCAGGAGCGGAAGGCGACATCGTTGATGTCATCGCCGGAAATCATCGTTTCAACGACGAAATCATCGCGTTGGAGGAAGGCCGCCGCCGTAATGTTTCGACGGCGATCCTACGCCAGGGGCTCGAACCCGTCACATGGGTGTTCAACTCCCCCGCAGGCTTCCGATATCTGATGATTGTTGCGCGAAAGGTTGATACGAATGTGACCATCCGTTCCGTGAGCGTCCGCGCCGCCAGCCGTGAAACGCAAAATGACAGTCATTTTTCCTGCTCGGACAGTGTCCTCAACGCCATCTGGAAGCTTGGGCAGAACACATTGGAAGTCACCAATCAAAGCATCTTCATGGATTCGCCATGCAAAGAGCAGGCCCAATGCATTCCGGACGCCATGATCCAGTCGTGGGCCGCATGCTACGTCCAAGGCGCGTATGACGCGGCGACAGCCGCCCTCTCCGCCTTTGCGAAAGGCCATATCGAGACAGGCGAGCTCAACGCCATCGCGCCGTCCGGCTTCTTCCAAGCCGTGCCCGACTATTCGCTGCTATGGCCCGTCTGGTTGCAACGCCACATCATGCATACGGGTGACATTCAGTTCCTTAAGACGCTTATTCCAACGCTTAATGCTTTACTATCTTATTATAATGAAATAGCGGTCGCGGCGGATGGGCCGCTCGGCAATCTCGCCCCCCTGCTTGGCACATGCTGTTTCATCGACCACGATCCGGCCATCGACCGCGACGGCATCGTCACCGGCCTCAACGGCATCTACTGCCGCTCACTGCTGGCCGCGTCATGGCTTGAGGAACAGGCAGGACTGCTCGATACAGCGGCGGCCTATAAACAGCGCGCCGCCAACGTCGCTGCGCAGATCCGCTCGCTCTGCTGGAATCCGGACAAAGGGCTCTTCGCTGATTCCTTCCACCATGGCCGCTGTTCTGAAAAATGCTCCTTGCAGTCAAACGTGCTCGCCATCTACGGCAGCATTCCGCTCCATGACGACATCGACGGCATCTGGCAGAAGCTGTTCGTTCAGCAAGATCCCTTCGAACGGTTCGTCACGCCGGAATTCGACAACCCGTATTTCAAATTTTTCATCTTGGAAGACGCCTTCGCTCTCGGCAAATCCGACTGGGGGTTCAAGTTCATCCGTCACTATTGGGGAGCCATGCTGCAGGCGGGCGCCACCTCTTCGTGGGAGCTCTTCCATCCAGGCGATCCGCTTCTTGCCAAACGGACCATCTCCAAATGCCACGGCTATGGAGTCTCGCCGAACGCCTTCATCATCTCCGAACTCGTTGGCATCCGCCCCGCCGAGCCAGGCATGCGCATGATCTATTTCAACCCGTTGCCGGGCGACGTCACATGGGCGAAAGCCACCATCCCGACGCCCAACGGCACCATCTCCGTCAACTGGTCGCTCCGTCCGGACGGCGTCTTCGACGCCTCCCTCTCCGCGACATTCCCGCTGGAAGTCATCCCGCTCCTCAATCCGGCCATCGCCGAATCAGCCCTCTTCAAAGTCTCCGAAAATGTCACCGTGCTCGCTCCGGAATAACATCATGACGGATTTTTGCCGCGCAGAACAGTTTTGTGGAGATGAAAACTTGAACTTCCGCTTTCAAATGCTAAATTAACTACTTCATGATTATCTAATAACCACGCCCTATGGGCAACACACATTTGAAAACGCGGAGTCCAACACATGTACGCCATCATCAAAACCAGCGGCAAGCAGTATAAAGTCGAAGTCGGTACCGTCTTCGACGTCGACAGAGTCGCCGCCAACGTCGGCGATGTCATCGACCTCAAAGACAGCATCCTCATGACCTCTGACAATGGTCAGGTCAACATCGGCGAACCCACCGTCGTCGGCACCGTCAAACTCGAAGTCAAAGAGCACTTCCGCGGCACGAAGCTCATCGTCTTCAAGATGAAGCGCCGCAAACGCTCCCGCGTGAAAAACGGCCATCGCCAGGAAATGACCAAGCTCGAAGTCAAGGACATCGTCCTCGGCTAAGCCACGGCGACGCACCATCTTAACGATTGATTTTCTCCAACGCGAGGGCACAAGGCTTTCTCTTGTTCCCTCGCATTTTTTTTAACATAACAGCCAATATCACGACCATGACAAACGCCCTAGACATCCTGAAAGAACGCGGATTCCTTTACCAGATGACCGATGAAACCGCCATGCGCGAAAGACTCGAAAAAGGCCCCGCGACTTTCTATGTAGGCTTCGATCCCACTGGAAACAGCCTCCACATCGGGCATCTTCTTCCCATCATGGGCATGCGTTGGCTCCAGAAGTGCGGCCATCGCCCCATCGCCCTCGTCGGCGGCGGAACCGCCATGATCGGAGACCCTTCCGGCAAAACGTCCGCCCGCCCCATCATGACTGTCGAGACGATTGACGAAAATGTCGCCTGCCTCAAAAAGCAACTATCACGTTTTTTGGATTTTTCCGAGGGCAAGGCGCTCCTTCTCAACAACGCCGCGTGGCTCCGCAATTTGAATCTGCTCGAATTCCTCCGCGACATCGGATCCCTCTTCTCCGTCCCGCGCATGCTCGCCCATGAATCCGTCAAGATGCGTCTTGAAACGGGCCTTTCCTTCCTGGAATTCTCCTATCCGCTTATGCAAGGCTATGATTTCTATATTCTTAATAAAGATTACAACTGCGAATTCCAGTTTGGCGGACAGGACCAATGGGGCAATATGACGGCCGGAACGGAACTGACGCGCAGGCTTTCCAATAAAACCGTCAACGTCGCCACTTTCCCATTGCTTCTTAAGAGCGACGGTACGAAGTTCGGCAAGACAGCAGGCGGCGCCGTGTGGCTCGATCCAGAGCGCACCTCCCCCTTCAACTACTACCAGTTCTGGCGGAACACGGAAGACAGCGAAGTAAAGAAACTTCTCGCCCTCTTCACCGCCTTGCCGATGGACGAAGTGAACCGCCTCGGCGAACTCCAGCCGCCCACCATCAACCGCGCGAAGGAGATTCTCGCCTATGAGGCGACTGCTCTCGCACACGGCCATGACGAAGCCATCAAGGCATACGCCGCCGCCGGTAACGAATTCGGTTTCGCGGATCCTGACAACACGATTCCAACGACCTCCCGCATCGCCGAAGCGAAGCCTGTCCAGCTTGAAGCGGACATTCCCACGTTTGAAATCACACAGGCCGATCTCGACGCGGGCCTGCCGATTTTCATCCTTCTGGCCAAATCCGGCCTCTGCAAAACGTCGTCGGACGCGCGCCGTCTCGTCAAAGGCGGCGGTTGCTCCATCGACGATCGCAAGATTACCGATGAAAAATACGCCGTTTCCGCCAATGACTTTGTCGATGGCTCGTTTACATTGAAAGCGGGTAAAAAATCTCGCAAACGCATCAAACTCGCCTAATACCTTAAATATAATAAAGGCACGCAAAACATGAGCATAGACCCAAGAGCCGTCATCGCGCCCGGTGCGAAAATCGGAAACAACGTGACCATCGCACCTTACGCCATTATTGACGAACATGTCACCATCGGTGACGACTGCCAGATCGGGCCGCACGTCTATCTGACGGGGCACACAACCATCGGAAAAGGCACGGAAATCCACGCGGGGGCTGTCATCGGAGACAAGCCGCAGGATGTCAGTTTTGACGAAGCGACCGTCAGCTACGTCGATATCGGCGAAAACTGCCGCATCCGCGAATATGTCACAATTCATCGTGGCACAGAGCAAGACTCCCATACAATCATTGGTGATCGCGTCATGCTCATGGCGTTTTCCCATCTCGGGCACAACTGCAAGATCGGCAACGACGTTATCATCGCCAACGCCACACTTCTCGCGGGGCGCGTCGAAGTCGCGGAACACGCTACGATTTCCGCAGGCGTGATGATCCACCAGTTCGTCCGCATCGGCCGTCTCGCCATGATCGGCGGCGGCAACGCCATCACGCAGGACGTGCCGCCGTTCTGTCTTCTGCAGGACGACTGCATCCAGAGCGCGAACATCATCGGCCTCCGCCGCTCCAACATGAGCGATGTCGCCCGCAATTCCATCCACGAAGCCGTCAAAATCTACTTCTTTCAGAAGCTTGCGCGCATGGGCGCGGTGGAGGAAATCCAGAAGAAATGCGCACCTTGCCCCGAACTGCAAGAGTTCATCGATTTCGTTCTCACGACGAAACGCGGCATCACTTCCGGCCGTCCTCTGAAGGAAAAAACACCGTAAAAATCACCAGCCGACGACATTTTCATGGTTTTATCGCTTTTTTCTGTCAATAATCCCTGAATCTATTACGTTTTATACACGTTGATTTCATTCAATCACATCAATGTAATAAAGGTAACCTCAAAAAAGGAAACAACCATGCGCAAGTGTTTTACGTTAATTGAACTGCTCGTTGTCATCGGCATCATCGCCGTTCTAGCCGCCATGCTTATGCCGGCCCTCGGCAAAGCCCGTGAATCCGCCAACCAGTCGGACTGCACAAACAACCTGAAGCAGATTGGCCTCGCCATGCAGATGTACGCCGGCGACTATCGCAGCTGCTTCCCCTGCCAGTCCAGCGGTGACGATGTCGCGTGGGACAAGTCCCATAACTCCGGCGGCCTCTATTTCTGCGGCTACTACGACTATCTGAAGACTCCGAAAATCCTCCTCTGCCGCTCCGCCAAACAGAAGTCCTTTGACAACTTCAACGACAAGCCAGAAGGGAAGGAATATACTGACACGGCAGACGGTGCCTCCACCGAAAGAACCAGCTATCTCTACTACGCCGGTTTCTCCACTGACGATATCTCCGCCGAAGAAGGCTTCGTCCGTGACAAGAACAAGTGCCACAAGAATCTCGGCATGGTCCTCTACGGGGACTCCCACGTCGAAAAGCATCAGGTCGGCGTCAAGTCCGATGAAAAATGGTATCAGCTCAACGGCAAATTCGGTATCAATGATCTCTTTGAAGACGAAGACCTTGAAGTTGAAAGCCACCAGAACAGCCTCTGGTAAACTATTCATTCTTTAACCGTCAATCCCCGCGATTCATTTTCGCGGGGATTTTTTTTTCACATATTGCGCTCTGTGTCTCTGTGTCTCTGCGTTGATATTCTTTTGTTTCACCATTGCTTTCAATAAGCCTTTATCAAAAAACACGCATCCACACAGGCGGAAAAGTTGCAACTGGCCTTTATGGAAGTAGATTACTTTTAATTATTCTTCCAAACATACAAAACTAAAGTCTCAACAAAAACGGAGTGAAGAAAACATGAAGAAAACATTTAAATTTTTGACACTTGCCATGATGTGCGCTTTGGTGCTCGTCGGTTGCAAGAAAGCAGAAGAAAACGCCACAAACGCCAAGACGTTCACCGTCGGTTTTGACGCGGAATTCCCGCCCTACGGTTTCCTCGGTGAAGATGGCAGCTACAAAGGCTTCGACCTTGACCTCGCGAAGGAAGTCTGCCAGCGCAACGGCTGGACGTTCGTCGCAAAACCGATTGACTGGGCCGCGAAAGACGCCGAACTCAATGCCGGAACCATCGACTGCATCTGGAACGGTTTCACCATCACGGATGAGCGCAAAGAACAGTACACATGGTCTTCCCCCTACGTCCAGAACAAGCAGCTCATTCTCGTCAAGAAGGATTCCGGCCTCAAGGCTCTCGCTGATTTGAACGGCAAGGCCGTCGCCGCGCAGGATGGTTCCTCTGGAGCCTCCGCCCTTGAAGACGCCCTGAAAGAATTCCAGAAGAAAGACGCGAACTTCAACTTCAAAGAATACAAGAAGGTCAAAGACTACGTCACCGCCAAAACCATGCTGGAAAGCGGTGCCGTTGACGCCGTCGCATTGGACAGCGCGGTCGCTCTCGGCTTCATCGAGAAGTCCAACGGCGCATTTGTCACCTTCGAAGAGCCTCTCATGTTTGAAAGCTACGGTGTCGGCTTCAAGAAAGGCAACACCGATCTCCGTGATAAAGTCGAGGCCACTCTCCATGAAATGGTCAAAGACGGCACTGTCGCCAAAATCCTCCTAAAATGGAAGGAAAACGAAGCCAAGAACGGTGGCGATGGTATTGATTTCATCCTCCTGCCCTAATCACAACGACGTGTGACACTGTCGGCGGCAGCGGCCAAATTGCCGCTGCCGCCTTTTCATTTCTACATCATCCATCAAAGACATCACGCCCATGCCTCTTTCCAATATGCTACTGCAACTGGCACGCGGTCTTCTGACCTCCGTCAACATCTTCTTCCTGACGTTGCTGTTCACATTCCCCTTCGGACTGCTCGTCGCCTTGGCGCGAATGCACAAGAACCCGATTCTCAGCAACATAGCGCGAATCTACATATCCATCATGCGCGGCACGCCGCTCATGCTCCAGTTGCTGATCGTCTATTTCGGCCCGTATTATGTTTTCGGCTGGTCATTGAAAAACTACCCGCCGTTCGTCGCCGTCATCATCGCTTTCGTCCTGAACTATTCCGCCTATTTTGCGGAAATCTACCGTGGCGGCATCGCCTCCATTCCCGTCGGCCAATACGAAGCGGCAACCGTTCTGGGCTATTCAAAACAGCAGACGTTCTTCAAAATCATCCTTCCGCAGGTTGTCAAACGCATCGTCCCCCCGATCACGAATGAAATCATCACGCTCGTAAAGGACACGTCGCTCGCGCAGGTCATCTCCGTCATGGAGATGTTCACCATCGCGAAGCAGATCGCCAACGCGCAGTCCTCCATGGTCGCGCTCGTCGTCGCGGGCGTGTTTTACTATGTCTTCAATTTCCTTGTCGCTGTCGTCATGGAGCAAATCGAAAAGAAGCTCGACTACTACCGCTAACCGCCTTTGCAGGAATCTTAAACCATGCCTGTCCTTGAAATAAAAAATCTGCATAAGACCTTCGACCAGAACGAAATCCTGAAAGGCATCGACCTAATAGTCGAACAGGGTGAAGTCGTCTCCATCATCGGCCCTTCCGGCAGCGGCAAATCCACACTGCTGCGTTGCGCGACGCTTCTGGAAACCATGACCAAAGGCTCCATGAAGTATTCGGACACGCAAGTCGTCTCCGAAGGTCCGAACGGCGACAGCATCTATCTCCCCCCCAAGGAGTTGACGCATGTCAAAGCGATGTTCGGCCTCGTCTTCCAGAATTTCAATCTCTTCCCGCACTATTCCGTTCTGAAAAACATCATCGACGCACCGATCTCCGTCCAGAAGCGCAACAAAGACGAAGTCATAGCGGAAGCACGCCAACTACTTGCAAAGATGGGACTTGCTGATCGAGAAAACTTCTATCCGTTCCAACTCTCCGGCGGTCAGCAGCAGCGCGTCTCCATCGCCCGCGCCCTCATCAACAACCCGCAGATCCTCTTCTTCGACGAACCGACCTCCGCCCTCGATCCCGAACTCACAGGCGAAATTCTGAAAGTCATCCGCGAACTCGCCGCCATGCACATGACGATGGTCATCGTGACGCATGAAATCGAATTCGCCAAAAACGTCTCCGACCGCGTGATTTTCATGGCCGACGGCGTCATCGTCGAACAAGGCCCGCCGCAACAAGTCATCATGAATCCGCAACAGGAGCGCACACGCGCCTTCCTTGCCAATCTCAATAAAAAGTAGCTGAAAGCTCAAAGCTTAAAGCTCAAAGCTTAAAGCAAATGCGATACATACCATTTTTCGTTTTTTTAGTGTTTTTTGTAATTCAAAAAAACAATGGCCAACCAATGATCGCCAACGAAAAAATCATTTACCGCTCCCCCGATCCCGCCAACATCTACCTCTACACGCCCGCCTTGCTGGAAGGCTTCAACGGCCGCTTCGTCGCCGCCGTCGATCTTGGCGGCCCTGGAACCGACAAATTGACTGGCCCGAAGTCCGATTTAGGCGACTACAAGACCGGCAACCAGATCCGCGTCCTCCTGTCAGATGACCGCGGCAACACATGGCGTGAAACTTCCGCCCGCATCCCCATGATGCATGAAATCCTCTTCAAGGCTGGCAAGGCCCTCTACATGATCGGCCATTCGGGCCGTCTGCTCATCACGAAATCGCTCGACAACGGCGAGACATGGTCTGAACCGTCCGTTCTCTTCCCCGAACGCCGTTGGCATCAGTCCTGCGGTACCGTTGACCATCGCGACGGCAAGGTCTATCTCGTCTATGAAAAATGGATCTACGAAGGCCATCAATGGCCGGGCGTCGCTCCGGTTCTCCTTGCTGCGGAAGAAGATAAGGATTTGACGGACGCCGCCAACTGGACATTCTCCAAGCCGTTCAATCCCGATCCAATCATGGTCGCCGCCGCCCCATCGGGCATTCCCGCCATTCCGACGGATTTCCAGCCGGGCCACCCCGCCCCTGGCATTTTGGAAACATCCGTTCTGCGTATTTACGATCCAAAGCATCCGTTCTACGATCCGAACGACAAGACCGTCATCCTTCTCATGCGCGCCCATACAGGCTTCTCCGACATCGGCGCCATTCTGAAAGGTGTCGAGAATCCAGATGGTTCGCTTGAAATCTCGCAGATTCAGAACCGCTTCGGCAACAAGCTGTTCTATATCCACATACCAGGTGCCAACATCAAATTCCATCTCGCCTACGACGATGTCACGAAGCTCTACTGGATGGTCCATTCGCAAATCGACGGTCGCGTCGCCGAACGCCGCCGCCTCGCCCTCTCCTTCTCGAAAGACTTGCTGACATGGACATTCGCAGGCCTGATCGCCGTCGGCCCAAGCAACAACGGCGCACGCCACTACGCCACCTGCATGATTTCCGGCGACGACCTCTTCGTCCTCTCCCGTTCTGGTGACGAACACGCTAAGAGCGCCCACGACAACAACTTGACGACCTTCCATCGCGTCGCCGATTTCCGTAAATACGCAGAATAATGTAACGACGGCGTCCTCGCCGTCGGATTGGTGTGCCGGCGGCGTCCCCGCCGTCGGTTCGGTGTGCATCCCTCGCCACATCCTAAAATCAAAAAAAGTATCTCATCATGAAAACAAAATCTCCCGAATCCTGCCGTTACGATATCGTCTCCCTCGGTGAAATCATGCTCCGCCTCGATCCAGGCGAAGGCCGCATCCACACGACGCGCTCCTTCAACGTCTGGGAAGGCGGCGGCGAATACAACGTTGCCCGCGGCCTCCGCAAATGCTTCGGCAAACGCGCCGCCGTCGTGACCGCTTTCGCCGACAATCCCGTTGGCCGTCTCATTGAAGATTTCATCATGCAAGGCGGCGTCGATACATCGCTCATCAAATGGATTCCGTTTGACGGCGTCGGCCGCACCGTCCGCAACGGCCTCAATTTCACGGAACGTGGCTTCGGCGTCCGCGGTGCCGTCGGTTGCTCCGACCGTGGCCACACCGCCGCTTCGCAATTAAAGGCTGGCGACATTGATTGGGATTATATTTTCGGCAAGCTCGGCGTCCGCTGGCTCCATACGGGCGGCATTTTCGCCGCCCTTTCCGACACCACGCCAGGCGTTGTGATCGAAGCACTTAAGGCCGCGAAAAAGTACGGCACGATGACGAGTTACGACTTGAACTACCGTCCGTCTCTGTGGAAGGCCATCGGCGGAAAAGAACGTGCGCAGGAAGTCAACCGTGAAATCGCCAAATACGTCGATGTCATGCTCGGCAACGAAGAGGATTTCACGGCCTGTTTAGGCTTCGAAGTCGCGGGAGCCGATGAAAAACTCACGACGCTTCCCGTCGAAGGCTTCAAGAAAATGATCCAGCAGGTGGTCGCGGCCTATCCGAATTTCAAAGCCGTCGCGACGACGCTCCGTTCCGTCAAATCCGCCACCGTTAACGACTGGGGCGCAATCCTTTGGACAAACGGCGAATTCTACCAAGCCGTCCAGCGGGACGGCTTGGAGATTCTGGACCGCGTCGGCGGCGGTGACAGTTTCGCCTCCGGCCTCATCTACGGCCTCATGGAATTCGACGATCCCGCTCTCGCCGTCAACTACGGCGCCGCCCACGGCGCCTTGGCGATGACCACCCCCGGCGACACCAGCATGGCGACGCTGAAGGAAGTGGAGAAACTCGTCGGCGGCGCAGGCGCCCGTGTGGATAGATAGAAAATCTGGAAGTTCTGGAAGTTCTGGAAGTTCTGGGAATATCCAGAATATCCAGAATATCCAGCCTTACTTCAAAATCTCATCTATCGCGGCCAATTCTTCAGCCGAGAATTCGCGTTTTTCCAGTCCGGCCACGACATCCAAAATCTGCTCCGGACGGCTCGCACCAATTAGAGCTGACGTAATACCACGTATTTGCAGAATCCATGCAATCGCCATCTGCGCCAACGTCTGGCCGCGTTTGGAGGCAATTGCATCCAAGCCGCGAATCCGCATAAGCAGTTCAGGCGTGATGGACGCACTCTTCAAGAAACGCTCCTTGCTGGCGCGTGAATCGGCGGGAATGCCGTTCAGATAACGGTTCGTCAGCAAGCCCTGCGCCAACGGTGAAAACACGATTCCGCCAATCCCTTCGTCCGCCAGATAGTTGAACAAGCCATTTCGTTCATGCGTGCGGTCCAACATGTTGAAACGCATCTGCTGGATGACGAATGGTGTTTTGTTCGCACGCAAAACCTCCACGGCGGCGGCTGTCGCTTCCGGCCCGTAGTTCGAAATGCCCACGTATAGCGCACGGCCGCTGCGGACGATATGATCCAACGCTAGCATTGATTCTTCAATCGGCGTTTCCGGATCAGGCCGATGATGATAGAAAATATCGACATAATCCAACCCCATCCGTTTAAGACTCTGGTCGCAACTGGCAATCAGATACTTACGCGAACCATGGTCGCCATACGGTCCAGGCCACATGCCGTAGCCGGCCTTCGTTGAAATGATCATTTCGTCACGATACGGCGCCATCGACTCCTTCATGATCTGCCCGAACGTGATTTCCGCGCTGCCGGGCTCCGGCCCGTAGTTGTTCGCCAGATCGAAATGCGTAATTCCTTTGTCAAACGCTGTTTCGACCATTCTACGGGCAGTGACGTAGCAGTCCGTATTGCCGAAATTATGCCAAAGCCCCAACGAAACTAGCGGCAGTTTCAATCCGCTTTTTCCACAGGGGGTGTAAACCATTTTCGCATAGCGTTCCGCCGAAGCTTCATAGACATGACCCATCGTGTGCCTCCTTCTTATTTCTGCTCTTTCTTTTCTTCAGGAACCTGTGTCGCACTGATTCCCAACTGCTTATGAATATTGTACAGCGCATGGCTCGTCTGGCGAGAGAACTGTGTGAACGTCTTGCCACTTCCAACGCCCGAGCCAGTTTTCTTCCGCAACGACTTGCCAATCGTGTCCGCCACGAATTGCGCATATTTCGGATCGCCTGTCAGAATGGACGCATACGTGATGCCTTCCACCGTCAGAATACTGTAACTTCCTCCGTTTTCGTATTTTGGGCATCCCGTCTTGTAGCGCCAGCCATTGACTTTCGGATTCCACGCCGTATTCATCAGCCAATCCACGATCTTCAGCAGGACATCCTTTACGTCTGGATCGCCTGTCGCTTCATAGTAACGGATCAGCCCGTGCATCAGAACGCCAGTCGCAAACGGCTTGCCGCCACGATGTTCCGCCTTGTCCGGGCAGTCGCATTCCGACTGGTCCTGCGGCAGATCAAAGCATCCTGTCTGCGGATTCTGCTGCTTTTTCACCGCTTCGAAGAAGATCTTGCAGGCGTTCAGAAAATACGGATTGTTCGTGATCGAATACGCATACATGTTGTTGATGATCGACCAACCAACCGTCCGCTCAATCGTGAAACGGTAGTTCGGCGTATAGCGTTTCGACTGGTTCCAACTGCACGCGAACGCCACATCCGCATAGCGCGGCTCGCCAAGCAGATTCGCCATCAGATACAAGCCGACATGCAATGCGTGACCGCCCGTTCCGTCATGCGCGCCGCCGAGCATCGCGTTGTTCTTGCCCATCTTCTGATACAATGGGGCGCTCTTCGTGATGTAATCCCCAACATGGCCGCAGCAATGCTCGTAGATCGGCTCGCGAACGAACGTCGACGGTGGATAATGCAGGATGTCAACCGTCGCATAATGGCGCGTCATCTGCGCGGCACGTTCCAGATAATCAAGATTGCCTGTCCGCGCGAACTGCACGGCGCAAGCATACGTCAAATCATATTCGTTGTTGCCCCAGTTCCACTTGCGTTCGCCAAACCAGTCGCCGTAATTCAGCCAGCCGTATTCGCCGCGTTTCACACGGCCTTCCTCCAACTGCTTGAACGACGCATCGAAATTTTCATCATATTCAGGGAAGAAATTCGGCGACGCAGGTTCTACATTGCTGAACGCCATGCTTTTGCAATAATATTCCGGCGACGCCTTCGCGAACAGCGGCTTCTGCATCCAGCCGCGGACATTGCCCAACGACGCATTCCGCTCAATCATGATCCATGAGATGCGCTGCTGCACTTCCAGCCCTTGCTTCCACACATAGCAACCGTCCTTATACCAATAATAATGCTGGAAGAACTCATCCGCATTCGACTCCAGATCCGCTGGCGGATAATTCGCCGCAGGCAATGCAGGCAGCAGCGAAACATGGATGAATTCATTGTCGATCTTCATCCCTTTCGGATACGTCTGCCAGAAATCATGGAACTGCACGGCGAAGAGATTGCCGATCGGCGGGCCAAATGCCATGAATCCGTCAAAACGCTCAAGGCTCGTCGCATTGCCATTCGCCGTCAGAGTCGCTTCTTTTTCAAGGAATTGCGTCACTTCAAAACCATCCTCGTAACGGTTGCCGTCCGCCGTCGCCACGAACTTGTTCAGCGCCCCCGTCTTCAGTTGCAAAACGACGGATTTGACGAGATGGTTCATCGTCCTGAAATCCACATTCGTCAGCGAATAATCGATGTTCCACAGGCCGTAAGGGAGATTGCCGTAAAACGCGATGTTCATCTGGAAACGGAAGACTGGCTCGCCGCTGTCTTCATCCGTCAAATCACAGGTCAGCTTACCTGTGGCCCGCAACGCCGTCTTTTCACCGGCCGTAAACGCAAAGTTCTCCGCCACAAGCTGTTCGCCATTTTCCAACGTGATGATCAGATTGTTCGGGAACTGCTGCAGATAACTGGCCAGACCAGCCACCCATCCGGCGAGATTTTGCTGATTGGGCATGGCTGGCTTCGGCAGATTTTCACCTGTCTTCAACGTATAAGTCACGTCATCGGCGGTTGTTCGCGCCATGAACAACACGGTCGCCCAACGGGCGGAGCCATCAGGCCAACGGGATGTGATTGTGAACTGCGCGGGAACAGCCTGCCCCGCATCATTCAACAGAATCATGTCATTTTCCGACGCCAAAACACCTTGCGCAAACGGCACGCCCGAAACGACAGGCCACGATGCACGCGGCACGCCCGTCGGCTCATGGATGGTCAACGGTACTTCCACGCTTTGGCTTTTCGCCAGCCGTGGACGCGCCCCTGCGACAAACGCAATCGATTCGCTTTCAATCGCTTCCGTTCCACCACGACGAATCGGGGCCTTCACGCTTGCCGTGTATTTCGCCCCTTCCGTCAACGACGGCAAAACGACGGCGTGGTTCCGCAAGTTGTTATCCTCCTCCGTCACCGTTTGCGGCGGCTGCCCTTCGATTCCAAACGTAACCGTCGCCGCCGCCAATGCCGTCGATGAAATCCACGATAGCTGCGTCCGACCATCCGGCAATGTAAATGCCTTCAGATCATAGAGTTTCGGATACTCCGTAACGGGAACAAAGCGGATATAGTCGTAATAGGCGGTGCCCAGACTGCCGGGCGTCGCATAGCGGTCGTCCGCCCACAATTCGAACACGCCGTCTTTGATGTCATAAAAGCCCAAAAACGTCTCGCCGATGTCGGATTTCTGCCAATTCACACCATCGAACGAAATTCCAAGATAGCGGTTGGTCCGCCCCATGAACGCATGGTACATGCCGTTGGGAATTCCCGTGATTTTCGTGTGCAACGGCGGAGCGCCCTCTTCGGGCGACTGCCGATCCGCAGCAATATGCGGTGACTGCAACGACGCGCGACGCGACCGCTTCGCTTCAATGTTCTCCTCCGTCGTCCACAAATTCCATTTGTTGTCGCTCCGCACGTCCTTCTGCCATGCGTCTTTCGGTTCGCTCCAATCCTCCGTCTCATAGACAAGCCCCTCCAGCTTCAAATCCGCATGGAGCGCCATGACCATCATCATGATCAAAAAACAAAACCGCCTGCTTGTCATAATCATTTCCTTATCTACTGTTTTTTGCCGCTGTTTTCTTGCCCTGTTAAGTTTTGATATTATAATTTATAGTCAGCAGTCGTGCAACCAGCGACTGCTATTTTTCTAACAGAACATTCCCTTCACCATAATTATACATTTTCATAGATATGAATAAATATCTTCTTCCAGCCATGCTCTTAACCTCCGCCATCGTCCATGCCGCTCTTCCCGTCATTCTCCCCTCATCGCCATCAGAAGTTGAAATAACTGCGGCCCATGAACTTGCGTTCTATCTCCACAAAATCACAAGCGATTCCTATCCAGTTCTTAACGAACCATCCACCGCCTCGTCGGCAATCTACATCGGGAAGACAAACGCCTTTCAAAAGGCATTTCCGGACATCGATCTCGACAAACTGCCAGCCGATTCCATCGTCATCAAATCGCATGGCGACAGTCTCTATCTGGCGGGCCATCCGCTCCGCGGCACGCTCTACGCCGTCTATACGTTCCTTGAAGACCATTGCGGCGTCCGCTGGTGGACATCCACGGAAGAAACCGTTCCCAAACGCGACGTATTTTCGATTCCGCAGCTGGACATCGTCTATTCACCCAAACTCGTCTGCCGCGAGACATTCTACAAAGACGCCTTCGCGGATGTCTTTTCCGCCAAGTTGAAAAACAACGGCCATTTTGCCGTCACGTCGCCCGCATATGGCACCCATTCGTCCATCATCGGCTGGTGCCATACGTTCGCGCAATTTATTCCTGTCGAAAAATATTACAACGACCATCCCGACTGGTTCTCGTTGGTTGACGGCAAACGTCAGGGCGGCAGATTGGACTTCCAACTCTGCCTGACCAACGACGAAATGACAAAGGAATTCATCCGCATCTGTCTGGAAAAGATCAAGGAAAATCCCACGGCTGGAATGATTTCCGTCTCGCAGAACGACGCTTTCCATCCTAAGCCGTGCCAATGTCCCGCCTGCACGAAGCTTGTGGAGGAAAACGGTGCGCAGTCCGGCCCGCTCATCTATTTCGTTAATAAAGTCGCCGAAGCGATTGAAAAGGAATATCCGGACTTTCTCGTTGAGACGCTTGCCTATCAATATACGATGCAACCGCCGAAAGTCATCCGCCCGCGCCATAATGTTGTTATCCGCTTGTGCACAGGCCTAAATGCCGTTCAGACAATCGAGAATGGAAAGGACAACCAAGGCTTCAAACGACTTCTGGAGGCATGGAGCGCCATCGCCCCGAAGCTCTATGTCTGGCATTACATCGCCAATTTCCATAATTATATGGTGCCATATCCAGATTATTTGCATTTTGCGGACGACATCCGCCTGTTTGTGAAAAACCACGCCGTCGGCATCTTCGAGCAAGGCGATTCCGGCTGCACGGTCGGAGATTTTGTCGCGGCTCGCGCATGGATCATTTCGCATCTGCTTTGGAATCCGCAACTTGACGAAAAGGTTCTGATGAACGAATTCTTCAGAGGCTACTACGGCGCGGCGGCAGACGCCTTGCTCCGTTACTGGCGATTGACGGTTGACGCTGTCAAGAAAGCAGGCATCCATCTGCATGTCGATGGATCCATTCCACCAGTCTGGATGACAGATGACGTGCTCCGCGACTGCATCAAGCTGTTTGACGAAGCTGAAGCCGCAGTTTCCAACCAGTCGGAATATCTCGTCCGCGTCCGCAAGGCTCGTCTTGGCATAGACTTATGCGCCATCAAACGTCACATTACCTGTATCCGTCTCGTCCGTTTCCAGAACGCCAGGCCGGAAGAGCTCTTCCTCTTGCCAGACGCCGAAAAACGCGTGGAGGATTTCATCGAACGGACGAAAGACGCGGGCAATATCTGCGAAGGCGTCGCTTTCGGCAATTACGCCGTCAGCCTCCGCAACCAATTGAAAATCGAAGCGCCATCCGACACGCCGGAACTCTGCGCAGACCTGCCAAGCGGCAAATGGGACTCCTTCCAGGAGAAGCGTTTCCGTCTCGTCCGGCCCGGCGAATGGGTCAGCATCGTCAATGATCCAGCCGCCTCCGATGGCAAGGCCGCCGTCATGCCGGGCGACAGTCCGCAATGGGCCGTTCAAGTTCCGATGGGAGGATATCCCAACAACTTGCCGTGGGTCGTCTATTATTCCGTCCGTTGCGATGCAGACGCCACGGATGGCCTTGCCTTCACTTGCGGCCTCCACAACAACGCCAATGGCGGCGACCATTTCATCAACCACCATCAAGTTTCAGAATGCCGTGGCAAAGAATACAAACTCTTCAAATCCAATCCTGTAAACATCCCTGAAGACGGCTATCTCTGGTTCTGCCCGCCAGCCCGCCCGAAATCGCAGGTCAAAAACGTCTATATCGACCGCGTCTTTATCATCCAAGAGAACATGCCGCAACAGTAAGTATTTTATAGCACCGTCATTATGAATCCTATCCGTAAAATCACCCTTTGGGGGATGTTCGTCAACATCCTTCTCACCGCCTGCAAATTCATCATCGGTTTTCTCGCACACAGTCAGGCCTGTATCGCCGACGGTGTCCACAGTTTGTCCGATTTCACGACGGATATCGCCGTGCTCGTCGGCGTCCGTTTCTGGTCTGCTCCCGCCGACAGTGACCATCCGCATGGTCATCAGCGTATAGAAGCTCTCATCACGCTGTTCATCGGCGTCCTCCTCTGCGTCACCGCTTTGAGCATGGCTATCAACGCCATCAAAAGTATCGGCCAAGCGGAAGAAGGCAATGTTCCCGGCTGGCCTGTCTTCGTCGTGGCGTTGCTCTCCATCATTTCAAAGGAGATCCTCTACCATTGCACGGTGGCGGTCGGCAATGCCTGCCATTCGTCCGCACTCGTCGCAAGTGCTTGGCATCAGCGGTCTGACGCCATCTCGTCCATTCCCGTCGCCATCGTCGCCGCCGCCGGTCATTTCTGGCCACACGTCACCTATCTGGACGCCATCGCGGCCATTCTCGTTTCCACCATGCTGCTGAAGACTGCCTGGAGCATCGTATGGCCTTGCCTGAAAGAACTTTCCGACCAAGGCGTCACGCCGACCGAACTGGATGAAATGCGCAACATCGCCGCCTCCATTCCAGGCATCGAAGACGTCCATGAACTGCGCACACGCCGCCTTGGACACGGCGTCCTGCTGGACATGCATGTCTTGGTGGATCGCGGCATGTCGGTCGAAGAAGGCCATCGCCTTTGCGAAGAGGCGGCGACAGCCATCCGTCACAAGATGCCTGTCGTTTTGGATGTGCTCACCCATCTGGAACCGATGAATTCCGTCGATTTGGAAGCATCCATCGACACCATCGCCCGTGGTGTGAAAGGAGTGAAAGACATTCACAACATCCGTGTCCGCAGTGTATTAAGCGGTTATGACGTTGATTTGCATGTTCTGGTGGAACCGACGCTGTCCGTTGCGGACGGTCATTCCATCTGCAACGATGTCCGCGACGCGATTTTGAAAAGCGACTTGAAAGTCGTCGCCGTCCTCACCCATCTGGAACCGTTCTATCCCAAAAGCGAATAAACGGCCCGAACAGACGGTCATGCTCCGTCATGACCGCCTCATCTAGATGAATTTCCGCAGTGTATCCAACAGGACGGCGGATTTGACTGGTTTCGCAATATGCGCGTCCATGCCAGAAGCCAACGACTTCTGTTTGTCCTCTTCGAAAGCGTTGGCGGACAACGCGATAATGACAACGGGACGGCCGTCGTCCGGCAGAGCGCGAATCGCCGACGCCGCTTCATAGCCGTTCATGACCGGCATCCGGATGTCCATCAAAATCGCGTCGTAATAATGCACGCCGTTCTTCTTGACCATCTCGACCGCTTCCGCACCGTTGCATGCCATATCGACAACCATGCCAGATTCCCGCAAAATCTCCGCCGCGATTTCACAGTTCAGCTCGTTGTCGTCAACCAACAGGATCTTCCGTCCTTCCAATGTCTTAGACTCGTTGGCGGAATCCTCAACTTGCGTTTTCGACACGCTTTTCGGCTGAATCTTCAACGGCAACGTCACCACAAACGTCGAACCTTTTCCTATTTCGCTCTTGGCGGTGATCGTGCCATTCATAAGCGTCACAAGTCGGTTTGTGATCGCAAGGCCAAGCCCCGCCCCCTGCTCTTTCATGACCTCCTCGCGATTTTCACGAACAAAGCTTTCGAACATGTGGTTCATAAACTCCTTGCTCATGCCGATGCCAGTATCCTCAACCATGATAGAATACATGCCGACACCATCCTTCGCATCCGCCTCTTGTTCAATTCTTAGCGTAACGGTTCCTCCTTCGCCCGTGTATTTGATGGCGTTCGTCACCAAATTGATCACCACTTGGTTGATATGCAGGATATCCGCTTGGACATAGCGGTCACATATCTCGCCATAAGTCACTTTATAATCGATATTTTTGGCCATCGCCAAAGGATTGACGATCGGCGCGATGTCATCCATGAAACCGATCAAATCGACAGGCGTCTCCGTAATCTCGACATGGCCGTTTTCAATTCGGCTCATGTCCAAAACATCGTTCAGCAACGACAGCAGATGAGCGCTGGAACTCTTGATCTTATGCAGACTGTCAGCAACTTTTTCATGATCGTCGATATGCTTCTGCGCAATGTCCGTAAATCCGATAATCGCATTCATCGGTGTACGCACGTCATGGCTCATGTTGAACAAAAACGTGCTTTTCGCCCTGCTGGCCGCCTCCGCCCGATCGCGAGCCTCCTTGAGTTCATTCTGATATTCTAACTCCTTTTCAAGCTCGCCGACGGCGATTTCATTGCGAACCTGCCGGTCGATATTCAGAAGCCCCACGACCAATTTGTCCGGATTATCCTTGTCCTGCGTGAATTTGATACGATAGTACTGAGCCTGCCCGTCAATCATGAGACGTACTTCAAACTTATAGACAGGATTGCGTTCCAACGCCTTGAGGACGATCTCACGACCATTTTTGCGGTTGAATTCCTCCTGATCTTCCTCCGCTACAATTTTCCTCAGCAGACGGCCTAACTGGCTGTCAATGATTTTTCCGTCTTTCGACGCCTCCAACGCCTTTTCAAAGACAGGCGATGCACGGTAGATGGTCAAATCACCAAGATTCTTGTCGATAATTCCCACAAATTCAAAATCATCCGCCAGCGAAGCGATGATAGCCATGTATTCGGCACGTTGCTCCTCATTCCGCTTCACTTCATCAATGCTGTGGATGCCGATGACAAGCCCTTTGATCGTCCCATCCGCCGCATAGTCCGCCGTGAATTTCATCTGGGTATAGGAAAAGTCGTCGCCTTTCCGAATTCTGAAGTTCACAAAATAGGCCGGAGCCTTCTGCAAGTGCAACAGAACCATACTTTGGCTCGTCCTCTCATCGAATTTTTCACGATCCGGTTCATACACCGCGAATTTCGAAAACAGCCTGAAACGCTCCCGTGAATTCCGTTCAGTCGCCCAGCCGGGGATGATGGACGAAAGTTTGTCGGAAATGCGAAAAATCGTCGTGTTTTCATAGGCTTCCGTCGTCAAATCGACATAGTTCACGCAGGCGAAATCCTCCGTCAGCCCTGCGATGACGGCCCGTTGCCTGGCCTCCTTCTCCATGCCCTCCATCCTGCGACGCTCGCGTTCGTATTCCTCCGCTCCCCGGCGCCATTCATTGTTTTGTTGTTCGGAATCCATAACACGTTTTCAACCAGTCATCAACAACCATTTTTCAGTCTTGTCAGACAACTGATACCCAAAGCCAGTAAACAATACAACCCAATATTAAAACTTGTAATATACAAGCCCTGCAACGATTTCACAATTGCGGAATTAAATTTTTTCATGGTCATCTGAAGACAAAATCCCAATAACATTTTATTCATTCTCAATACGTGAGATGGCATAGAGGGGCAGATTTTCCAAAGTGAATTTATATTCGGCGTTTTCCAAATTATTTTTCGTCGGAATGGTATCCGTCAAGTCACGGCGAAAGTCGATCATGGATGCGCGGATGGCAAAAGGTATCTTGTATTTTCTACAGAATCCCATCAGGCTACGGGACTGTAAATTCGTTTCCGCCTTCACTTCCAACGGGATAACATTCATCCCATGCTGATAGATGAAATCTACTTCATTACTCTCTGTCGCCCAATAATATGGAACAATATCTGTTTCAGCCAGCAACTGCTGATGGACATACTGTTCCGTCAAAGCCCCTTTGAACTCCGTGAAAATCCTGTTGCCTTCCAAAATGGAGCGAGGATCCAAATCGCTTTGCGCCCCAAGCAATCCTACATCCAGAAGAAACAGCTTGAATATGTTTTCCTCCACGTATGCAGCCAACGGCATACTAGGTTTGGAAACACGCTGTACACGATAAAGCAGACCTGCATCGCAAAGCCACTGAATCGCCTCCGCAAAGTCACTCTTCCGTGCATTCTTCTCCAGCTTCGATAAGAAGAATTTCTTATTCTCCTTCGCCAACTGCATGGGAACGGAATTCCACACCATTCGGATGCTTGGAACAATGTTAGCAGGAGTATGCTTGCCGAAATCCCTGTCATAATCCATCAAAAGTTCTTTTTGGATGGCTCGTGCTTTGAAAAAATCACGGTTTTTCACAAAAGAAGCGACAACCGCAGGCATACCGCCAACGAAGTAATAATAACGCAGATATTCGATCAACTTTTCCTTGTAAATACTTGCATTCTCCCAATCGCCCTGCTGAATGACCTGCACAAACGCATCCTCGCCCATTGCTTCCAAAAATTCCAGATAACTCATCGGATGAAGTGTCAACGTATCAACTTTGCCAACAGGAAAACCTGTTCCCGTCAATGACGCCACGCCAAGATAGGAACCTGCCGCCGCAACATGATACTGCGGCGCGTCTTCACAAAAATATTTCAGACAGGTCACGGCACGAGGCGCCTCCTGGATTTCATCCAAAATAATGAGCGTCTTCCCCGGCTTTATCGCATGCCCGCAGTGCAATTGTAAAGCCGTGATGATTCTTTCAATCGAAAAATCGTGTTCAAAGATGCGCTTCGCCGATTCGTCCTTGTCAAAATTGACATATGCAATATTCTGAAAACATGTTCTTCCAAATTCTTTCAGAAGCCATGTTTTCCCGACCTGACGCGCTCCCTGAAAAAGCAACGGTTTCCGTGAGTCAGACTCCATCCAAGACTTAAGTCGTTTTATAGAAATACGTTTCATAATGACTTCATCATTTTTTCAATACTTTTCTGGTGATATTTTCATCAATAATATACACTTTTCTGGTGATAATTCAACCAATTTTCAACACTTTTCTGGTAATAAATTAATTGTAATCCAACACTTTTCTGGTGATAAATCTGCAAAACCTCTACACTTTTTAATTGATAATGTTCTTACATTTTTTCATTATTATATTCTTTTTTGCTTTTTTTAGCATCTTTGCTCACACATGATATCAATTATGGAATTGAAATTACAACGTTCCGATATACCATGTGATTTTTTACAAGAAAAATGAATCCTCTCCCATAAGATTTTCTTCTCTCGTTCGTCTAATTAATCAGACAGCAACTTCATGGGCATGAAACAACGCCTCCCGTTGAACATCACGGCCCTAGGCCAAACAGGAATTTGATTTTCTGAAAGAACACCCTAAATTAATCATAATCAAAAATAAGCCTTTCCGGTCATGGGGCGCACATGTCGTTATCACCCATGTTCCACCAGAAGAGCAAGGAGAATACGCCATGCAGAACTTCATCAACAAATACCTTCTCCCCGTATGCTTTGCTTTCTTGGGTCCTGCACTGCTTGTCAGCGTTCTGCCATTTGCCTCCTTCATTCAGTTTAACGCGTCGCCTGCCAATAAGATGAACGGCGATGTATCGGACTACTATATTTCCCATGGTTTCGATTTCGCTAACGGCGATATTGTCACAGAGAAAAAATGGAAAAACGGAACGGTCGAATGGGTTCGCAGAAGCAAATCGGAATTCACAAAAACCTATGAAAAATACGGACTTGGCCGTAATGTCCCATTGGTTCGTTTTTGTGCAACCGAAGGTTTCATCGCCAATTATTTCATCAAATACAGACGTGAATACCCGCAGTCCCGCCGTCTCGACTGGAAACCATGGCGATGGCAATGGTACTTTTTCAAGGATATTCCAACTATTTGCGGCGACGGCGACATCCCCCTAAGACACTTTTTATACGTGGCTGAAAGGGACAATCTCCCCGCGGAGAAAGTCCGAAGCGTCTATGATGGCTGTATCGAACGCCTGGACAATTTTTATGGAAAGGATGGAATGAGTGATTATGTCAACCACCAAGTCGATGAATTGGAACTCAGCAAGCTCAAACCAAAGTTTTTACAACTTATCACAACCGGTGATGAAAGAACGCTCCAATCAATTGGCTTAGATCGTGTAGAACGGATTCTCAAAAACTATCGAGACCAATTTCCACAGGAGTTTTCAGATGCTTTCCTTGAACTTCTTGCCAGCAAAGGATTTGGGAATGTCATCTTTCATGAATATCTGCGCAATCCCCAACGCAAAATCGCCCTCTATCTTATTTTATCAGACACGTGTCACGTCAGTTCGAAACATAATTTCTATTATCTTTATCTCTTTGAAAATCTGAACAAATTGGGGAAACTAGAATTGTTCATCCAGCAGATTTATCCAGAGGCATGGACCTTTCCTCCCTTGCCCACGCCTCAGGAAAAGAAGAAAGACAAGAACGGAAGAGTTAATAGTTGGTTGGGAAGCGTTTATTACACAGATTCCTATGAAGGATTTCCCGAACGCCAAAAGCTTCTGAACATCTCAGCCAATATCGCAACCTGCCGAAAATACTGGCAGGAGGAAGTGAAAAAGAAGGAAGCGCAATAAAATTCGCATAGAAAACAACCACACAAGTAACCAATATTTATTGTTTTATTTTCGTTTTGAAGAAGAATCATTACTTTTGAGATAAGAAACAAAGTTTTAACATTGAAAAACAGATCCATGAAGCTTTCAGCAGACGACAAGAAAATACAATCAGACATCGCGTCAAGACTCAAACTGGGGCTTCCATTGGCTGGCTTGCTGACTATGCTGACGGTCGGTTGCGATAAAATTCCAGGCTTCCATACCATGGGCAAAACCCCTTCTCGCCACCATCAGGTCATGGGCGATGTCCCAAACATCGTTCCCGAAGAAGAGGAAGTTCCCAAAGTGGACAATCGCGACAATGAAACAACGCCCAAACCGTCTGACAACAATGCCGAAACGCCACCACCGTTGGCCGGCAAGCCGTTGCCGCCGAAAGAGGACAATAGCGACAATGAAATGAAAAAAGACACCAAAACACCGCCGCGACTGATGGGTGTGCCATTGCCACCCAAAACAGACATGGACAAACCAACCGACGATAAATGAACAGGCCGTTCCATGAGGGATTTGCCAAAAAAACTCATTCTTGAAGTGACGGCTCGCTGTAATTTTCACTGTCCGTTCTGCTATTGCGTCTGGCATGAACGCCCCGAACTGGCGGGCGACGACCTTCCAACTGCTGAATGGCAGGCCATCATTGAGGAATGCATCTCTCGTGGCGTCAACGACTTCCTGTTCACCGGCGGAGAAGCCACGTTGCGAAAGGACATCTGGCAACTATTGGCCTTCACACGGGAGAAACTGCCGAAAGGCCCAATTGCGTTGTTCACCAATGCCGGCACCTTGACCGAAAAAGACATCGTCTTCTGTCACGAACATGCCATCTCGCTAGCCACAAGTATTCAGGGTCTAAGGACTTATGCTATTCAGACTGGAACACGGCGTTCATATGCGAAACTGCTGACCGCCATGGCGCGAGCCGCCGAACTGCAATGTCCGTTCGATGTCAGCATAACGGTCACTCAAATCAACAAAAACGAAATCGCGGACATATTCGCGGCCGCTGTGCTTTCACATGCAAAAAGCATCCAGATGGGGCCCATGATGCTGGAGGGACGCGCGCGAAATCTGGACAATTGGGCGTTGTCATGGGACGAATGGGAGACCGTTAAAGAGACGATCCGCAAACTGCCCAATGGCGGCGTCCCATACGGATTTGCAGATGAAATGCTTTGCGATTGCCGCCCGCAGCCCCGCCAATTTCTTGAAAAATATGGTGAAAAGAACCACAAGCCCTGCCCCGCCGGAAAGTCATTCGGCGTCATCGGCCCGACGGGCAAATTCCGCAAATGTCTGCATACCATTGAAAACCACGAATGGCGGATGTAACATATAGATTATGATAAACATTTTCACAATCGTTACCCATTATCCAGCAATGACATGAATCATTTTTCTCCAACTCTGGGACTGCTAGACGTACTGCTGATTCTCACGATTATCATCGTGCCGATCGCATTCCTTTATGACGAACATCGCGAGCAAGTCCAGCAAACTTATGAATACCTCAAGACGCAGAAATGGTTCATTCGGCTTGTCTGTTTTTCCACTAGATTCTGCCAAGTCTTCGCGGTCATTTTCATTGTGTTATTCGTTCTTTTCTCAGCAGGAGGACTCGTTTCCGCATTTCAGTACGCACATGATGCGGCGACCCGTACAACATGCCAAACCAATATCCATTACCTTCAGACCGCCATCTGCAACTATATGCAGGAGCACGACAACCATCTGCCGCCGCAAGATAACTGGAAAAGCGAACTGATGCCCTACATCCAGTTCTTTGAAAAGGAAAAGGTCTTCCTTTGTCCAGAGGAAAAGAAAGGCGTCGAATCCTATATCTATCTTGGCGACAAAGACATCAAGATTCCAGAAGACATGCCGTTTAAGGAGATTCCCGTCATCATTGAAACAAAATGCCGTCACCGTAAAAACGCTTATGCCGGATATCTTGACAGCAATCTTGAATACATTGGTGGTGAAGAGAACCGCGAAAACACCATGGCGGAATTCATGGAAAAACTGAACAGTTTGAAGGAAACGGAACAGCAACAGCTTCCATAAAAAACACGTTTTTCCTTGCAAAGATTCTTTTTCGCCCTATTGTAGTCCTATTCAGCAAATGAATGATGGAAATGGATACAGCAACTATCCGTTTCCGTCCTGATATCTTGGAGTCATCATCATGGATCGAACCATCTGGCATCATATCCGACATTTCAAAAGCAACATCGGCGAAACAACGCCGTTTTCATTTAACGGTCGTGACATCTGCCTCTTCAACGTCTCCGCCATCAATGGCGCACAACCAGCAGGCAGGCCGGACCACGCTGTCATCGTCGAAAAAGAAACCAATCGTGAACTGGCCCATATTCTGGACGGACATTACTTCATCTACGCCTATGTCGCCAACGGCAAATGCTTCTGCTACGGCTCCAAGGTCGGATACAACGGAACATGGGCGGCGGATACCATCGACATGACCGTCTCCAACGATCTCATCCATTGGAGCGAACCCACGCCGATATTCCATTATCCGCATGGACATCTCTTCAACACGGCGATTGCCTTCGACGGCAAACGGTATGTCATGCTGTTCGAGACAAACGACAAACGCTTCATTCCCTTTACGTTCCGATTTCTAGAATCCACCGATCTCGTCCATTGGACGCTCCTTGAAAAACCGATTTACGGCGACAAGAAATACGTCGGCGGCCCATCGCTTTATTACTTTCCGGAAGACGGCTATTTCTACGTGACATACGTCAATCAATTCAAGAACGAGGAGACTCGCGCATGGAACTACGATACCTGCATCGCACGTTCCAAAAATCTCATCGACTGGGAGGAAGGCTCGCGGCCGATTCTCTTCCCCGACTATAACCATCGTCCCTTCCCGCGAAAACATCCTGATGTCTATGAAATCAACGCTTCCGACGCGGAATTCATTGAAAAGGACGGCAAAGTGACCGTCTTCTACTGCGGCGGCAACCAGCAGGGCATCGCGGACAACGCATGCGCCGAATACGACGCCCCCCTGCTTCAGCTATTCCATCTGTTCTTCAAGAGGTGATTATTATGCTTGAAGAGCATGTCTTTCAATGCACAGGCTGTGAAAGCGAATGCGATGTCGTCGTCCGTCTCGCAGACGGCAAGATTGTCGCCGTGGAAGGCAACGACTGTCCCACTGGCGCAAGCTACGCGATATCGCAGGTCAAGATGAAAACTGCCTCAAAATCTCAAGCCTCCAAAAACAATATCTAGCCTCCTAGCCTCCATGATTTTTGAGTTTCCTTTAACCGCAGAACAACGCCAGACCTCCCAACTGAACTACTGCCGTTACTGCATGATCAACGGCGCGTCCTACATGTGCCTCGGCGAAACCGTCGTCGTGCTCTTCGCGACCAAACTCGAAGCCTCCAACACCGTCATCGCCGTCATCGGCGCCATGCTCTTTCTTGGCTATCTGATGCTTCCGCTCGGCGTTCTGCGCACACGGCAAGTCGGTGCCGCGCAGACACAGGCGGACTTCTGGGTCTGCCGCAACTGCGCTGCCGTCATGGTCGCATCCAGCGCACTCATCGCGCTTTACAGCAAGCATCTTGCCGTCGGCTGGTTGCTGCTCAACTGCTTTCTCTTCTACGGTTGTCGTGCGGCCGGTCTTGTCATGGCGCAACCGCTCATCGGCGACATCACGACAAACGACGACCGCGCAAAGCTTCTTGGCGACTCCAATGCGCGTTTCTATATCGCGGCCGTCTGCTCGCTTGTAACCGTCAGCGTCATCCTGCATTATAACGACAGCATCAGCGTCCTTTCCTGCATCATCGTCGCGGGCGCGTTTCTGGGCGTCACATCATCCGTCTTCATCCGCAAAATCCATGAAACGTCGTCGTTGCGCGAATCCGCACGGCAGCCGCAGTTGCCATTGCTCCGTGTCGCCATCCATGATTCATGCATCCGCAAGCAGATTTGGGCGGGCATCGCCATCAATCTCGGAAGCATCATGCTTGCGTCGCTTTCCGTCGCCACGTTGAAACGCGGCTACCATGTTTCGGACACGCATGCCATCATCTTCTCCACCGTCCAATTCGCCGCCGCCATCGTCGGTTCAAAATTGACCGCCCCCATCGCCAAACGATTCGGCGCCAAGCTGTTGTTTATTTTCTCCTTCTTGCTCGTCTTTCCCGTCTGCCTCTTCTGGCTCGCCATGCCGTCGTCCTTTGCCATGCCATGGCTCAAAGTGCTGTTGTTCATCCCCTTCTTCCTGATTGGGGCTTATTCCGCGTTGAGCAACTCCGCCATCGTCTATTACTTCCTGCAGACCGTTCCAAAGGACCACCAGGTCATCGGAACCATGTTCATCCACGTCACAACTGGCGTCACCGCAAGCCTTATCGGCATGCTGGCCTCTGGCGCCATCATCCGGTCATGCGAGCATTTCTTCGGCGACGGCATCGCCATGTTCAAATCCTATTTCGCCGCCGCATTCGTTTTCCTGCTTTTCTGGCTGATCCCCATGTTCCGTTTAGACAAACCACGTAATTGAGACATAACCAATTCACACTCAAGGAGCAACAATGGAAAGACGCGATTTCTTCAAAAAAATGGGACTCTTCGCCGCCATGTTCGGAATCGGCGGAAAACTCAAGGCGCAGGACGCACAGCCCCCTGAAAAGAAAGCAGCCGAACCACCCCAAGAGACCGACACGAAACTCACCTTCCTCGGAACCGCCCACGGCGCCGTCACACCGACGCGTTTCCATTCCTCCACATTGCTCCAAGTCGGTGGAAAGAACTATCTTATCGATGCCGGCGATGCCGTTTGCGGACAGCTCACCAAGAATGGCATGTTCCTCCCCGACCTCAACGCCATTTTCATCACCCATCCGCATCTGGACCATTTCGGCGGCCTTTTCATGCTGATCCAGCAATGGCTCTTCCACAAGCAAATCTATCCCAAACGCGTCAAGGAAGACGCCCATCTGGACGTCTATCTCGGCGGGCAGGATTTCGTCGATACAATGAAAGCCGTCCGCAAGGGCTACTATCGTTCCGAGAACTATCCCGCCATCACGAAGCTCCACGCCTTCCAGCCGGGCGAAATTTTCAACGACGGCAACATCAAAGTCACGGCCTACGGCAATGACCACATGGGCCGCCGCAAGACAGACAATTCGCAGATTGCCTCCTCCTTCCTCTTCGAATGCGCCAACGGCAAGAAGATTTTCTTCTCAGGCGATTTAAGCCGCGAATACGATTTGCCGATGGACGGCATCAAGGGCGGCGTCGATCTGCTCGTCAGCGAACTGGTCCATTATCCGTTGCCGAAAGCGATTGAACGCCTTAAAGATCAGCCTATCAAGAAGATATGCTTCCAGCACCATGGCGACGCATGGGAACGTTCCGGCTGGGAGAAACGCTTCGCGGACTTCTCAAAACAACTCACCAGCCCCGCGGAAATCGTCCGCGACAACGACGTGAGATTTGTCTAAAATCTAGTATTCTAGACTTCTAGGATTCTAGGATTCTAGAAGTCTAGGAAAACTATTTCCACACAAAATCCATGAAAATAGGAGAAGAATCAGATTAGCACAATGCAATCTACTAAAATACTTATATTATATCAAATCGCTCTTTCCTAAATTACATTTTGAGCATAATGTTTGTAAATTATCCATGGTAGTCTCGCCTCCTTTTGTCCATGGTATTATATGATCTACATGTAACTCCACAGAAGGATCTTTAGCAGGTGAGGCTCCACAAAAACAGCACTTAAAATTATCTCTTTGAAGTATTTTAAAGCGAAGACGTACATTTATATCTCTACTTGTTTTATGTGATGTAGCTACAGGAGATAATCTATTATTATCGGCTTTTTCATCAACAAGATCTTGTTGTGTTATTTCAGTTTTATTGCTTCCAGAAGAGTTCTTTATTTCTTCAGCTTTTACATTATTTAATTCTTTTATTGGTTCATTTTCCTCAGGGGAATTAATCCATTTTATAAATGCTTCAAGCGTACTTCTCCATCCGCCAAAATGTCTGCAATATGTATTTAAACTATATTGGGACAAACCTTTCTGTATATCTGTCGTAGTTGGCTGTGAACCTTTATTTATCCAAATTTTCTCTATCTCCTCAAAAAGCATTTCATCTGTAATTATTTTATATGGGGTTTGAGTTAATCCTGCTTTTTCTAAAGCAAGATTCCATGTTGTAAACCGTATTAATAGCGTTTGGATTTTATATTTCCCATATTTATTATACTCACTAGTAGATATACTATTCTTTCCTAGTCTTGTTGCCACCAATTTTACATCTTCAAGCAATTCTTGATCTTTAATCTTTAAATAATCGTTTTTAGGTCTTTCTATACTTAATCCAGCAGCTTTTAATGCATTTATCCACGTACCAAAATTTTGAATAAAAGGAGTTGCAGAAAACTTTCCACATGCCACATATTCACTTCTTGAAACATAATCTTTATTGAGTTTTTTTGAAACACATATTAAATCTTCTATAAGCTCTTCTTTGCTTGTATTTCTATGATATGTATTTAACTTAAATTCCATTATATATACTCCAGAATTTATCCAAGAAAAACTGATGAGAATAATTGAAATTAACCTTTTCTATAAATATCAAAAAACAATCTTTTATTTCCACACAAAATCCATGAAAATAGGCGAATGATCGGAGGCGTCCAACGCATCCTGCTCCAATACAACCACAAAGCGTTTCGTGTCAATCTGATCGCCGCGAACCATGATGTGGTCGATGGATGTTTTGGGAATGTCGTCCTTTTCACGACGTTTTCCATGGAATTTTCCGTCTTCGCCCTTCACGGGATTGCCATGGTGCGTACTGGCCTGCGTCACATCGGTCGTCATCTCCACCGCAGAACGGAAGCCATTGGCTTTCAAGAAGTTCATCGCCTGGGAAGACAACCAGCTGTTGTAGTCGCCGCCAATGGCGACTGGCACATTATCGTATTTTTTCTGCAACGCCGTTAGCAACTCATTCGTCTCCTTAGCATTGATGGTGCGGATGTAATTGTTTTCCGGGCCTACCTTCCACCAGAAATGCGTGGAGGCGGCAATCATTTTCTTGCCCGTGGCCTTTTCCTGCAACAGCACCCACGAGAAGCCTTTGGAACGGTCCAAAGTCGTATGATAGAGATGCAGACCGTGGTCAAGCATCGTCCACTTCGCCTTCTTGAACATGACGGGAACATGGCACGGGAACTTTCCCAACGGCTCCATGACCGTTTCGTATTCTTCCGCGTTCTCCGTGAACAAGCGTGACTGATGCCAAGCCGGATGAACTTCCTGCAGCAAGATGATGTCTGGTGAATAACGCTTTACGACATCGATGATTGGCTGTTCCCGTTCCACGGGATCTTTCTGTGTATTCCCCCAGATGTTCCACGACATCATTCGGATCGTCGCCTCTTCACTCAGTAGCAACATCGGCAAGCACAACAGTAAAAGCATTTTTTTCATGGTCTTTCCCTTAAAATCATATGTTTTTTTCATTCTGCCTCGAAGAGGCTTAATCCGAGTAACCCCAGGCGCAGCCTGGGGGAAGGCATGGGATGATAACGCGGCCTCGAAGAGGTCGAATGTGAATAAGGGCTGCCAAACCATATTGTTCACATTCAGCATCTTCGATGCTGCTGGTGATTAGGCGTTCCTTCTCCCCAGACTACGTCTGGGGTTACTCACGCAACGCCTCTCCGAGGCTGAAAAGGTATCATAACATAACTCTGATTCCGTTCAACGCAACCAAATCCGGCATGTCTTGTTGCAACCTAAAACAAGATGTGTTAGATTAGTGCATGACTTTTACTTAAACCATAACCACGGGCCATTCACTATGCATAAAAAAAACCTTCTTCTCGCATTAACCGTCCTTTGCGCAACCGCCCTGTTCGCCGATTTGAAAGTCGAAAAGCTTCGTTGCGAATATCTTGCGAATCCCATGGCTATCCATGAAATGGCTCCACGTTTGTCATGGACGCTTTCCTCAAACGACAACGGCGCCAAGCAGACCGCCTATCGCATTCTCGTCGCCTCCACAAAAGAAAAACTCGCCGCCAATCAAGGCGACGTATGGGATTCAGGCAAAGTCGTTTCCGAAGAAAACGCATTGATTCCGTACAACGGCCCCGCCCTTTCGTCAAAGCAGGACTGCCATTGGAAAGTGCAAGTGTGGGACCGCACGCAGGAAACGCCGTCCGCCTGGAGCGAGCCCGCCTATTGGCGAATGGGATTGCTGAACACCGAAGACTGGAACGGCGCGCAATGGATCGTTCTGCCCGGCACCGCCTCGCAAGTTAAAACCGCCCACAACGGTTTCCACAGCGCCTTCGTCCCAACGGCTGACACCGTCCAGTGGGTTCAAATCGACCTTCAAAAAACGACTCCCATTGATTCCATAAAGCTCTATCCGACATGTCCTTTCGACTACTCCCCCAAGACTCCGGGCTTCCTCTTCCCTGTCCGCTATCGCCTTGAAACCGCCAACAATGCGGACTTTTCAGACGCCGTCATGCTGTTCGATATGCAGGCTGAAGACGCACCGAATCCGCAGACGAATCCAGCCGTCCACACGTTCGAGCCGAAAACAGGCCGCTACGTCCGCCTGACCGTCACGAAAGTCAACGCCAGCCGCGACGGTTTCGCCTATACGCTGACGGAAATGGAAGTCTTCAGCGGAAAGGACAATGTCGCGCGAAACAAGCCTGTGACGGCTTCAGGAGCCGTCACGAGCGGTGCATGGAGCCATGCGCGATTGGTGGACGGACGGCTCATTTCCGAGCCCGGCAGCGGCGGCGGCCCGCGCCCCGCCGTCCGTTTCCGCAAGGAGTTCAATCTGGAGAAGAAGCCCAGCCGCGCATTGGTCGCCGTCACAGGCCTCGGAACATACGAATTGTTCATCAATGGACAGCGCGTAGGCGATGCCTACATGGCTCCCGAATGGACGGCCTATCCGAAACGGATTTTCTATCAAGTCTATGATGTCACGTCACTTCTGAAGGAAGGCGACAACGCAGTCGCGGCAGAGGTCTCATCAGGCTGGTGGGACAGCCCGATGTTCGCTGGCCGCCGCGTTCCAGGCTGCGAATACTGCCTGAAAGCGTTGATTGATATCGCCGACGGGCCGAAAATCATCACAGATGACAGTTGGCTTGCGGACAACAACGGCCCTGTCCGCCGCGCGGAAATCTACTATGGTATCGACTACGACGGCACACGTGAACAGAAGGGCTGGAACAACGTCGGTTACAACGCCACGAAATGGACGAAGGCCGCCGTCATCGCCGCGCCGAAAGGCTCCGAGCAGGCCCTGCTGCTCGGCCAGACGGATGAACCGATTGTCTGCGAGCAAATCCTTAAACCGAAAACACTTACCAATCCAAAGGAAGGCGTGTGGGTCTTTGACATGAAGCAGAACATGGTCGGCCTCTGTTCATTGACGGCCGATGCGCCGCGCGGCACGCCCATCCGCGTCGCATTCGGTGAAATGCTCAATCCGGACGGCACCGTCTATCGCGCCAATCTCCGAGGCGCACAGGAACTTTGGAACATCGTCTGGCCCGGCGGAAAACGCACATTGTCACCACGCCATACCTATTATGGGTACCGCTACGTTGAAATCACGGGCCTGACCACACCGCCGTCGCTTGACGATTTCCGCGGTCTTGTCATGTTCTCCTCCGCGCCAGCCGTCAGCACAGTCACATCGTCCAACAAGCTCGTGCAGGACTTGTTCCATTGCATCCAATGGAACCAACGCGGCAATATGTTCAGCACGGGAACAGACTGCCCGCAACGTGATGAACGCATGGGATGGACGGCCGACATGTTCTCCTTCTCCCAAACCGCCATTTTCAACCGTGACATGGCAGCCTTCATCACGAAATTCGAACAGGATATCGTCGATGAGCAAAAAGCGAACGGACAGTTCCCGGATATCGCGCCAGGCGTCAACCACCAGACCAATTTCTTTGGTGCTCCCGGCTGGGCGGACACAGGCGTCCATTTGCCGTGGCGAATCTATCAGAACTATGCTGATACACGCATCTTGCAACGCTACTATCCCGCCGCGAAAAAGTGGATCGATTTCGTCCATACGCAATGCACGGACGGCTTGATTTGGACAAAGCATCGCGAGCACGACTACGGCGAATGGCTCAACGGCGACACGCTCGTCCTCAACGGCTATCCGCGCGGCCATTGCCAGATGCCGAATGAACAGTTCGCAACGGCGATTTTCGCCTTCACGACGCATATTCTCGCTGAAACGGCAAAAGTCCTTGGATACAAAGAAGATGCAGCCTATTATGGCGATTTGTTCGAACAAATCCGCAAGGCCTTCCAAGCCAAATACATGAATCCGGACGGCACATTCAAGCATGAGACGCAGGCCAGTTACGCCCTCGCCCTTGATTTTGGCATCGCCACAGATGAACAGCGCGACAAAATCTTCGAACGCATGCTCGCCTGCATAAAAGGTTATAAAGACCATCTTTCCACAGGTTTCCACGCCACCCACCGCATGATGATCCAACTATCTGACAACGGCCATCACGACATCGCCAACAACCTCCTCAACCTCCGCACCGTCCCGTCATGGGGCTACATGATCGACAACGGCGCGACGACTCTGTGGGAGCGTTGGGACGGCTATGTCGCGGGCCGCGGCTTCCAGAATCCGGGCATGAACTCCTTCAACCACTGGGCCTTCGGCTCCGTCGGCGAATGGATCTGGCGAACGCTCATCGGTCTGAATCCAGACGATGCCGCACCGGGCTTCAAACACGTCGTCATCCGCCCGCGTCCAGATGCCAGAACAGCCCGGATACAAGGAAGATACGATTCCATCCGTGGCGTTTTTGACATCGCGTCAAACTGGAACGTCGCCGATAAACGCTACACGTTGACCGTTGTCATTCCGCCATCCGCCACGGCGACCGCCTACGTGCCCTGCACAGATGCCGCCTCCCTGCGTGAAGGCAACAAGCCAATTGCGGAAAATCCGCACATCCGCCTCATCCGCACTGAAAAGGACGCTGTCGTATTGGAGCTCGAATCAGGCCGCTACAGCTTAACGTCAGCTTACGACAAGTAACTGCCATTCAATTGGTAATGATTTCGTCGAACTGGTTTTTCTGGGCGAAACGGAACAAACCGTTTCGCTCGAATTTGCTGTCGTCCACAAGAAGATACTTCTGCTCGGAAATGCGAAGAACCTTTCCCAATAGCGTCGAATGGTTTTCGTGGTTCGTCGAGACGCCCGCGCTACTGACGCCAAACGCAGAGATGAACGCCTTCGTAATCGAGAGTCGCTCCAGTTCGCGAATGGCGGATTCGCCAAGAAACGCATTCAGCTGGAAATCGTAGTAGCCGCCAAGCGAAATTAACACGTATTGCGGCGGATATTTTCGAAAATTCTGGATGGCCGTCACGGAATTCGTCACAATCGTAAGACTCGAAAACGACGTTGTCAGCAACTTGTCCGCCAGATAGGAGACCGTCGTGGACGAATCCAGAAAGACGATGTCGCCGTCCATGATGTGCGTCAACGCCGTTGAGGCTATGGCGCGTTTTGGTTCGCAATTGCGGTCAATTCGATCCATGTACGGCGACGACGCGAAATGGTCGCGGCTGTCCAGCTGCCCTGTCCGTTCCTCCAGCGCGACACCGCCGCTGACACGGTGCACGACATCCTTCGAGACAAGTGCCGCGATGTCGCGGTAAATCGTTGCCGTGGACACATTGAAATGCTCCCGCAGTTCGTCAACCGAGCAGTATTTCCGCCCTTTCAGATAGTCCGTAATCGCCAATGTCCGTAAGCTTCTCATATCTTTGCCAGTAATGATTTTGTACTACTATAGTTCATCTTCTTGTTTTTTTGCGAAGAATCTTCATGAAGTCTTTTCACAAAAAAACTTTTGTAAACAGTTTGGCTCTTCACGGCCATTGGTGTCCATTGAACAACCGCCGCAGCCGCCGGAGCCGTTCGCATCATCCGTGATCAACGTCTCATTTCACCAAGGAATCCTTTGTGCTGTCGTCGGCCCGGCGGCGAGGCATTTTTGTTCGTTTCATGGTGGAATTCGTGTGCATTCGTGTGCATTCGTGGTTCATAATCAATGATTTGATTGCGGCTTGACCGCTCTAGGCTTCCATGATAAATTCTCAATTTTTCTCAAAAATAGTTCATATTTTCTCAAATTCAAGCATTGCCACCATCGCTTTATCAATTAAAGTATAGATGTCAATAAGTTTGATTCATCATTTTTCAGGAGCATCGTCCATGTCTTCCACCACAATTGATTACGTCGGGATAGGCTTTTGCAGCAACGATTACCTGTCGGTGCTACCGCACATTCCGTATGACAGCAAAGTCCAGATGCTGGAGCATCTCATTCAGGGCGGCGGCCCGGCGGCGACGGCGACGGTCGCGGCGGCCCGTCTTGGCCTGCCTGCCGCGTTCATCAGCACGGTTGGCGACGATGACCCAGGCAAGCGGATTCTAAGGGATTTTGAAGCGGAACATGTTTCGACACAAGCGATGATTGTTCGCAAAGGCTTTGTCTCCCCTATCGCGTACTGCTGGATCGAACAAGCCACCGGCAAACGGTGCGTCGCATGGACGCGCGGCAATTTGGCCGAATTGGATCCCGCCAAGGAAGTCGATTTCGATTTGATCAGCAAGGCGAAAATGCTTCATTTGGACGGACATCAGACAGCCGCCGCCTTGGCCGCCGCAGACGTGGCCCGCGCACATGGCGTTCTCGTTAATTTTGACGCCGGAACGATTCGGCCGGGCGTCGAACAACTTGTACGCAAGGCGGATATTCTCATCACGTCGGAGGAATTCGCACGACGTTTCACGGAAACCGACGACCTGTCACAAGCCATTTTCAAACTCGCCGAAACGGGGGCGCGTGTATGTGGCATCACGATGGGCGAACAAGGCTCGATGGTTCTGGACAACGGAAACATCCTGCGTTGCCCCGCTTTCACCATCAAGCCTGTTGACACAACGGGAGCCGGCGACGTCTATCATACAGCCTTCGGTGTCCGCTATTTGGAAACACATGATTTGATGGAATGCATGCGGTTCGCCTCCGCCGTTTCCGCGCTGAAATGTCTAAAATTAGGAGGCCGCACAGGCATTCCCACCCGTGCGCAGGTGGATGAATTCCTCCGCAACCACTGATTGCACTTTCATAAACAGACTCACATTTTTAAACCATATCATATTCTAGGAGAACATCATGAGCGAAACTTTCAAAATCGGTTATCTTCCATTGTCGAAAGTCAATTGGACAAACGAAACACTCGAGGCCGCTCGCGCCAACGCGCTCGCTTTTTTGAAACAGCTTCCCGGTGTGGAAGTCATTGGCGGCGAAAAGATGCTGACGTTGGAAGACGAAGCCGTCGCGCAACTTGAACAGTTCGAAAAGAACCGCCCTGATTTGTTGATTACGCATTTCATGACGTTCTCTCTCGGCGTTGTCCCGCCGATGTTTGCACAGCGTTTGAATGTTCCCGTCATTCTATGGAGCATGAAAGAACCGGATCCCTGCGGCGGTCGTCTGCAAAGCAACTCCTTCTGCGCCGCGAACATGAACGCGCATCACATGTGGCGGCTTCACATTCCGTATTTCCATGTCCATGCGGAACCGGGCACGGACGACGCGGCGGAACAACTGCTCCGTTGCATCCGTTGTGCACAAGCGATGAAAGCGCTTGGCCGCATGCGCATCGGTCTCATCGGCGGACGCGTTCCTGGATTCTACACAAGTTGCTGCTCCGAAATGCTTCTCCGCAGAAAGCTCGGCCCCGAAGTCAAGATCATCACGGAACACGAACTGTTCACGGCGGCTGAAAAACTAACGGACGCGGAAGTCGCGGACGCGACCAAGACGATCCTTTCCGACGCCCCATGCCATCCGACCGACGGCCCACGCGAAGGCCAGTTGGAGAAATCCGCGCGGCTTTTTGGTGCCGTCAAGAAGATGAAAGACAAATTCCTCGTCGATACGTTCGCCATGCGCTGCTGGCCTGAGGTCATTCTCAACGAATTCTACGGCATCGCCGTCTGCTCCACGCTCGGCCATCTGACCAACCACGGCTTCCTCACCGCCTGCGAAGGCGATGTCTATGGCGCCGTCATGATGCGCATTGCGCAGATTCTTTCCGGCGATCTGCCGTTCTTCTGCGACATGATCGTCATGGAAGGCAAATACGGCGTCGCATGGCACTGCGGCGCAGCGCCTTGCAAGCTCTGCCGCCCGGGCTTCAAGCCTGAACTGCACTGCAGCGCGACCGTCGAAGGCGGCGGCGTGAAAGGTGTCACGGACGAATTCCCGCTGAAACCGGGCCGTGTCACGCTCGCACGCCTCGGCGAAACACGCGACGGCGACGGCTTCCGCATGCTCATCGCCACGGGAACCGGCCTTGACACAGATTTGTTCGTTCGCGGCAATCCGCTCAAGATCAAATTCGACGCAGGTTGCGACGCCCTCCGCGAAGAGGTCATCAACAACGGTTGGGAGCACCACTATGCGTTGATGTACGGCGATCAGGCCAAGGCTCTCTCCGATTTCTGCCGCAATCTCGACATCCAAGCCACCATTATTAAATAAGGCGGGAGGGTCGCTCTCCAGAGCGACCGTCGCCTGCAAGGCGACCTTTAGTTATTTTTATTCTCAATAATTTATAACGCACACAAGGAGAAAACGCAATGTCCAGTGACAAGCTTCTCATCCATCTTTCCCCAAAACAGGGCTACAACAAAGTCTTCAATGTTGGCGAATATGATATGCGTCTGACGCAGTTCGGCCTCATCAAGCTCGCCAAAGGAACGACTTACAGCGGCAATACGGCGGAAACCGAAGTCGCTCTCGTGCTGATTGGCGGCAATTTCAAGGCGACTGGTGACGGCTGGTCGTTCGACGTCACCAATGGCCGCACAAGTCCGTTCACGGGCAAGCCGCACTGCCTCTATCTCCCGCGCCGTACCGCCTACACAATCACCGCGCTTTCCGATGTCGAACTCGCCTACAACGGCTCCCCCGTTACCCGCGACACCGCGAAACCGACGTTAATCCGCCCTGAAGACACACGCCACATCGAACTCGGCGCTCGCAATTTCACCCGCACGTCCGAAATCATTCTGGACGAGAAGTTTGACTCCGAACACTTCTACATCGGCGAAGGCATGATCCCCTCCGGCAACTGGTCCGGCTACCCGCCGCATCGCCATGACGTCAACAATCCGCCAGCGGAACTGAACATGGAAGAGACTTACTTCTATCTGTTCGATCCCGCGCAGGGCTTTGGCATCCAGAAGGTCTATCAGCCCGACGGCTCCATCGACGAAACCTACACGGTGAAAAACTACGACACTGTCGCCATCGCCGAAGGCTACCATCCGCTCTGCGGCGCCCCCGGCTACCAGATGTACTACCTCTGGACGATGGCTGGCGACGAAGGCCGCGGCCTCATCTCCTCAAAGGATCCCGCGCACGCTTGGGTGAAATGACGATGGACAACGGCATCCTTCTTGGAATCGACTTCGGAACGGGCGGTTGCAAAGTCACGGCGATCACCGTCGATGGCACGCTTGTCGCGGACGCATCGGTCGAATATCCAACGTATTTCGAGCATCCGGGCTGGTCGGAGCAGGAACAGTCGGACTGGTATGACGCGATGTGCAAAGCACTTGCGGCCATTCGCGCAAAAGGCGTCGATATGTCTCGCATCCTGTCCGTCGCGTTCGACGGTTCGACGCACAACGCCGTCCTGATGGACGACGACTACCGCCCTATCCGCCGCACGATCATGTGGACGGATCAGCGCAGTTCCGCCGAATGCGCGGAACTGCGTGAAAAACACGGCGACGAGATTTTCCAGACGGCCTACCAGCAGCCCGCCCCGACGTGGACGTTGCCGCAGATGATGTGGCTGAAACGCCATGAACCAGACGTGCTGAAGGCGGTGAAACACGTCCTGTTTGTGAAAGACTACGTCCGCTATCTCGTCACGGGAACGGCCCAGACCGACCGAATCGAAGCACAGGGCACATTGTTTTTCGACATGGCGCGTCAGCAATGGTCCGAACCGTTGGTGGAGCTTTCAGGCCTGAAGATGGAAGCGCTTCCAGAACTGGTTTCGCCAACGGATGTTACGGGCCGCATCACCGCGAAAGCGGCGGCGGACACAGGCATTCCCGCAGGAACGCCTGTCGTCTGTGGAACATCCGATTCGGCGGTCGAAGACTACGGCGCGGGAGCGATCGAGCCTGGCGACTGCATCATCAAACTCGCCACTGCGGGCAACGTCAATATCATGACGGCCGAGCCGCATCCCTACAAGACGACGCTGACCTACTCGCATGTCATCGACGGCATGTGGTATTCCGTCTCCGCGACGAATGCCGCCGCGCTCTGCCAGCGGTGGCTGCGCGATCTTGTCTGCAAGGACTTGAAACGCGAAGCAACCGAAACGGGCGCAGCTACTTACGAACTGATGGACAATGAAGCGTCGCAGTCGCCAGCAGGTGCGAACGGCATCTTCTTCCATCCATATTTGCAGGGCGAACGCTCCCCCTACTGGGATCCCGCGCTCCGTGCAAGTTTCATCGGACTGTCCGTCGCGTCGCATCGTTGCGACATGATGCGTGCATTGTTGGAAGGCGTTGCGTTCTCGCTACTTGATTGCCATGGCCAATTGCGCGAAATGGGACTGGACGCAAAACGCCTGTTCCTGATCGGCGGCGGCGCGCGAAGCGCATTGTGGAGCTCCATCGTCTGCGACGCGTTCAATCTGCCGCTGCAAGTGCCGTATCCGGGCGACGCCTCCTTCGGCAGCGCCCTGCTCGCCGGCGTCGGCGCAGGCGTGTTCAAAAACAGCCGCGAAGCCGTCCGCGCTTGTCTGCATATCAAGCAGTCGTTGACGCCGTCCGCCAAAACGGCCGCCATCTATGCCGAACGCTTCCAAGCCTACCGTCAAATCCATGATGCCCTTGCGCCTATCTACGCAACCCTCACGCAAAAGTCTTGATTACTAACCACTAACCACTAACCACTAATCACTATTCTGGAGCAAACATGCTAGTATCCCCCAACAGCTACATGTATGAGATGATCCGCTCCGAACTGACCGACATCGTAGGAGACGAATACGTCTGCAACTGCGACGCCGATGCGTTCGGACATTCCATCGACTACTACTGGATTCCCGAAATGTGGCACGACCGCGGCATGGAAACGCCGAAGCCCGACTTCATCGTCCATCCCGCCACCAGCCAGGAAGTCTCCAAAATCGTCAAATTGGCGAACCACTACAAGATTCCCGTCATCCCATGGGGCGGCGGTTCCGGTTCGCAAGGCGGCGCGTTACCGATCTACGGCGGCATCATCGTCGATATGAAGCGGATGAACAAACTAATCCGCATCGACAAAGAGTCGCTGACCGTCACCTGCCAGACAGGCATCATCGCCAAACATCTTGAATGGCTCTGCAATAAGGAAGGCTATTCAACGATGCATCTGCCTGCCTCCATCTCCTGCGCGACCATCGGCGGCTTCCTCGCCCACCGCGGCACAGGCGTCCTCTCGACGAAATACGGTAAAATCGAAGACATGGTCATGTCGTTGGAAGTCGTCACGCCGACAGGCGAAATCATCCGCACACTTCCCGTTCCGCGCCATGCGTCCGGCCCCGATCTGACGATGCTGTTCATGGGCAGCGAAGGCACGCTCGGCATCATCACGGAAGTCACGCTCAAGATTCATCCGCAGCCGGAAGCCCGCGAATTCCGCGCATACATTTTCAAAGATTTCCACACGGCGATGTCCGCTGGCGCGGAACTGATGCGTAGCCGCCTCCAGCCGTGCGCCGTCCGCCTGTATGACGAAACGGAAACCATCACGCATGTCCGCAAAGTCTTCGGCATGGAATTGGACAAAGGCGCCTATCTCGTGTTCGGCTTCGATGGACGAAAAGACATCGTCGCCTGCCAGATGAAATACGCGCGCGAAATCATGGAAGACAAATACAAAGGAAAAGATCTCGGCAGCAAAGGCGGCGACCTCTGGTGGGAGAACAAATACAAATTCTTCTATCCGGGCTTCATGTTCCATCTGCCGCAGGCGTTTGGAACGTTGGACACGGTCGCGACGTTTGACAAGATCGAAGACGTTTACTGGGGTATGAAGAAAGTCGTCACGGAGAACTTCCCGCAGGCGCGTTTCATCGGCCATTTCTCCCATTGGTACGAATGGGGCTGCATGCTGTACGCACGATTCATTTTCGAAGGCGAAGATGTCCCGAAGGATCCGCGCGAAGCGACGGCGTTGTACAACAAAGTATGGAATCTCGCCATCCGCGCCGCCATCGCCAACGGTGGCGTCATCAACGAACATCATGGAGTTGGCCTCAAGCTGGGGCATTTGATGAAAGACCTCTACGGTCCCGCAATGCCCGTCCTCGAAGGAATCAAAAAGCAGCTTGACCCGAACAATATCATGAATCCGGGCAAACTCGGATTCAAAGGAGTCTGACCATGCATATCGATCAATTCAACGACGCCATACTGAACTGCCGCTTCTGCTTCATGTGCCGCCACCTTTCAGGCATCGGCAACGTCACGTTCACCGAAGCGGACACGCCGCGCGTCCGCGCCTCCATGATCTACGGCGTCACGCAAGGCACGATACCGCTCGACAATGAAGATTTCATCGCGACGCTCTACCGCAACGATCTCAGCGGTGCATGCCGCCGCAATTGCGTCAAGCATTTTGACGAAATCGGCCTGACGTTGGCCGCCCGCGCGGATATCGTCGAAGCGGGCCATGCTCCCGCCGTCATAAAAGCCATCGCCAAAGAGCTTGCGTCAACCGCCAAATGGACGGCCAAAGGTTCTGGCGACATCCTCTATTTCGAAGACCTTTACACAAAGGAAGCCGCCACCGTGGCCGCCGCATTCGCGAAAATCATGAAAAAGGCGAACGTCTCCTACATAACGGTGACCGGCGGTTGCATCGGCAAAGGCCTGAAGACTCTCGGCTATCTGAAAGAAGCTCAAGACGCAGCGAAGAAGTTCGCGGCGTTTGTGAAAAAGACTGGCGTGAAGACGGTTGTCGTCTCGAATCCAGCCGCTTATGACGCGCTCGTCAACGACTATCCGACCATGGGCGTCAAATTCCCTGCGAAAGTCATGCACACGTCCGAATACATCCTGTCGCTGAAACTGAAATTCAAAAAGGCCGGCGATATCTATTATCTGGAAAGCGACTTCCTGCGCAACTACAACGAACTCTCCTTCCCGCATGACTTGCTCAAGGCGATGGGTGCCGTGAACAAGCCGTTCGGAACGAACGACGAAGAGTCCTACAGTTGCGGCGAAGGTGCTGTCGTCCTGCCGAAAATCGACGCGAAACTCGTCGAGAAATTGGCGGCCTATATCGCCGCGCGGGCGGATAATCCGAAAAAAGACCACATCGTCACGGCGTCGCCCTACACGAAACTGATGCTGACAAAATACACGAAACTCAACGTCGTGACGCTTGAAGAACTGGCGGCTTCGTTGCTGTAATTCCAACGGGAGGACAGACATATGCCATTGACCACAATGAAAGACATGCTGCGCGAGGCACGGCGTGAACACCGCGCCATCGGAGCGTTCAACGTCGCGAACTACGAAGGCGCGGCGGCGGTCGTCCAAGCGGCTGAAGCGGAAAAATCACCGGTCATCATCCAAGTGTTCCAACGGTTGTTCACGTCGAACAAAGCGTATGATCTCGCCGGCATGATCCTGCGGCTAGCCCATCGCTGCATGCAGCCTGTCGCCGTCCATCTCGATCACGGTGCATCCGTCCAGCAGGTAAAGGACGCTCTTGCATGGGGTTACACTTCCGTCATGTTCGACGGTTCACGGCTGCCGTTTGACGAAAACGTCAAATTGACGCGTTTCTGCGCAGACTATGCGAAGACCTTCGGCGCCACATGCGAAGGCGAAATCGGCCATGTCGCCCAAGGCGACGAAACCGCTCTCACCGACGTCGGCGAAGCCGTCGATTTCGCCAAGCAAACAGGCGTGGACGCCTTGGCGGTCTCCATCGGAACCGCCCATGGCTACTACAAATCCGAGCCGAAATTGGATATCGACCGTTGCCGTGCCATTGCGGAAGCCCTGCCGGACGTCCCGCTTGTGCTCCACGGCGGTTCGGGCACGCCGCTTGCCGATGTCCGCAAGGTCATCGAAGCGGGCGTCGCCAAAGTCAACATCGCGACGGAATTCATGGATACGTATCTCAAATCCGCCCGGCAGGAATTGAACCGCCTCGATGGCGCGTTCATTCCTGTGGACAAATTCTACGATCCCGTCATCGAAGCCTGCACAGAGCATGCGGCGCGTCTCATCCGCTTCTTTGCAGGAAAGTAAGAAAGTCCCGCGTGCGTCTCGCCTGCGGATGGGAAATCCCGCCATTGGGAAAAAACTAAAAAAGAGATTGTTATGAGCCAGTTGAGAATGTTTTTGGACATTGAAAAACACCCCCTGCCGGATTATCCCGTTCCGGAAGGCTTCCGCATCACCCGCAACGGCCCCGAAGTCGCGGAACGCTATGAAGTCCTTCGCGAAGGCGCGGGTTGGAGCAAACTCAAGCCGGATTTTCTCACAAACAAAATCATCCCAAAAGGGCTTGTCTTCTGTGAAGATATCGCGACAGGTCTGCCCGTCGCGAGCGCCACGGCGGAATTTTCCGACTATCCAGGCCATCGTACCGACTGGGGCAATCTCGGACAGGTTCTCAGCCTCGAATCGTATCGCGGCAGAAAACTCGGCCTCGTGTCATGCCTCGCCGCCATGCGTATCATCGAAGAGACCGGCTTCACAAAAGCCACGTTGCTAACGGATGACTGGCGTGTTCCCGCCATCCGTATCTATCTCGGAACTGGTTGGCGTCCATGGTGTTCCGAACCGGACATGCCAGAACGCTGGCAGAAAATCTGCGAAGGCATCGGGGTCGATTACAATAGCCTTGAAACATATGACAACAGCCTTCTCGGCTAAAATCGCTCTATGTTAAATTCTCCGCACCTCTGCGTCTCTGCGTCTCTGTGTTAAAAACTCTGTGCCTCTGTGTCTCGGTGTTAAAAACTCTTTGTCTCTACGTTAAAAACTCTGTGCCTCTGTGTCTCGGTGTTAAAAACTCTGTGCCTCTGTGTCTCGGTGTTAAAAACTCTGTGCCTCTGTGTCTCGGTGTTAAAAACTCTGTGCCTCTGTGTCTCGGTGTTAAAATAAATTAAGGAAATAATGCATGCCATTCAATAATCGTACAGCCGTTGTGACAGGCGCTGGCGGCAACATCGGCCGCGCCATCTGCCGTCAGCTTGGTGCGGCAGGCGTCCATGTCGCCGCGACCGATGTTTCATTGGACACCGTCACGAAAACAGCCACAGAACTACAAGCTCTCGGCTATGATGTGCGTCCATACCAGCAGGACGTCACGTCAGCGGAAAACATTCAAAGTTCCTTTGAGCAAATAGTTTCCGACTTCGGAAAAGTCGATATTCTCATCAACAACGCAGGCGTCTGGTGTCATCATGACGGCGGTTGCCGCCATCTTCTCGAAACTATTTCCGATGATGAATGGAAACGCATCATCGACATCAACCTGCTCGGCACGTTCCACTGCATGAAGCAGGTCATTCCAGGCATGGCGGAACGCCATTACGGACGCATCATCAATCTCGGCTCCATCGCAGGCAATTCCGGCCTGCCGGGCGCGGCGGACTACTCCGCCGCCAAAGCCGCAATCATCATGCTCACGAAAGTCGCCGCCATGGAGAACGCCAAACGCGGCATCACCGTCAACAGTGTTTCACCCGGCATGGTCGCACGCGGCGATGTCAAACCGAACAGCGGCACATGGCTTGGACGCAGCGGCACGGCCGATGAAATCGCCCGCGCCATCGTCTTTCTGGCCGATGATGACGCAGGTTACATCACTGGCGTCGATGTTCCCGTCGATGGTGGCCGCATTCTCGGCCCGCACAATTTCGATATCAACACTGACGGCAAATTCCTTTCTTGACCATAATCATTTGATATAACTATACAAACCGTAGAAAAAACACCATGAAAAACTATCGCATCGTCATTGTCTCGAAGGGCAACGCGCAACTTCAAGAATCCGAAATGCGCGAACCAACCGGAAACGAAGTCATCATCCGCAACCACTACACTGTCGTCAGTGCGGGAACGGAACGCGCATGGTCACAGGACATGAACAACGCGCATCCCAAATTCCCTTGGTATCCAGGCTATTGCGGTTCTGGCGAAGTCGTCGCCATCGGACCCGATGTTAAAAACTACAAGGTTGGCGACAAAGTCGTCGTCAACTGGGCTGGCCATGCCCTCTATTCCATCAAACACGACTGGACCGTTCCCACGAACTATCTGAACACAAATGCGGGTCTGGGCGCGACATACAACATCAAGCAGGAAAAAATCATCAAGATTCCGGAAAACGTCAGCATGCTTGACGCCGCCTTCACGAACATCTCCTCCTTCTCTTTCAACGGTGTCCGCAAGCTCCATCTGGAAATCGGTGAAAGTTGCATGATCGCTGGTCAAGGCATCCTTGGTGTTTTCGCATTGCAAATCGCCGCCCTCAGTGGCGCCGTCCCGATGATTGTTTCCGACTTCTCGCCTGAACGCCGCGCGTTGGCCTTGAAGCTTGGCGCAGACTACGCTCTCAATCCAGGCGACGCGGATTATATCCAGCAGGTAAAAGACATCACGGAAGGCGAAGGCGTCCGTGCCATCGTGGAAGTCACAGGCTCCGCCATCGCCCTCCAGCAAGCTCTCGAATACGCGGCATGGGAGGCCCGCGTCTCCCTGCTCGGCTGCACACGCATTCCGGATGCGCCAATCGACTTCTACCGCTATGTCCATTGCCGCGGCATCCAGATTCTCGGTGCTCACACGATGACGCGCGCCAAAGTCGAATCCGCCCCCTACCATTGGACGCAGGAAGACGACTATCGCGCCTTCCTCAAACTTCTCGCCAACGGCAAGATGAAGGCTTCAGAGATCATCTCCGAAATCGTCACGCCGGACAAATGCCACGACATCTACGCGATGCTCGGCGAAAACAAGAATCCGCCGCTCGGCATCGTCTTCGACTGGCGCAATTTATAATTATCCATTAACCATATTAACCTCATAAACACCTTCCTCCATTATGAAAAACATCGCTGAACTTGATCCTGCCATGGCCATCAAACCTGCGGACGCCGACGGCGTCGCATGGCATCTCCCCTTCGAAGCTCCTATGAAGCTCTGCGGCTTCCATTGGTTTGATACCGACAAACTGTATGAACGCCTGCCGATGGACCGCCCGGAAACCGTCACACGCTTTCCCAACGGCGAACCGCAAGTCATTCCGTCGAAAGACTGCGGCGCCATTCAATTGAGCAGTAACACGGCCGGCGGACAGGTCCGTTTCCGCACAGACAGTTCTAGATTCCTTATCCAAGCCACGTTAGCCGCCACAGGCGGCATGGACCACATGGCCTTCACGGGTAGCGCAGGATTCGACATCTACATCAAAAGCGGCGACATCTGGAAATGCCTCGGCGTGACGCGCACCGACCATTCGAAGCGCGATTTCACGACCACTGTTCGCGCAGGACTGAAGCGCGACATGCGCGATGTCATTATCAACTTCCCGCTCTACAACGGCGTCAAATCCCTTGCCATCGGACTTGATGACGATGCGAAGCTAGAAGCACCCACGCCGTTTGTTGATGACCGTCCCGCTGTCATGTACGGCACGTCCATCACGCAGGGCGGATGCGCCACACGCCCGGGCATGTGCTCCACCAACATCCTTTCCCGCATGCTGAACCGCGAAGTCATCAATCTTGGCTTCTCCGGCAATGGCCGCGGCGAGCCGGAAATCGCCGCCATGCTGGCCGACATCAAGAATCCGTCGCTGTATATGCTTGACTACTGCTGGAATACAGTCATCAAGGAGTTCGCCGTCACGTTGCCGAACGTCATTGACATCATCCGCGCCAAGCATCCGACAACGCCGATTCTGCTAGTCGCCCCCACGCCCGGCGTGGAAATCTACGAAGAGCTCCAGAATCCGTCGCCGCGGCTCTCCACGCAGACGCTCATCATGCTGGAAGAGACGCAGAAACGCAACAAGAACGGCGACGCCAACGTGTTCTTCTTCAACGGCTTCACGGAATCCGTCGGTGAAGATTTCTGGGAAGGCATGGTCGACGGCTGCCACATGACGGATCTCGGCTTCCTGCGCTTCTCGGAAGCGATTCTGCCGCATATCCAGAAGATTCTGAAATAATGATTAATGATTAATGTTTAATGATTAATGATTTGTAAGGTTGCTAATAAAACCATGTTCAATTTCAACCGTAGAGATTTCCTAAAAGGAATGGCCGCGACCGCCGCGTTTTCACCGTTTGGCGGCATGAAACTTTTCGCCGCCGATGAAAACGCAGGCGCTCCGAAACTACGCTTCGGCGTCGTTTCGGACGTCCATATCACCGCCAGCCATAACGTCGAGACATGGGAGAAGACCATCCAATGGTTCAAGGCGCAGGATGTCGATGCCGTGCTCGTCGCGGGCGATATTGCCGATCGTGGACAAGTCTCTGAGCTAAAGGATTTTGCCGATGTCTGGTATAAAGTCTTTCCAGATGACAAAGGGCTCAACGGCAAGCATGTGGAGAAGATTTTCATCTTCGGCAACCATGACGTCGCCGACACACGCGCCATGAAGAAAGCCATGAAATCCGAAGCGGATCGGGAAAAGTTCTACAATGGTTCCATTCTAAAGGACATGAATGCCGCATGGGATTTCTGCTTCCATGAAGAGTTCAAGCCCATCTACGTGAAACAGGTCAAGGGATACACCTTCATCGGCGCGCATTACAACTTCTACCAGAAGCAGTTGAGCGCCTTCATGGAAGACTACAAGTCGAAAATCGATCCCAACATGCCGTTCTTCTACACACAGCACCAACAGCCGGGCAACACAAACTACGGCCCATGGTGTTGGGGGAACGATGGCGGCATCGCCACCCGCGCCCTTTCGCCCTTCCCGAACGCCATCGCCTTCACAGGCCATTCGCACTATCCGTTGACGGATGAATCCGGCATCTGGCAAGGCGCATTTACCTCCATCGGCACGGCTTCGCTACGCTATTGCATCTCCCGCTACGGTCGTGAAAACGGCAACTGGCAGATGAAGGAGCAACCCGTCCTCCAAATGACGCCGCCAAACACGCAGGAAGGACGCCATGGCATGGTCGTCTCCGTCTATGACGACCATATCAACATCCAACGTCGCGAATTCGTGTTCGATGAAATTCTCGGCCCTGACTGGAATCTGCCGCTACCCATCAACAAAGAACAGCCCTACTCCCGTGAACGCAAAGTACAGGAAGGACTGAAAAATCCGCCACAATTCGCGGAGGACGCCGCCAGCCAGATCACCGTCACGGAAGCCGTTGGACCGAATCGCAGCAAAGTCGAAGTCCCGCAAGTGACCATCGAATTTCCGCCTGCCGCAACTGGCGTCCATACATACGATTACGAAGTTCGCGCTGAACGTCCCATGCACGACATGGTTCGCGTCTATTCCAGTAAACGCGTCCTGCCGGACAAGTTCTTCCTTGGGCCACAGCATCAAGATAAAACGGTCAAATGCGTTTTCGCCCTCTCCGAACTACCCGTGAACGCCAATCTGCGGTTCGCCATTACGCCCATCGACTGCTTCGGTTGCGCAGGCAAGACTATCTACACAAAAGAAATGAAACTTGGCGTCAAGCCCGCAGAACCGAAACCGCAACAGTAGGATAGGACAACTTCCATGGTAGTCTATTCACGAGAACTTCCAACCATCGGGCCGTTTGACGTATTGGTCTGCGGCGGCGGGCCGGCTGGCATCGCCGCCGCTGTCACCGCCGCCGAAAACGGCGCAAAAGTTGCATTAATCGAACAGAACTCCTATCTGGGCGGCATGGCAACTGGCGGTTGCGTCAATCCCATGAGCGAATTTTCGTATAAAGGCGAACGTGTCATCGGCGGATTTGCGTGGCGTTTCGCACAAGAATTGATCAAAGTCAATGGCGCCATTTTCGAAGCGCCGCGTGGCAATCTTAGCTTCAATCCGGAAACATACAAGCTTGTCGCACAGCGACTAGTAAACCAAGCCAAGATCCACTTGTTCACAAATACATTCATTGCTGACTGCATATTCGATTCCGATATGCTCCACCAAATCATCGTCGCCAACAAAAACGGTCTTCAGGCCATATCGGGCCATTATGTCATTGACACGACTGGCGATGCGGATGTCGCATATCATGCGGGCGTTCCCATGCTTCCAAACACGCGGCCAGCCCAGCCAGGAACGCTGATCTTCAGCTTGGCGAACGTCGATACGACAACGCCCCGCATGCACATCATCCATCAGAAGAACAACCACATGCACCACAGCGCGGGATTCATCCGCGAACTGTTCGAAAAGCTTCGCGGAGAAGGCATTGATGTGCCGCAGTTTGGCGGGCCGTGGTTCTGCTCAACCGTCGATGACGGTTGCATCACCGTCAACATGTCCCGCGCCGCCATGGATTCCGTCGATGTGGCGGATAGCCAACGAGCAACAGCGGAACTGCGTGAAAACGTATTCCGTTTTGTCAGCCTTCTGAAGGAGCATGTTCCGGAATTCAAGCATTGCGTCATCTCCTCCATCGCGCCGATGACAGGCGTTCGCCAAAGCCGCCGCATCAAAGGGAAACATGTCTTGACAGGAAAGGAATATCTTGAGGCGACGCGATTTACAGATGCCATTGCTAGAGCCTGCCATCCTGTTGACATCCATCTGCCAAGCGGCGACGGACAAATTCTCCACTATCCTGAAATCGCCGCCTACATCCCCTTCCGTAGCCTTCAGCCGGAAGGCATCTCAAATCTGCTTGTCGCGGGGCGTCCGATTTCCGCAGATGAAGACGCCTTCGCCGCCGTCCGTGTCCAAGCAACCTGCATGGAGACAGGCGAGGCGGCCGGTCTCGCCGCCGCGCTCTGCGTACAAAAAGACAATATCCCACTGGATTCGCTGGATATCGTGGAAGTAGTGCGCAGAATCCGCGAAGGCGGAACATTGTGCTGAAAAAGGGACAAAAGGGACGAAAAAGACAGAAGCGTTTCCCTTGCTTTAAGCTTTTAGCTTTCTTTATACTCCGTCTTGATCTTCTGGTTTACGCGGCCAAGAAGGTTCAGGAAAGTCTTCCGTTCATCATCCGACAGCACAGACAAAGCGCGTTTGTTGATGTCACGCAACAGGCTGTAGAAGACCGGCAGCAACGCGGTGGCTTTGTCCAGCAATTTGAAATGGTACATACGTCGGTCATGCGGAACAGGTACTTTTTCCAGATAACCGCCCTTCACCAGTTGGTGGAGCGTCAGATGAATCGCACTCTTGGCCAACAGGAGTTCCTTGGAGATGTCCTCCAACGTCATCTCTGGATGAAGCCCCAAAAACACAAGCATATACGCCTGGGCCATCGTGATTTCCATCTCTTTGATGCGGCGCGCGCCATAGTTGAGCAACAGGCGGTAGGACGAATTCAACGCCTGCAGAAACTGCAGTTCCCCTATTGACGGACGGTCCATGTCGTTTTTCTTCTTCATGAATGCTCCTTTCCCCCAGACTTTGCCTGTGGTTTCATATAACGCGTCTCCGAGACTGAGAAGATTTTCATCTGTTTCGAATTACAATAGTTTAATAGAACCTGTTTTTCCGCCGTTTTCAATTTTTTATGGATTTTTTATTCTAATTCGAACTTTTTTTGTTCTAATTGGAACTTTTTTCTTTAAAAATCGTCTCATGACGATATATTGGTTATATGGAAAGAAAAACCAACCAATTTTGTTCTATTTAGAACAAATAATGGAGGAATCATGAAAACACAAAAAATAATCGCCTGCGCCCTGTCGGTCATCTGCCTCATGGGGTGCTCAAAAAAGGAAGATACAGAATCGGCCAGTCAGACTGTCGCCATCAAAGTAAAGACTGGATCGCTCACACCGATGCGATTCCGTCGTCAAATACAAGTACAAGGTTGCATCCAGCCTGTCAACAGTGCGAAAATCGCCGCCCGCGCCGCCGGAAACATCGATGCTTTAAAGGTTAAGGAAGGCGACCGCGTGAAGGCCGGCGACATTCTGTTCCAGACGGACCAAGTCAATCTGCAGAATCAAGTTCTCATCGCGGAGCAAAATCTAAAAGTCGCGCAACAAAACAAGAGCATTGCGGAGGCGGATTTGAAAATCGCCAAAACCAATCTTGAAAAGGCGCGGCTGGATTTCGAACGGGACGAAACGCTTTTCAAACGTAACGTCATCACGAAGCAGGCCTTCGAAAACATGGAAGTCGCATGGAAAAACGCGCAGGCGACGACTGAAAAAGCGGAAACCGCCCTCGCCTATAAGGACGTCCTGATCACGCAGGCTGAAACAAGCCTTCAAATTGCGCAGAAAAATCTTGCGGATTCCATCATCCGCGCCCCCTACGACGGCGTCATCACGGCCAAATACCACGAAACAGGAGAATTCGCCGCCGGTGGAACGGCCGTTCTCGCCATGGAGGATCCGACACATCTAGAAGCATCTGTTTTCATCAGCGCCATCTACTATCCGTCTATCACGCCTGAAACGACCGTTGTCCTGTCGCTGCACGGTTTGGAGCTCTGCCGTGCCAAACTCTCGTACATTTCGCCGAGTATCGATTCATTGACGCGCACGTTTGAAATCAAGGCTGACCTGCCCCATCAGGCCAATCTCATCAGCGGCACGTTGTGCGACGTGGCCGTCATCCTCGCGGAACGCGATGGTCTTGGACTTCCATCGGACGCCATCCTTTCCCGTGCGGGCGGGCAATCCGCCGCTTTCGCCATCAACGGAGATTCAGCCGAAGAACTTCCTGTCACCACAGGCTTTACGACTGATGGGTTCACTGAAATTCTCGACAACGACGCTTTGAAGGAACGTCAATTCGTCATCGAAGGCCAGTATTTCCTCAACAACGGATCACAAGTGGAAGTACAATAATACAAGGGACATAAGGGACGAAAGGCACAGTTTTTCCAACCATTCAAACAGCATTACTACCATGTCAATAAGCGAACTCTCAGTCAAACGAAAAGTCGCCATGTGCGCATTTTTGTTCATGCTGATCTTCCTCGGCATCAAAATGTACAGAAGCATCAGTATCGACTCGTTGCCCAAGTTCGACGTGCCGTATGTCGTCATCACGACTATCTATCCGGGAGCCTCGCCTGAGGAAATGGAAGTCGATGTCGTCAAACGCATTGAAGACGCCGTCTCATCCATCGACGGCTTGAAGCACACCACCTGCGTCTGTATGGAGAACGCCTCCGTCATCACGCTTGAATTCGTGCTTGGAACGAACGTCGATATCATGATCCATGAAGTCCGCGAGAAAATCAACACGATTATTGAAGACTTGCCGAACGGCGTCGAGACGCCGACATTGAGCAAAGTCAACATCAACGCCATCCCGGTCGTCACGATGTTTTTGACGGGAACGCATTCCATTGACGAACTTTACGACTATGCTGACGAAACGCTTTCCAACCAATTCTCCAGCATTCCTGGTGTCGGCGAAGTCCGCATCCATGGCGGTAACGAAATGCAACTGCACATCATTCTAGATCGTGAAAAGCTTGCGAACAGCGGCCTGACCATTGAAAAGATCATCTCCCGCATCTCCGCCTCCAATATCAAACTGCCAGCCGGCCACATCCGCGAAAACGGCCGCGAAATGTCTGTCACGTATGATGCCGAATACCGCGACATCCAGTCCATGAAGGACATTGAAATCTCTTCCAATGTCGGTAAACGCATCTATTTAGGCGACATCGCCGAAATCAAGCTCATGTCAAAGGAAATCCGCCAATTGGCGTATCTGGACGGCAAGCCCGCCGTCCAATTGGAAATTGTCAAACGAAGCGACGCCAATGCCGTCAAAGTCATCAAAACAGCCCGCAAGCGGTTCGAGCAGATCACCAATGGAGGCGAACTTCCCGGCGGCATGACGCTTAAATGGTTCAAAGATTCAGGCGAATTCATCCAGTCATCCGTCGATGACGCATGGTCCAGCATCCTCCTTGGCATCATTCTGACGGCCACCCTGCTCTTCCTTTTCCTGCATGACATCAAATCGACGTTCATCGCCGCCATTTCCATGCCTGTCTCCATCGTCATCTCCTTCATCGCCATGAAAGGGCTCGACTACACGTTCGACATGATGACATTGGTTTCGCTCGGCTGTTCGGCGGGCGTGCTCGTAACGAACGCCGTCGTTGTTCTGGAGAACATCTTCAAACGGATGCATGAAGGGAAAAACGCGACGGATGCCTCCATCCAAGGCGCAGGGGAAGTCGTCATCGCCGTTGCCGCCAGCGCACTGACAAACGTCGTCGTTTTCGTGCCCGTGGCGATGATGTCCTCCATCGTCGGCCTGCTCATCTCACCGTTCGCGGGGGTCATGGTCGTCGCGACATTGGCCTCGCTCTTCGTCAGCTTCACCCTGACGCCGATTCTCGCATCGTTGCTCTACGCGAAAGGCGAAAAGAAACCAGGCAAAATCATGCAAGCTATTTTCGCCGTGTGGGATATCGGTTACAACGCCGTTGAAAAGTTATTCATCAAAAGCATCGAACTGACACGTCGTTGCTGCTGGCTCGTCATCCTCCTGTGCGTCGGCATATCCGCCGCATTGCTATTGCTGGCGGTGCCGCATGTCAGTATGTCGTTCTTCCCTTCCTTTGACAAAGGCGAATTGAGCATCACATTGGAATATCCTGCCAACACGGCATTGAGCGTTGCGCGAGACAGGACGTTGGAAGTCATCAAGGAATTGCAGGTAAAGCCGGAAGTCACATCCATCGGCGCCACGATCGGCTATGTCAATTCCGTTCCAGGGAAAGTTTCTGAAGGCGTCTATCTGGCGGACATCAGCCTGAACCTTCTGCCGAAAAACAAACGCCAAAGCCTTGACGATTTCGCCTTGGAACGGAGAAAAGAATTTGCCCAAAAGCACAACCTCCTCTATGCCGTCAACATTCCGAATCCGCTTGGTTCAGCCGGTGCCGAAATCAATTTCGACATTCTCGGCCCTGATTTCGCCATACTCCAGCAGGAGGCCAAGCGCGCCATGAAGCTGTTACAGGAATCTGGTATCGCCAGCGATATCGACTCCAGTCTGCGCGCCGCCAAACCGCGCGTCAACATCCGGCCAGACAGAACACTCCTACGCAATCTGTCGCTTTCCGAATCCGCTTTGGGCACGACGGCTCTCGGCTTCTTCGACGGCGTTGAAGCGGGCACATTCAAGGTCGGCACACGAACCTACGATATCCGTGTGAAAACCAATGACATGGAACATTTCGGCGACATGGAGAACATCACAATCGCCAACATCAACGGGCATCCCGTCGCCATCTCCGCCTTTGCCGATCTGGAATCATCGCCAGTTTCCATATCAATGTTCCGGCAGGACAAGCAGCGCGGCGCACGAATCTACTGCAACTCCGCCAACGGCGGCACGATGGGGGACATCATCAATCTCCTGAAGACCAAATTCGAAGGCCAGCTGCCACAGGGCTATACGCTCCATTATGCAGGAACGTTGGAAATGATGGGCGACGCGACACAGGACTTCAAAGACACATTCATGATCGCCATCGTGCTCACCTACCTCCTCATCGCCGCCCTCATGGAATCGTGGACGCGGCCGTTCCTGATCCTCTTCACGATCCCGCTGGGCTTCGTCGGCATGTTCGCCATTATGTGGATCACAGGAACATCCATGTCCATGGTTGGCATGCTCGGTGCCGTCATGATGATCGGTATCGTCGTCAACAACGCGATTCTCATCATGGACGAAACAGCCGCGCTGTCATCGCAAGGCCTGTCCGCACATGCAGCCATGCTCCAAGCGGTGAAGACAAAATTCCGCCCGATCGCAATGACGTCCATTGCCTCCGTCTGTGGCATGCTACCGATGGCATTCGGTACAGGGCTTGGTTCGGAACTCCGCTCCAGCTGTGGCATCGGCGTCGTTGGCGGTTTGATGTATTCCGCCATCATGACGCTCTATCTGATTCCAGCCCTGTACTTTGCGTTTGTGAAAGACAAAGCAGAAAAGACGGAATGACACAAAAAAGCCAATGAAAACCTGTGTAAAATAGGTTTTCATTGGCGGAATCATGTTTTCTTTGTTTCTTACAATTTCGCGAAGATGTCGGCGGTTGCCTTCAACCATGCATCCGTGATGAGCTGATGACCGGCAGGAGTCGGATGGACACCGTCAGGCGTCCAATGGTTTTCCGGCGCTTTCTTAAAAGCGTCGTTGAAGATCCCTTGCAACGGAAGGAAAATCGCGCCGAATTCGTCCGCCAATCCTTTTACGACTTGCGCGCGTTCCGCGACTTCGGCCACGAATTCAGGCTTACCAACCAGACCAGGTGCCACAAACGGTTCCAGTAGAACGAATTTCACATTCGGTAACGTGGCTTTGGACCACTCAAGCAGTTCGCGGTAGAAACGTGCATAACGCGGCACATCCACACCGTTGTGGTTGCCAAATTCATGCCACGTGTCATTGACGCCGATCAAAATGCTGATGATGTCCGGATTCAGATTCAAACCGTCAATCCGCCAACGCGCATACAAATCGACGATTCGGTTGCCGCTGATGCCTTTGTTGATGAACGCGATATCCTTGGCGGGATAGTCGCACTGCAGACGCGAAGCGATCAAGCTCGGATAGCCGGGGCCAAGCCCATTGTTCGTATAACCTGCTCCACCGCAGTTGTTACGACCGCAATCCGTAATGGAATCGCCTTGGAAAAGCACTGTAAACGCCATGATTTCTCCTTTACTACTATTTCTAATTCCTAATCTCTACGCGAAGCGCATGGAAACCGCCGAGCAGACGGAGGCCATACAGGCTTTCTTCACTCAAGATTTACATGTCTTCAATTACTTATCAGAACCATGGCCGACGTCTGCGAGGCATTTTCGTGTCCATCAGTGTCCATTCGTGGTTCTAAATCGTTATGATTCAAGTTCAACGGCCGTCTCCGCAAGTAGTTTCCGAATCGGAAGATGCTGCGGGCAGACCTTTTCGCATTTACCGCATTTGATACAATCGGAGGCTTTTCCGCCGTTGGCCGTCGCTTCACGGTATTTGTCTCCTGCATATTTCAGCTGACGACGCAGATTCAGACAAGCCAGAACGTCCGGAATCTGGATCTTCTTCGGACAGCCATCGACACAATATTTGCAGGCCGTGCAAGGCACTTGGTTCTGTGAACGAAGGATTGCGCAAACTTGCTCAACCGTTTTCATCTCCTTGTCGTCCAACGGTTTGAAGTCCACCATGTAACTCACATTGTCCTCCATCTGGGCCATACTGCTCATGCCGGACAACACCACCGCCACATTCTCGAAACCAGCCACGAAACGAATCGCATAACTTGCACAACTACCATTATCTAGGCCTTCCAACAATGACTTCGCGGCCTTCGTCAAATTGACCAGACGACCGCCTTTCACAGGCTCCATGACAACGACAGGCTTGCCATGTTTGCAGCAGACTTCATAGCATTTGCGGCCTTCAACGCCTTCATCTTCATAGTCCAGATAATTGAACTGCAACTGCACGAACTCCACCTGCGGATGATCCGTCAAAATCTTGTCAAGAACCGCCGCCTTGTCATGGAACGACAGTCCCACATGGCGGATTTTGCCCTCCGCTTTCAGTTCCAATGCCGTCTCATACGCATTGCATTCCTGGTAGTGATTGTAATTGTTGCGATTTTGCGCATGCATCAGATAGAAATCAAAATAATCGACACCGCAAATCTTCAACTGCTCGTCAAACACCACGCGGATGTCCTTCTGTGTCTTGAAATAGCCTTCCGACAGCTTGTCGGCAAGTAGATAGCTCGCGCGCGGATGACGGCTGGTCAGGCAATGCTTCAGCGCTTTTTCACTACGACCGCCGATATATCCATGCGCCGTATCGAAGTAGTTGAAGCCACGCTCAATAAATAAATCCGTCATGCGGCTGACTTGATCCAGATCGACTTCGCCATCCCTCATTGGAAAACGCATGCAGCCGAAGCCTAGCTTCTTTTTGATTTCCGGAAATGGTAACGCCATTTTACAATCCTCTTTGTTCTATGGTGAACCCTTTACTCTTTCTCAATAGATACAACTTACACCGTCTTGCCTGATTTCCAAATCAAACCAACCAGAAATCAAACATCCTTTTTATGTTTCATCATGGTTCGGCCGTGAAATCCACGAACAAAGACGCACTCCAGCCGTAATCGAAAAAGACCTGATGGTAACCGCTTCCTTCCTGTTCGTTGCAGCCTTTGCGCAACAGCAACGGCGGATCACATTCGTCGCGGTCATCGAAGAATTCAAAGAACGTCCCGTACTTTTCGTAGTATTTTAACTCCATGCGACGCGTCTGCTGCCGCAAATCAACGCTTTCCGCCGCATAGCCGTAGCGTTTCAAACCGTATGCAATCAGCCAGTTGATGTTGAGCCAGACAGGCCCGCGCCACATGTCTTTCTGATACTGCGCCGTGCATTTACGGCTGATGGACGGAACGCGCCATGGTGTCGCAAACGTCTCAGGATCAAGAAGATTCTTCACCATCAAGGCCGCTTGTTCCGCCGTCGCGGCACCGCAGATCAACGGCAGGAAGCCAGAGGACGCGGAAACGCCTGTCTGCCTGCCTGTCGTCACATCGACATCCATGAAAATACGTTCCGATTCGCACCACATCGTTTCGCGCATGAGGCGGTTTAAACGTTCATGATGCGCCTTCCATTCCGCCGCCATCGCTTTGTTTCCAAGATGTTCAGCAAATTCGGCGACGATTTCGCATTCCATCGAAAGATACGAATTGAAATCCGTCGCGTCCAATTGCGTCGCCGCATCGAAACGCGGCGAATTGTCCATGCCGCTTTCGCCTGAACGGCACATCGGATCGCCTTCGATGTTCCATTCGACAAGACCGTTGCCGTCTGTGTCGCGATTCTTCATAATCCATTGCAAATGAGCCGCTAGCTTTGGCAGCGCGTATGCCATCAATTCATCGTCGGTTTCCTTTTCGAGCACCATCTTCAGGCCGAGCGCCAATACAGGCGGCTGCGTGATTTTCGAACATCCGTCGGGAGCCATCATGTGCGGAATCAGCCCGTCGTCATGCTGATATTCCAATACGGCCCGCAGAATGTCCTTCGCCAATTTTATATCGTAATGGCGGATGCCGATCGCATGGAATACGCTGTCCCACAACCACATCTTGCGATGGGGCCAGCGGTCCGGCGTGCTCCAGAAATGCGGAAAACCGTCATACGGCGAATAAATCTGCCCTCTCAATTGCGAATACGCCTTCTGCAACGCCATCCGTTCCAGCGGAGCCATCGTCCCATACGTCGGAAGTCCTTTGTAATAAGAGACATATTTTGCAAACAAGCCATCGATATCCGCATGGATCAACGATGGATCGAAATGCTTGCGGAGACCGACCAGCAGGCGGCTTCCTTCCGTCAACGACGCATACGCATCCGGCAGATTCTCAACTGATGCATTTCCTTCTATAAGAATATGATATGCATCAACAATGACGCCTTTCGCATGCTCTGTTTCGAACGCATCTGAAAGCAACAGGCATTTTTGCGGCTTGTCCTCCGAAAGCACAATCCGCCCGCCGACGACAGGATATTTCAAATCGATCACGCCGTTTTCACGTGTTCGCAAGACCAGCCCTGCTGCGTAATCCGTCCACCCTTCCAGGCCGGACATCGCCATCAATTGCCCTTTGCCCCAGACGCTGTTCGTCATTTCCATGAAAAGAGTCCTTTTTTCGCTTGTTCGGATTTCACGCCCGTCACTTTGAAGCCTTCGCCTTCGATGACCGAACGCACTTTCGCTTCGTCCAGTTCGTTTTCGGAAAACACTTCCGTGATGCATTTGTTATGGTCCGACGTCACTTTGCTCACGGCGAACGCATTCTTCACAGCTTGATTGACACGTGCTTCGCAATGCGGGCAAGCCATTCCCTCGACGTTAATTGTGGTTTTGATCATGATCTTTTCCTTATATTATTTGTCACTTAGTTTCCACAACGGTTTCCACCAGAAGATCCGCAAACCGATGACGCCGATCAAGAAGAGCGGCAACGTCCATGCAATGGACGAATACGCCTTGATGACGACTTGCATCGCCAGCAGGAACAGCGTCACTTGCGCAAGTAGCGCAAACGGTATCGTCAGAATGTCATTGCGATTTTCTGCATCCATCTTCACGCGAACGTCTTCTGGCAGCGTTTTCTTCAACGGTCCCCAGAAGCCAAACGGACGAGTCGTCTTGTAGAAGTTCTCCAACACGTCGCGATTCGTAGGCTTCGTCAGCAACGAACCACCGATCGTGCCGATGAATGACAACAGCCCCATCGTCAGGAACTGCCATCCTTCCGTCATTTCAGGCATGAAAATCTTCTGTAAAACGGCGCCGATGCCACCCAGCAACGTGCCCATGAACATGCCTGTCGTGTTGCAACGCCACCAATAGAGACGAAGCAGTCCGGGAGCCAGACCGCCCGCGCCCAAACTCATGATAATCCATCCCCACAGTTCATTGATGCTTCCTGCGGACACGCCCATCCAGCAACCAGCCGCAACAATCGCCAATGACGAAATCCATGATACCGCAATCAGTTCACGGTTCTTCGCATTCGGCCGGATCAAATTCTGATAGAAGTCCCTCACAATCAACGCTCCCGTGCCGTTGACGGCCGTGTTCAGCGTACTCATCATCGCCGCTAGCATCGCCATGATCAGCACTCCTTTCAAGCCAGCGGGAATGACGCGCATCAGCACCATTGGAAGAATCTGTTCCGGATTCACAACGCCATGGTAGCCGATGACCGGCAGCTTCTTCTGCCAATCGGCGCCCAGCAGTCCTTTCAACTGGTCGATGCCTTCCGCCGACCATTTTTCCGGCGAGTTCACAATTGAACTGGTTACATCGTGCCAATGAGCCTGCGTCACATCAGGAGCCATCTGCTTGACAACCTCTGTCACATGCGCAACTGCCTGGCTGTCAGGAAGTTCTCGTGCGATCAGATAAATGCCCATGACAGCGAAACCAATCATCATCGGCCAGCGGAACGCCACCGTGATGCCCTGCAACATGGATTGCAAGCCGCATTCACGGTCGTTTCGCGCACCGAAATAACGGCCTTCACCGCCGCTTCCCATACCGCCCAACACGTTGCGCAGCAAATAGAAAGCCGCAAACATCGTCAGTGATTCGTAGATTTCGTATCCTTTCGGCATGGTTGTTTTCAACGCCAGCATGGAATCCGTCCACGAGACATTTCCAGTGACCTGCCGCGCCGTCTCGGCCAACGCCGTACTATCCGGAACTTGATGCCACGCCATAAAAGCGACGACCAAGCAGGAGATCAGAATAATCGTGCTCTGTACAACATCCGTCAATACAACACCATAGAAGCCCGAACACATCGTGTAGATCGCCGTCAGACCGATCAAAATGAACGTCATCGTCATCGGCGGCCACGGGAAGAACATCCCCATGAACAACGAAGTACCGCGCACCAAATACGCCAGCATGCCGATCGTCCCGACGACGCCCATGAATGCCGACAGCAGTCGCAAGGCATTCGTCGCCTTGTCTTTACCGAAACGGAAGACCAGCCATTCCGCGCCCGTCATGCAGCCGGACCGATGATGCCATTTGCCCGTATAGGCCACCATGAACGCCAAAACGAGAACCGCGCCGCCGCGGAACTCGATGTACAAACCACGCGGTCCCAACATGTAAAGGAAGCTCGTGATGATCATCGTGCCCGTCAGGTCAAACCACGCCGCCATGCCGGAAATGCCTAGAAAATACCATGGAATGCTTCGTCCACCTAGAAAATAGTCGTCCAGACTGCCTGCGGCACGACGCGTCATCCAGAAGCCTGCAATGACCGTCACCACCAGAAACAAACCGATGATCCCGTAATCCAATGAACTCAACGCCTGCATGTTTTCTCCATGTTTAATTGAACACCATTCTTATGGACACTGTTGAACAAATCAACATAAAATATATCCGCCGAAAATGATTTGCCAATGATTCCCGTAACATATCAACCTTCCTTCCGTCTGAATTGCTTTTTTTACCTATATTATTATAGTATTTAGTTTGTGTGTCATTTCAACATGGAGAGTTTTCACAATGCTAGTCCCCTGTCTTCTGTTCACTCTCGGCCTCGTGCTTCTCATCAAAGGCGGCGACTGGTTCGTCGATGCGGCAACGGAAATCGCCCATCACTACCATGTCTCCGAACTCATCATCGGCGCGACCGTCGTCTCCATCGGCACGACGCTTCCGGAAGTCATGGTCTCCGCGACATCCGCCGTCACAGGCCACGGTGAAATCGCCTACGGCAATGCCATCGGCTCCATCATCTGCAACACCGCCCTCATTGCCGCCGTCACCATCGCCGTCCGCCCGCCGAAAGTCGATGCTAAAGCGTTCCAATCTTCCGTAATTTTCTTCTTCGCCGCGGCCATCATCTACGCGGCCATCGCCGTCTATTATCGAGCATTCAGCAGGCTGTCCGGCATTTTCTTCCTCGCGTATTTCATCGGCTACATCATCGCAACTATTTACCAGGCAAAGAAAAGCAAACTGCAACCTTCTGAAGACGAAGCAAAAGAAACGGAAAAACCGCTTTGGAAGCAAATCGCCCTGCTCATCGTCGGAGCGGCGTTGATCGCATGGGGCGCGGATCTTTTGGTTGACAACGCGACCATCATCGCCAAAAAAATCGGCATTCCCGAAGCCGTCATCGGCCTGACACTTGTGGCGCTCGGTACATCGTTGCCCGAACTCGTCACCGCCATCACATCGCTCATCAAAGGACACGGCTCCCTCTCGCTCGGCAACATCATCGGCGCCAATCTCTTCAACATCGTTCTCGTCAGCGGGACGGCGACGACTATCCGGCCCTTTGAAATTCCACTGGAAAAATACATCGGTTCTGTGCCAACGGCGCTAGCCGTTGACATTCCCGTCATGCTTTTCGTCATGGCGCTTCTGACGCTTCCGCCGTTTTTCAGCGGCCGGATGTCGCGTCTGCAAGGCATCCTCCTTCTCGCCATATACATTGGCTTCTGCATCTTCCAATTCGCTTATTGACAATATTTTCCACCAATAATTTTACAAAAAAAACAAAGGAGACAACATGAGAAAGTCACTGTCCATCATTCTTGGTCTGGGCTGCGCCGTCGCAGAATGCATTTCGCAGGCCGAGCCGCTTCCCACCGCGCTCGAACACATGGCGGAAGTCGCCAAACAGCAGAAAGGCTACGTCTATGACATCTGCATGATCAAAGACGGCAAGAGCTACGTGAAGCATGTCACGACGTCCAACAACTGCCACAATACCTACTCCGTAGCGAAGGCATTTGTCGTCACCGCCATTGGTATCCTACAGGACCGCAAGCAGTTAACGGTCGATGACAAGATTTATCCGCTCTTCAAAGACATGTTCCCCGAAGATGTCGATCCGAAGTGGAAGGAAGTCACCATCCGCAATCTCATGATGCACCGCACAGGCTTCGCTCCAAAAGACAATCTCGACATCGACGCACGCCGCATGACGGACTTCCCTGAAGACCATCTGCGCCATGCCTTCTCCATCAAGCTCACGTACGAGCCTGGCACCAAGAGCGTCTATACGGATTTGAGCTTCTACATCCTCTCCCGCGTCGTCACCGCCGTCAGCGGTCGGTTACTGAACGATTTCCTTCGCGATGAACTTTTCCGCCCCATGAAATACCGTGAATATGCCCTCTCCACCTGCCCGCTCGGTTATCCCATCGGCGCCACTGGCTTCTACATCACGACGGAAGACATGGCAAAACTCGGCCTCCTGTATTTGCAGAAAGGTGTTTACAACGGCAAGCGGATTCTAAGCGAAGAATTTGTCAATCAAGCACTTGGAACATTCGAACTCCATAAGACGATGGGTGGCTACGCCAAAGGCGGCATGGCCGGACAGCTCCTCTATTTCAATTACGATAAAAACGTCGTCATCGCCATCCATGGTTTCAACGACAGCCCGACGGACATCATCAAAGCCGTTCTCGACGAATTATAAATGGGAGGGTCCCGCTCCTGCGGGACCGCCTATGTCATCAAATTATCACGTCACAAAGGAACTTCACCATGACGGAAGCCTATAAAGAAATCGACCCCAACATGATCATCGAAACCAAGCTGGACGCGCCGGATATCCGCTTCCACGATATCCGCAAGCCGCCGTTCAACGTCTATGGTTTGTATGACTATCAAAACCAGCCGTTCTTCCGCCGCATGCCGGAAGACGTCGCTGCCAAAGTCAGCCCCGGCGTCGCGCGTCTTGAACGCGAATGCACGGGCGGTCGCGTTCGTTTCACGACGGATTCGCAGTATGTCGCCATCCATGTTGATTACATCAACATCGGCCGCTCATCCCATCTGACGCTTGCAAGTTCCGCAGGTTTCGATCTTTATGAAGACACGCCAGAGGATTCGCGCTTCATTCGCCCGTTGCTCCCTCCGTATGACATGAAGGATTTCTACGAGCAGATCCAGCGGTTCGCCACAAGGAAGCTCCGCAGTTTCACAATCAACTTCCCAGTGCATTCCGTCGTGAAAAACCTTTATGTCGGTCTCCAGCAAGACGCCGTCCTCCAGCCGGGCCGCCCCTATCGCGACCTCAAGCCCATCATTTTCTACGGCTCGTCCATTGTCCATGGCACCGCCGCCACACGGCCTGGTCTGACGTATGAAAACATCATCTCCCGTAAACTCAAGATGGATTTCGTCAACTACGGCTTTTCCGGCCAGGCAAAAGGCGAACCAACCATCGCGGAATATCTTGCGGAACAGCCCATGTCCATCTTCGTCTGCGACTACGACCACAACGCGCCGAACGTTGAACATCTTGCAAAGACGCATTTTCCGTTCTACGAAATCATCCGCGCGAAGAATCCGGACGTCCCGTATGTCATGATTTCCCGCCCGAACGTCGCCACCAATCCGGACTCCGCCATCGAACGGCGCGATGTCGTCATCGACAGCTTCCGCAAGGCCCGCGCCGCCGGAGACAAAAACGTCTATTACATCGATGGTGAGACGTTCTTCCTCGGCGAATTCGAAAACGAATGCACGATGGACGGCGTCCATCCCAACGATCTCGGCTTCACACTCATGGCCAATTCCATCGGTCGTGTGCTGACGCATATTCTGAGAACAATCTGAACGTTCTTCTGGATTCACTGGATTCACTGGAGGTTCAGGATTCGCGTTTTTCCTTTTTCCAGAACATCCAGCATATCAAGAACATCCAGACCTAAAACGCCTATCTCTAAAAACAAGCAGGCCCCGCCATTTATGAATAATGGCGGGGCCCGTTGTTTTTAACTGCTATGATTTACTTCTTCTTGTAAAACACCACTTTATAGGTGCGCGGCTTCGGGAATGTCAACGTCTGACGAGCGAAATCAGAACCTTTCATTTCGGTTGTCTCCCCTTCGAATTCCTCCACGACATACGTCGCGTCGGGATCGATTCCACGCAGTTTCAGATGGAACGTATCCTCCGGGCAGGCCGCGCGGCGGAAGAGGCTGAAGAAGCCTTCGCCCTTCTTCGCGTCATTGAGCTGGTAGCCGCAGTAAATATCGGAACCATCGTATGATGCATCGGTCAACGCATAGAAGTCACCGAAGTAGTATGGCCGCATGCGGAACGCCACGGCGAACACCTTGCGGAACCATTCGATTTCCTTCTCGCTCGGTTCGCGCTTCAGAATCATGCCTTGGAAATCCGTCGGCGTGAAGACGGTGCCCGCGCCCAGACGGCTCAGGAAGGCGTAGGTGTCATAGACGGGAACCGTGAACGTCTCGCCGCCAGTGAACGGAATGTACGGCGTCGTATTCATCGTGATGTTCTGCGTCAGTTCGTCGCAGCCCGGTGCCATATGCGCGTCGTCGCGGCAGTAGCTGTGCGAACGGGACATCATTTCAATATCCATGCGGCGACCGCCGGACGCGCAGTTTTCGAACATCAGGTTCGGGAAACGGCGATGCAATTCGTCCCAGAAGGCCCACAAACCGTTGATATGCTTGATTTCCGAAACGCACTTGCGGTCTTCGGCATCCGTGTCATGCCAGACGACGCGCGACAGGCCGCCCCAGTTGAAATCCTGACGATAGATGTCGATGCCGCTTTCGCGGATGTTGCGGGAGACTTCTTCGATGATCCATTTCAACGCATCCGGATTGCCCAAATCAAGCAGATAATGGCCGCCGCCCGGATTCTTCTTCGTGCGATGGAAGTATTCGGGATGGTCTTTCACGATCTGCGTCAGATCCGTCGCACGTTCGGGCTCGAACCACACCAGGAAGCGCATGCCGGCGGCGTGAGCGGCGTCAGACACTTTCTTCAGATTGCCGTCTGGATGGCTCCAAGTATTTGGATGCCAATCACCTGCCCACTGGAACCAGTCCGCGCCGCAGTTCGTGTCCTGCACGACTTCACGATGCTTGCCATACCAGTTGGCGTCAACCCAGAAGACATCGAACGGAATCTTGAAGCGGTTCACAACGAAGTCGATGATTTTCAACATGTTGGCGTCTGTCTTGTTGCCACCGCTGGCGGAAACGGGCATCAGCGGATCAAAAATCTTTCCATTGGCGTCACGCGGCGTCTTGTGCTCGATGATGAAACGATGGAATTCCACCAAACCGTCTTCGACAGATTTGTTACGACGTTCATAAATCACGACATACGGCATGATGAACTTCTCGCCAGGCAACATCTTGAAATGCGTCGAATCCTGCGTTCCGGTCGTCAGCCAGAATTCGCCACCGTATTGCATGTCCGCCCGCCACGCCCCCGTCCAGCCAATTGCCATTTCGACGCCGTTCATTGGATCGAAATCAATGCCGAAATACGGCAGCCATGTCGAAGTGGACATGCCTTCGTCCGTCGTCAGATGCAGCCAGTCGCATTCATGGCGACGTTGCAGAAGTACGTCATGGCGTGTGAAATCCGTGAAGTTGCATTTCGTGCCTGTCACGCGGCGGACCTTCACACCGTTTGAATTGCATGCGCGTCTGAAATGCAACGACTTAAAGTCATCGACGATTGCCGTCGGCTCATCACCGATGCATTCCAAAACAGGATGCGTCTCGATTACGGGGAAGTCAGCAAACTGGCGATAGGTCACGGTCACTCGCAGCTTGTTGTCAGGCGACGTGTAGATCATCTGCGATTTCTCCGCGTCCATTTTTTTCTCCGCAGGGTTCCATTCTTCCGGCTTGAACGGCTTGCCATCGTAAGCGAATGTCACAGGCAGATTTTTCGCCAATTCCGGCAGTTCCGCGGCCACGCCAACCGTCGCCGCTAGGCATGTCATCAAACTCAACGTCAATGTTTTCATTTTCATGGGCTTTTCCTTTTTAAATAACTGAACGAAAATCTGGAATAAGATAGCTTCAATCGGCCATTTTACGAATAGTTTCCGTATTTCCGCCACAAATCCAGCATGAAATCATAGCGTTTCAACGGCATGCCCGTATAAACGCAATTGCTTGTACTGAAGACATATCCATATCCGGGCATGCCGTTTTCCAACGCATATCGAACGGATTCCTCCACCTCTTCGTCCGTGCCCGTCTGCAACGCCGCACAGTTCACATTGCCAATCAACGCGACCTTGTCGCCGACCAGTCGCTTCACCTCCGCGATATCCACATGCCCCTGCGGATCAATGCTATGCAACGCATGGGGATTGCAATCGACCAATTGATCCAATATCGGCATGATGTTGCCATCCGTATGCTTGATGACATGATAGCCCATCTCGCGATATCCCGCAATCAGCCGTTTCAGATACGGTGCCACAAATTCCGCAAACTGATCAGGAGAGAAGAACGGATTCGTGTTGAAGCAATAGTCCGCACACAACGCGAACGTGTCCAGTGTGCCCCACGATTTCACACGCTCCGCATGCTTCAAATGCCATTCCAACGACCGCTCTGCTTCGTCCTTCAAGCCTTGCACGTCATCCATCATGCGGACGGAGAAGTCCATCATGTGCTTTCCGTCCGGTAACGAAAACGTGCTGTCACCATGCATCATCAACGCATAACGATGGTTGGACAGCTCTTCGATTCGCTCGAAGCAGCGCCGCGTCGCCGTCTCGTCCCATCCGCCCGGACCGTGGTAGAAAATCGCCGAATGTTCATACTTTTCAGCGATTTTCACATACAAATCCGCAACATCCTCTATCTGAAGAGCCTGTTCTTCCGCACTCATCTGATCCCATTGCGAAAAATGGCGATGCGTCGGATGGACTTTGCCAAACGCCTCCATCGTCAGAAAGAAGACTAATTCAAAATGCGGCACGCGCCCTGTGATCGGTCGTCGTTCCAACGCCGCGAAAAATTTTTCCCTTGGTGTCATTGTTTCCATATATATACCTTAAAATAATAAGAGATTGTTCATCCTCCTGGATCTGGCGCCTGATAGGCCTTGTCACCGCCAAACTTCAGAAAAACAAAATAGATTTTGACCAGACAGGCGATGTCAAGCCCAGTCATGGCCGTATCACATTATCCAGCAGAACAACGTCACCAGACCGCCCATCATATAGGTCAATGTGCCGATACGCCCAATCTTTATTTCTATTGCCTTTTCTTCCGTTTCGTCCATAAAAAACATTTCCTTCATGATGAAAAATGGGGGAAATACTGCCTAAAGCTATCTTTTTCGTCACAATTTCATGATTTATTTACTTTTTTTAGTGGATTTTTTTTCAATAGCGTTTACTTTAATCCCTTAGTTGGATTTTTCATTTTTTTGTCTTGGGTATGTTGGAAAAAAAACAAAAGAGTTAGCAAATGGACATCATCAACCTGCCAAAAGAGTACCAGTACGTCAACAACATCCGCTACAGTTGCCAGTACCACGTCATCTTCTGCCCGAAATATCGGCGGAAGGTTCTCGTCAATGGCGTGGACGAATGCCTGCTCCAGCTTCTCCATGAAAAGCAGGACGAATTCGGCTACAAGCTCTACTCCACGGAAGTCATGAGCGACCACGTCCACCTTCGCATTGAGATCCCGCCAGATCAGAGCGTCTGCTCCATCATCGGCAAGATCAAAGCCTACACATCCCATGTTCTCCGTGAGAAGTTCCCGGAACTGAAGTCCCGTCTGCCTACACTGTGGACCAGAAGCTACTTCGTCTCCAGCGTCGGCAACGTCTCCCTGAAGGAAATCGAGACGTTCGTTGAAGAACAGAAAAACCACTGACTAGCCTCAATAAAAGGCTGTCTTGGAACGAAGTAAGTGAATAACCAAGACTCCAGTCAATGCCCGTCTGGCGGAAAACTCGCCGTCGGGCATTTTTTCAACGAAGACTTCATCCATGCGTGTTCACCGTGGAAAAAACGCATAGGTGAAGTCTTTTTCGCATGGCCGGGCGTCCTTTCATGCCGCCCTGCCCCGGACTTCACGCCGGAACTCCGTGAACGGCTCGTTGTGGACTTGTCATGGGCCCGCCAAAATGGCCTCAAGCTCGACACACTTTTCAATTGCAACTGCTATGGCGAGCAAGCCATCAGCTATGAATTAGTGGATTTGGTCAAAAACGTCCTCATGGAAATGGACAAGCTCGGACTGTTTCCGAATATCGTCACGACCACATCGCCTTTCATAGCGACGATCCTGAAACGGAATTTTCCGTCTATCAAAATCCGCGCCTCCGTTAACATGCGCGCCCATGGCACGATTGGATTTGAAGCTGTGGCGGACATTTTCGACGAATTCTATCTTTCACGCGAACACCACCGCGATCTGGAATACGTCAAACAAGCCGCCCGGTGGGCGGAACAAAACGGAAAACGCATCGGCATTCAGCTAAACAGCGGTTGCATCCGCGAATGTCCGTTCCAGACGTTCCATGACAATATCCACGGCCACAACCGCGCGAAACAGGCCACCAACGCCAAGGGATTCGACTTCTCCTTCATGCTCTGCCAGAAGCACTTCGGTCTCGACCATGCATTTGAGGACATCATCCGCGCCACATGGATCCGCCCGGAAGACGCGTCCCTATGGGAACCTTACGTCTCCTTCTGCAAACTTGCCACGCGGCGCATCGTCAATCCCACGAAAATCGTGGAAGCTTACGCGTCACGAAATTATGACGGCAATCTGCTCGACCTTCTGGATCCCGTCCATTCCGCCCTCTTCTCCCCTGTCATCATCGACAACAAGTCATTCCCGCACGATTGGGCAACCAGCGGCATCGGCACCGCCTGCGCCCAGAACTGCACCCACTGCGACCGCTGCGCGGCTATTTTCAAGCAAGTGGCAAAATGCATTCCGTGATTTTTCAGTGCTTTGAGACGCGTCAATCCAATTTCAGTACGGGCCAGTCTGACGGCGGTTCGCCCAAATCCGGAACATCCATTAAGATGCCGCCCTGCAACGCAGACTGATGCGCGACCAGTCCCGGCAGGTTGAAACGCGCCGCCTGCCAAATATTCGTCGGCGACAGCAATCCCGTCGCCATCGCCTGGCAAAAGTCATCGACCATGAAATGATGGCAGCCGTTATGGCCATTGCGATCATTGCGAATTTCAATCGGAATCCGTTCCGTATGCTGCCGCGGCGAACTCTCCCAGAAGCCCATGCCGTCGCTGATACGCTGCGGCGTGTCGGGATTATTCAAAACTGCCGTAACGCTTTCTGGAAGAAGTTCTTTCGTCACTTCTTCCATGATCAGTTTCTTTCGGTCTTCCTTGCTCCAGTGTGAAAAGTAGTGGTGCGACACGGCGAATTCATAACATCCTTCCGAACCGTAGAATTGCGAAATGTATGAATTCGGCCCCGCAAACGCGAGGCGGCGGTTTTCACTGATTCGCGCCACGCCGCCGTTGGACAGCTGGCAGAGCATCGCCGTGTTGGAGAATGGATTGTTCCAAAGATTGACGCCGTTTTCACCGAAAATATCTGTCATATATTTCTCCCGGTAGCCGAAGCCGCAGACTTTCGTTGCATAAACATGTGGCAGGCAACCGAGAATCATGGACGTTGAATGCGTTGGATACAGCATCGGCGGGATGCCCGCGACCTGCCGCCAATTCGGACCTTCATGTTCATAATGAAAATGACGCTGGTCATGGTTGTACTGTGCCTCACCATAGACAAAGTCACCCATCTCGCCGGAAGCCATTTTTTCGCGGCAGAAAACGGCGCAAGCACGATAATATCCTGTTTCGCCCATGGAATAAATCAGTCCAGTCTTGCGCACAAGACGTTCAATTTCAAAAATTTCCTCTATCTTGCTGGCGACTGGCACGGCGCTATAGACGTTCTTTCCAGCCTTCAAGGCCTGAATGACCAAAGGTCCATGAAGATGGCGCTGCACGAAAATGGCGATGGCGTTGAATTTCGGATCCGAAATCGCATCTTCAAACGTTGGAACAATCGGCACATCGAATTTTTCATGATATTCCTGCGCCTTCTCTGGAATCAAATCGCACACGGCGACGTACTCCACATCCGGATGCTTCTTGAACAACGGCACGAAACAACGGCAAAACTGGCCGCAACCAATAAAACACATGCTGATTTTTCTTCTCATGGGAACTCCTTGTTCAATATGTCATGCAAACTCAGTCATCAACAGCCCCTTTGTTTCCATCGCTCTTTAGTCTAATCACCAAAATGCCGATTGTCAAGAGCGTCCGCCTTGATTCCCATCACTTGAACAATACATTACTATATAATATGTGTTTTTTTGACAATGGATTTCATCAAGGAGTGCTACATGTCAACCATGGCTGATTGGAAACAAGCGATGTCACAAGGCTATTGGGATCGCTGGAACGACGGTGTCCAAGCCAAAATCGACCGTGATATCGAAACCAACCGCAAGGCGGACGGTGTCTTCAAGACACAAGCCCCCAAAGGAGCGGACGTCAAAATCGAACAGACATCGTCATCGTTCATCTTCGGCGCCCATATTTTCAATTTTGACCAGCTTGGAACAGACGAACGCAACGAGAAATACCGCAATCTTTACGGCACTCTCTTCAATTCCGCAACCATCGCCTTTTACTGGAAGACGCTTGAATTCATCGAAGGGCAACCACGTTTCGCCCCCTCCTTTCGTGACACGCCGCTCTTCTGGAACAACTGCCCGAATCCCAAAGAACAGCCCCATTGGCGCCGCCCCGCCGTCGATCCAGTCGTTGAGTTCTGTCTTTCAAAAGACATTCGGTTGCATGGACATACGATTGTCTGGGGAAATAACACATGGCAGTATCCAGACTGGCTCATGAACAGCGTCCCGTTCGATGTTCTAAAATATGCAAAGCTCGACCGTAATCCGCAAAACAATCGCCTGCCAGGCAATGCTTTGGCTTCCTGCTTCCAAGACATGACCGCTGATGAATTCGCGGATCGCTTCCCAGAATTCACAACACGCCTCAACACTGTCATCGCCCGCCGTATCATCGAAATCGCCCTCCGCTACGGTGACAAAATCGACAGTTGGGACGTCGTCAACGAAAGCGCCACGGACTACGGCAAAGGCCTCATGGTTCCAGGCTCCCGCATCTGCAAGAGCACATACGGCCCCATGCCCGGCGACTACACCTACCGCGCCTTCAAAATCGCGGAAAGCGTCTTCCCCGCCAAGGCGAAACTGAACATCAACGACTACAACATGACAGATGCCTATCTCAATCAAGTACAAGATCTTCTGCAACGCAAATGCAAAATCGACATCATGGGCGCGCAGATGCATCTCTTCAATCCGCAGACCTGTCTGGACATCGCCGACGGCAAGACGGAAACCGAATCGCCGTCCGTCGTCTATGAAAAATTCAGCCGTCTGGAAAAGGCCGGCCTTCCTATTCACTTGAGCGAAATCACCATTACCGCCCCCAACAACGACGAACGCGGGCAGGCCATCCAAGCCGTCATCACTCGCAATCTCTACCGCCTGTGGTTCAGCCTGAAACCGATGATGGGTATCACATGGTGGAACGTCGTCGATGACTGCGGCGCGCCTGGCGAACCGTCCGTCTCAGGCCTGTTCTCCCGCAACATGGAGCCGAAGCCCGCCTATTTCGCCATGAACGATCTCATCAATCGTGAATGGCGCACCAATACCTGCGTGAAAGCCGATGCGGACGGCAACGTCGCCTTCCGCGGCTTCCGCGGCAACTACAAACTTACATGGCTTGACGCACAAAACAACGAATGCACGGAAAACGTCACATTAAACTAAAGGAGTAAACATGAGTATCTTCAACACAGACAAACGCATCAAACTCGGTATCTGGGGACTTGGCCGCGGCAGTTCGTTCATTTCCTGTGCCAACGCGCTAAACATTGACGTCGTCGCAGGTTGTGACTACAATCTGCACATGCGCGAACGTTTCCAGAAAAACCTTCCAAACGCTTTTGTGACGGACAACGAAGACGAATTTCTCGCGTCCGACATTGATGCCGTGCTCGTCGCCACATGGTTCCCCGCCCACGCAAAAGACTGCATCAAAGCACTTAACGCAGGGAAACACGTCATGTGCGAAGTCACGTCGTTCGCCACGCCGGGCGAAGGCGTCCAACTCGTCGAAGCAGTTGAAAAGTCTGGCAAAGTCTATAACCTTCTTGAAAACTACCCCTTCATGAAGGTCAACCAATATGCGAAAAAACTCTGGCAGCAAGGCATTTTCGGCGATTTCACCTACGCGGAATACGACTACAACCACGACTGCCGCTCCCTCAGTTACACCTACATCGACGGTGTTCCCGTCATCCCCGGCTATGAGGCGCACAACTGGCGTTCATGGTATCATTCGCACCACTACAACACGCATTCGCTCGGCCCCGTCATGCAGATCACGGGCCTTCGGCCCGAAAGCGTCGTCGCCTACGAAGTTAAAGAGCCACTGCCAGGCTTCATTCCGACGAAAAGCAACGCACGTATCGGCGCGTCGCTCATCCACATGAGCAACGGCGGTGTCGTTCGCAATCTCATCGGTACAAGTTCTTGCGATACACATTCCAAGCGCATCTGGGGCACGCGCGGTTTTCTTGATTTCACAAGCAATTGCTACGTTCGTATCGGAAGTTCCGGCCACGGCCGCATCCTGAACGTAAAGCCCGAATGGCCCGCACTCGGCGATCTGGCGGACACCATGGGACACGGCGGCGGCGATTTCTGGGAGCTCTATTACTTTGCGCGCGAAATCCTTACAGGCGAAAAAGCCCCATGGGACGTCTATTCCGCCAGCGACGTCACGATCGTAGGCATCATGGCCGGCCGCAGCTCCATCGCCGGCGGCCAGCCGATCACCATTCCGGACTTCCGCAAGAAGGAGGACCGCGACCGCTTCCGCAACGATTTCGAAAAACCGGACCATTTCGATCCGAAGCACATCTTCCCGGACGGCCACGATCCCGCCATCACAGGCAATTTCGCAACCGTCATGAGCAAATTCTCGAATTTCTCCGGTAACATGGGCATGGTCCTCCTCCGCAACGCCCGCGACGGCATGAAGCTCTATCATGAACTTGCAGGCGATGCCGACCGTTTCGCCGTCATCACGGATGTGAAGAACCTCATCAAGGCTCTTCCCGATCTCGCCGCCAATTGCCGCGAAGCCAAGAAAATCATGGACGCCTATCCGGCCAGCCCCGCCGCGGCGGCCATCAAGAGCACATTGGAAACATGCGACGCGGAATGGGTTATGGATACCGACAACGCCATCAAGGAACTCCAGCAGTGGCTCGTGGACGTTCAATAGCCGTTCAATTATTTCGTAACAAACAATAATAGCATGTGCATTCAGCTATAAAAAGAACGCATAAGCTTCTTCAGAACATATTAGAGGAGTTTATGCTTTCTTTTTATGCTTCAGAAAATTATGGACAGTAGTAGGAAATTCAATTTGAATATTTTTGCCAAGAAATTAGCATACTACATAAACTTGCTACTTCCCCCTTGCCATCTTAAGCCCGATCAACTTGATGGAGGCAATTCTATCATTAGGATTGTAGCCATATCATGTGTTCTTTTTATCCACGTTAGAACATATCTTAACCAATATATACAAGATATTTTTCCAGTTAATAGTTGTTGCAGTTGTTGTTTTTGGGCTGTTCCTGCATTTATCTGCCTTAGCGGCAAATTGATTCCGATTAAGATACCCTATAAACTGTTTTATAAAAAATCATTTAACAAAATCTTTCTTCCAACCATATTCTGGAGCATTGTATTCTCTATATTTGTATTTTTCAAATCAGAACACTCTATGAAGGCTATTATCAATAATTTTATCAACAGCAGACCTTTCTTTCATCTTTGGTTCATGTTCATGCTTTGCGGTCTCTATTTGCTTGCCCCGCTTTGTTCAATTCTTATCAGGAAAATTCCTTTTGGATATTTGCTTCCTTTGATGTTCCTTGTCATGTTCAAACCTGAGATTTGGGATTCTCCTCCGTGGTGTTATCCGTTATTGATTAGCCTGCCATACATAATTTTATTTTTAACCGGATCATTAATTACACATTCCCACATAACAAAAAAAATAGGATTATTTTCATGTCTTTCTGCACTTTGCTATCTTTTGTTTATGGGAATAGTTATTCCCAATTATTCAAATAAATTACTACAATATCCATACCATCATTATCTTGGCTTCTTTGGCTATTTGGGAGGCACATCTATAACGATAGGCGTTCTATGGTTAGGAACTTTTATTCCTAATAACATAAAAGTAATAGTATTTAAAATCAGCCAATTAGTTTATGGGGTATATTTTATGCATCCTTTGATTATGATATTAATAAAGCTCATAAAATTCCAATCGCTTAATTGCCTTTCTTTTTGGTTTATTTATATTGTTACATGGCTTATATGCTTTATAAGCACCATTTGTTGCAAGAAAATACCATTTCTACAGCATTTTCTTTGACACAACAACAATCCTTTATCCCGCAAAAAAGGCTGTTGCAAAACCTCAAAGGTACGCAACAGCCCAATTTTTATCACTCCCGCCTCTCCTTTTATCCCTTATATCCATTTCTATCTCTTCATTCCCTGCCTTTTAGGGAATATAGCTCTCAAACGCGAAATCAGACACACGTTGCCGACCGACAACCGGATGATTCAACACGCCACGACCGCCTGGTTCCGCAACTTCCAAGAATATATTTTTCTTCGACTCCGGATGGAAATCCGCGCGGAAGGTGTTCATGACGGAATTGAACATGCCGTCCGCTTTCACGCCTTTCTCCCACGGTGCCTTTCCCGCATACCAGAAACAGTAGCAACTGTCTAAGATGCTGCAGATGTTCGCACCCAAATGGAAGCCGATGGCGAACTGATCGCTGTAACAAAAACTGTACCAATTATTTCCGTTACGATCCCAGAAACCCGTGCTGTCGCCGTAATCATCCCAACCGCAGGTATAGAGCGGATGGAGATTGCGGAACGAATTGCCGCTGCTGCGCACTTCGATTCCGACATAGATGTCCGCTATGCGCATGTTGCTCAACGTGTTGTCATATCCTTCCACCAGCACGCCGATGGAATTTCGCGCACGGTTGCCCACGATGTTCACGCTCATGATGTCCGAATCCGACGAACCACAGTTCGCACCATGTTTGATGTGGATACCGATACGCGTATGCTTGATGGACACGTCGCGGATTTTCGTCTCACGTCCGCCATCAATGGAAATTCCATTGGCCACGCCATTTCCATCGACAATTCCTCCCGTGAAACTGTAATTGCTACCAATCGTGCGGATATCGTTCGCAGGGCATTCGCCGCCCAGACGAACCATCGCCTCTTCAGAGTTCCATCCATCCGCCGCTTTCAAAACAGCATAGTTTGACAGTTGCAAATCGATGCTCTTCTTTGGATCGGCGGGCGTCAGAATCGGATGGCCCAATACGTAAACGCCGTCGGGGAAGTAAATTGTGCGATTCGGATTTTCATCAATCAGTTTTTGAATCTGATCCGCAACATCTGTCTTTCCATCAGCCGCAACCGTATCCGTAACAACTAGATAACCTCTATTATTTACATCTTCCATACTGTAACATCCTATTAACCACTAACCACTAACCACTAACCACTCTTCAACATACTTCCAGCAAACTTCATCCAGACAGTATGGTCCGGGCACGATGTCGTTGCGGGTGAACCAACGGCCGTTTGTAAAATCGGGCATCGGCACAGGCATGCCGCCCTTTGCTATGGAGTCTTCGCTCAGGCATGTCACCGCCATCCAGCTGACCGTGTCATACACGTCGATCGGCGTCTGGGTTTCCGCCATAACAGCCTCGAAGAAAGCGCGTTGCACCAAATAGTCCATGCCGCCATGACCTTCTTTGTTCTGCATCAGCTTGCCGCCTTCGCGATACGCCTTCCACAATGGATGCTCGTACTTTTCATAGTATTTATCAATAGGCTCCCAGCAGTCCGCCTTTTCGCTAATTCTTTCCAGATAGATGCAATTCTTGTCTTCAGACCAAATGCCCTTCGTTCCCTGAAGGACGTTTCGACGGCTGTAAGGTCTTGGAAGCGATGTGTTATGGCAAAGCATGATCGTCTCGCCATGGGCGCATTTGATGGTCGTGATCGTCACATCACCTTCCGTGAAAGGACAACTCGCCATCGGATGATCCGCGCCACGGTTCGCCGCCACCCACGCATTCATGCCGCGCGCCTTTGACGCGATGGAACTCACGGTCAGCATGCGGTTCCCCTTGTTGATATTCAACCACTTGGCGATGGGGCCAAGCTCATGCGTCGGATACAGTTCACCGCAGCGGTTGCGATTCTGAACATGGCGGAAATGGTCGCGTTCATAACCAAGAGCGATATGTTCGCGCAGATCATGGCAGTAACCGCCTTCCGCATGGATGAGTTCGCCGAACAGCCCCTGCTTCACCATGTTCAGAATGGTCATTTCATTGCGGTCGTAGCAACAGTTCTCCAACAGCATGCATGGCATGCCCGTCCGTTCGCTGACACGCACTGTCTCCCAGCACTGTTCGATGGAATTTGCACCACCGACTTCCGTCGCCACGTATTTACCAGCCTTCATCGCTTCGATGCACAATGGCAGATGTTCGTTCCAGCCGGAGAACACGCAGATGGCGTCGATGTCTTTACGGGCCAGCATTTCCTCATAGACAAGAGTCGCCTGCGGCATCGGCCGCCCCGCGTCCTTTACCGCCTGCAACGCTCTTTCCAGACGTTCTTTGCGCAAATCACACAGACTGACGACATGCACGTCATCCATTCGTAATATCAAACGAAGATTGCCGACGCCGCGCCCTCCAAGCCCGACGACACCGATGTTAATGCTGTTTTTCATATTCTTCCTTTTGGTTGATTGCCTCTATTTCAATTCAGATAGCTTTTAAAATAACGCCTGCCTGCTGTTAGACAAGACAATAATTGGATTATTATGCCCCCAAACGTTCATTTTCATCCTATTTTCATCATTTCAAGACATCAGCAGACATGCACTCCAATTTGCAACAAATGATTTTACCATTATTTTAATTTATTTTGCATTTTCATTTTATAGACAAGAGAAAACCATGAGTTCATTCGATACAGTCATAGACAGAAACAATACCGGTGCTTTGAAACTGGACGTCCTGCAGGAACGATACGGACGGGACGACCTCCTCCCATTATGGGTGGCGGACATGGATTTTGCCTCGCCCGATTTTATTATCGACGCCATCCGCAAGCGCCTTCAACACCCTATCTTAGGTTATACCGTGACTCCGCCGGAACTGTGGCCGACCATCACCAAATGGATAAAAGATCATCATGGTTGGGATGTCGCCGAAGACTGGCTGACCTTCATTCCAGGCGTCGTCAAAGGCATTGGTTTCGCCATCAATGTCTTCACAAAGCCTGATGAAAAAGTCATCATCCAGACTCCTGTATATCACCACTTCCGCATCACGCCGGAAGGCAACGGACGACAAGTCGTCGTGAATCCGCTTAAACTTGGTAATGACGGCATCTATCAAATGGATTTCGAACAGCTTGCATCCGTCGTTGATGACAAATGCCGGATGCTGATCCTCTGCAATCCGCATAATCCAGGCGGCACGGTTTGGAGCCGCGAAACGCTTTCCAGACTGGCGGATTTCTGCATGGAGCATAATATTCTTGTCGTCTCCGATGAAATCCATTGCGACATGGCGTTGTGGGACAACAAGCACATTCCCTTTGCTTCCGTTTCAGAAGCCGCCGCCCACAACAGTATCACATTGGCAGCACCGACGAAAACATTTAACATTGCAGGCGTAGTCAGCGCATATACCGTTGTCCCCGATGACAAAAAACGCCATAAGTTCTTCGAATGGTTGGAGATGAATGAATTCAGCGAACCGCCGATGTTCTCCCCCATCGTCGCGATCGCCGCCTTCCAGTATGGCGAACAATGGCGGCGGGAAATGCTCGCTTATCTGCAAGACAATATCAATTTCGTCATCCGCTTCTGCGAAAAAGACCTTCCGGGCATCAAGGCATTAAGGCCACAGGCCTCCTTCCTAGTTTGGCTTGATTGCCGCGGCCTCGGCATGAACCATGAGCAACTGAACGACTTCTTCATCAACAAGGCGCACCTTGCCCTTAATGATGGCGAAATGTTCGGCTCTGGCGGAGAAGGCTTTATGCGCCTCAATGTCGGCACCCCACGCTCCATTCTCATGGAAGCCCTCAACCGTCTAAAAGATGCTTTACCCAAATAAACCTGCGTAAAAAAGGTCAGTATTCCGTGCGGTCAATCATATCCTGCTGCTCCGCAGGGGATAACGCAATAAAATACTCTGAGAAACCGGTCTTCCGTACGAGCAGCGTCCGATATTCCTCCGGATGCTGCCGCGCTTTTTCCAATGTCTCGCGGCTGACCATCGTGAAACCAAGATGCTGTCCGCCCATCGCAAAATAGCTCTTCATCATCGCTTCAAGCGTCTCTTCTGACGGCTTGAAGCCGAATTTCAGATTCAGCCCCCCACAAATACAGCGTTTAAGAGGCAATGATGCAACACTTTGCAATAATGCCGTCGGGCTGTGATGATCTGCGCCGTATGTCGGCGACTGATTTTCGCTGATTGGCGTTCCTGCCTTGCGACCATTCGGCGTCGCCCCGATGCGCAAGCCATAGTCGCGATGCAAAGTCAGCGAATAGAATGACGGCATCGCCAGAAATCCTTCTTCCCGAGCAGCTTCCTCAAAGACATCAATCAGCAAATTGCCTATTTCAGCAGCCTTGGAATCGACGGTTTCATCACCATTGCCGTATTTGGGGAAGTCGCGGATGATTTCCTGCCGCAACGCTTCATGTCCGTCATAGTCAGATTGTAGGATCTCCTTGATTTCAGCATAGTCATAGCGTTCGCGCAGTTTTTCCAATGCGACAAGACTGTCCGCCATGGTTCCGATTCCCATGAACATCAGATGTTGCCAACGGTAGTTTTCCGCACCCTTCCGCCAGATGTCCAAACAACTTTGCACACAACTGTCGATGAACAACGACTCGAAATGGAAGCATAATCCTTTGGAATAAGGTGACTTGCGGGCGTTCATCATGTTGACGATTTCATCATGCGCAACACGCCGAAGCGTCGGAAGCACATCCGTGACATCTTCCGCTTCCATCATCGCCTTGTGGAACCATCCACAACTATCCGTAAAGGAATCAATTCGCGGCATGATATTGTATAAGCGGCCTGGCAAATCAACGCGGTTGCACGCCGTGAACGAATAGTTCATGGCATCGTCAGGACGAATTCCGCTATTGAGCAATTTATTGGTTATCATCTTGTCATTGAAGAAGTTGCATTGCGGTCCAAGCAAATGAGCCGCTTTCGATGCCAGATCATAGTCATTTCCAATGCGGAAATTCAGAATTGGTTGCGGCAATTTAACTTCCGTCGCAGCATCGATTAAAAGTTCATCAATGGCGTTGTATTCCGGCCCGAGCGTGATGTATTGCTTGCTTGCGACGCATGGTACAGGTTTCCGCAAATAATTATCCGTGCAAGTTCCAGTGATTTCATTAAATTTCATCAGAAAGAATGCAAACATTTCCGTCATTTTCTGGCGGTCGCCATTACAGTATGGTATCAGACAACGATCTAGCCGTCCCGGCGCGAAATCACGCGCGGCGCAGATCGTGCTGCAGATGAAATGGAGCATCCAGACGGACTGCAACGCCGAAAACATATCATATGCAGGACCATATGGAACTTGCCTCAAGGCACGTGCCATTTCCGTCTTGCCCGCCGCGTCCGCCGCATCCGCATATCGCAGACAATATCGACGTATCGCCTTCACGCAAGCCGTCGTCTGCCGTGAAAAATACAACGCCTCCTCCGTTCCAATCCGTTCCGCATTCCGTGCTGTCTCTTCTGCAATACCTTGCAGCCCAATCTTCAACACACGTTCAACCGCCAGCGTGATGTGTCCGGGAGACGATAAGCCATTGCGACTGAAGCCTTCTTCATGCGGCCAACGCCCTTCCAGCATGCGGCCTGCGAAAACGTCATCGGCGTCAATCGGCGTCGAGAGATTGTCCATCAGCAGTTCAAACTCAACACGATAGCGCTCTTCAGGCGGCTGTGCCATCACATCCGCCGCATGTGCTCGCAACAATTCCTCCCGTTCAATGAAACAGGCCTGATTGTCCGAATCCAATATTTTATTTCTTAGCCTTGCCAAGGCTTCTTTCACTTCAGTTCTCATGATCATTCACACGTTTCTACGACTATTTCGTCGCGTCATTGTTCATCATTTTCCCAAACTGTTGTGGCCCGTCTCATATCGGCGGATGTTCTTTATCAACTTTTCATGATAAAATATAGCAGTGTCATGGGCAAAAAAAACTCCGAATGTGACACATTGTGACACTTCGGAGTTGTTTGAGCACAAAAATGGCGGAGAGGGGGGGATTCGAACCCCCGGTAGGTTGTTGTACCTACGACGGTTTAGCAAACCGCTGCCTTCGGCCACTCAGCCACCTCTCCGCTTGCACGGAATCAGTCTAAATTGTCAAAACATCTTTAATATGCCCCATGTTTCGAATAAAGCAAATCTTTTTTCCGCTTTTTTCCTAAAAAACACATCTGAACCATCTTGAAAAATCAACACCATCATAGGACATCCCCCTGTTTGTCTCATCATTATGTGCAATCCGCCATTTCACATGTTGTTTTTCCAAAAGAGCGGCGTATATTTATCATCATACCGTTTTTCTTTACCTTAAGTATATAAATGAAAAAGTCATGAAAACACGTCCGAATATCGTCATGTTCGTCTCCGACGACCAAGGGGCCTGGGCCCTCGGTTGTGCAGGAAACACGGAACTGAAAACACCGAATATCGACAAAATCGCCGCCAACGGCGTCCGTTTCGAAAATTTCTTCTGCGTCTCCCCCGTTTGCTCCCCGGCCCGCGCCTCCCTCCTTACGGGACGCATCCCTTCCGATCATGGCATCCAAGATTGGCTCCGCAAAGGAAACATCGAAGATCCAGATGGTGTCTTTCGCGGAAAGGACCGTGCCATCGGCTATCTGGATGGATTGGAAGGATTTACAGATTATCTGGCCAAGGAGGGCTATATCTGCGGTTTCTCTGGCAAATGGCACATGGGGGACAGCGCCCGTCCGCAAAAAGGATACTCTTACTGGGAGGCCTACGCCTTCGGCGGCGGCGACTACAACAACTATGAATGGATTGATCACGGAAAGGTCTATCGTCGAACCGATTACGTCACCGATTATGTAACAGAGAAAGCAATTGATTTTCTCAAGGAACGCGATGGACAGTCGGAGCCCTTCCTCCTCAGCGTCCATTATACGGCGCCGCACTCCCCTTGGGGACAGCGTTTCCATCCAGAAACTGTTTGGCATCAATATGATAACTGCCCGTTCCATTCCACGCCAGACCTGCCCAAACATCCATGGCAGTCGCCGACAGCCCCACAGGGCTACACGCCTGAATCCAGACGCGAAAACCTTCAAGGCTACTACACCGCCATCACAGCCATGGACAACGGAATCGGCAAAATCATGGACGAACTTGAACGCATGGGCGCCATGGACAACACGCTTGTCGTCTTCAGCGGAGACAACGGCATGAACATGGGACACCATGGAATCTGGGGGAAAGGCAACGGCACATTCCCATTGAACATGTACGACACATCCGTCAAAATCCCCTTCATTATGTCATGGCCCGGGCACATCAAGTCCGGCTGGGTTACCGACGGCCTGCACAGCCACTATGATGTCTTCCCGACAATTCTTGACATCGCAGGCGTCGAAAATCCTCTTCAAATGCAACTCCCTGGACATAGTTTTGCCCATAACATCCTATCCGGCAACGATGAAGGAGATGACGACGTGGTCGTTTTCGATGAATACGGCCCAGTGCGTATGATTCGCTCCCGCGAATGGAAATACGTTCATCGCTACCCCTACGGCCCCCATGAACTATACCATCTCACAGAAGATCCGGACGAAACACAAAATCTCGTAGATCTTCCAGAATATGAAGCTCGTGTCACGGTCATGCGAAACAAACTTCGCAAATGGTTTATCAAATATGTAGATCCTTCACGAGACGCTGTTTATGAAGCAGTCAACGGCTTTGGGCAAAACGGACGGACGGGAATAGAAGCAAATGGCGAGTGCCCATGGGAACCAGCCAAATGACAATTCACATTCTTAATCACTTTTTAATATAGCAGAAGGTAAATTTACTTGACAACGTTTGATTTTTTTGCTTAATAAAATTATATTATGAGCACAGCGAATAAAAGCACAACGGTAAAAAAAGATAGTTACTAATTTATCTTTAAAAAATATGTCCGAGAAAAAGAAAATCCTAGTCATAGATGATGAGCAGTTTTCGCTGAAAACTGTCCAGGCTTGCATGCGCGGAGAAGACTACTCCCTGACGCTCTGTCTTGATCCACAGGAAGCCTATTCCAAATTCAAGGAAGAACAATACGATGTCATCATCACAGACATTAACATGAACGGAATCAACGGGTTCGACCTGCGTGGGCTCATTCGCAACTCGAACAAGCTCATTCCCATCATCTTCATGTCTTCCTTGGCGGATAACATGGACAACACCCTCATGAAGCAAATCATGTCGGACAGGTATTCCTACTACATGAACAAGAGCTTCAAGAAGATGGACTTGCTCATGATGATCGATCGAGTTCTGGAGGTGCCGAACGCCCAGCAGGAAATCGCCACCCTGAAAAACAGTATCGATAAAGACCTCAAGCTAGCAGGGCAAATCCAAAAATTCATGCTTCCGCCATGGAGCATAGTCAATGATGATTTCGTCATGTCCTACATCTACGAGCCGCACGCTCAAGTGTCAGGCGACCTCCATGAATTCTTTCCTATCGGCAACCATCGCTATATCAGTATTGTGGGAGATATCTCTGGCCATGGTATTTCCGCCGCCCTCTGCATGACACCTATCCAGTTATTCGTCAAAAACCTCTTCGCCTCCCAGTCACAGGAAAACCTAACGCCCAACTTCATTCTGACACAGCTTAACAACATTTTCTGCAACAATTTCAAGAAAAGTGAATACATGACTTGCCTCATTATCCTATGGGATTTTGAGAACAACCATCTAGTCTATCATTCCGCTGGCCATCCGGACATGCTCTGCCTGAACTTCAAGCAAAGGAAACTCATACCCATCAATCCGGACAAACGCGGCTCCCTCCCTGTCGGATTCTCCGACACGAACATATACCTCCCGGAAAACAATGTCGAATTCGATTTTGATGACGAAGATCTGTTCTTCGCATTCACAGACGGTTTGATGGATATCGGATCAAGCCAATTTCCAGAATCATTCATTGAAGAAAACGAATTGTTTGATTTTCTGACATCACTAAACGACAACGAATGCACGGTCACATTTCCATATCTTATCCGCAATTTCATCGAACAAATCGGTTATGACTTTCCGTCGGATGACCTCTTCCTGGTTGCGATCCGTAAAAACACCGCTGCCACCAAGAATACCTTCCTCTCACAAATCAGCACGGACATCAATGAGACGAACAACATGCTCGACCGAGTGCATGATTTTCTCCTCGCATCACCCATAGGAAGCTGTCAAAAGCTCGAAAACGACATTGAAATCCTGCTCGGAGAAGTTCTCATCAACTGTGTCCAGCATGGAAAAGATAACGCAAATATCACCAGTAACGGCATTATCGTCCAAATACAACCATATGACGACAAAGTCGATATCACGGTTTTGGAACGTGGTGTCTTCTGGGATCCCAACCGTAATTACAGCGGAGCAGAAATCGACAAGCTCCTTGATGAACTTAACGATAATCACGCACCACACGGCCGAGGCCTGCCGCTCATCTACAACATCGCATCAACCGTCACCAGAATGCATTATCGCGGGCTCAACAAATCCGTGTTCTGCATTAAATGTGATGCATGAAAGATAATGGAGACATTATGAACCAAGCAATTGTCGATTATATGAAGGAAAACCTCGGTTTGGATGACATGGAACTCATCCAAGAGCTTTATGACGAATACGTCAATACGATAAAAGAACGTCTGCCTAGCGCAAGCATCGCGCTCGATGCCAAGGACTTCCAAGCCCTAGCCAAAATAGCCCACGCCATGAAAGGCTGCGCTCTTAACATCGGGCATGAGTCTTTTTCAGTTGTCGCCAAGGAACTGGAATACCTCGGTAAAGGCATTGGCCCCGAACCGCCGACCGTCGAAAACTGCTCAGCTCTTCTCACAAAACTCAACGCCATCTTTGAAGAGTTCCTCAAAGCATAAGTACAAGAATACCAGTCTTTTTCAAACAGTCGCATTTCATTTACCTAAACTGCCAGCCTTTCACATATCCAACCATGGCATTCACCCACAGCATCAACAACCAATCGAAACAAAATGGCTTCCGGGTACACATCGTCCCACGGAAACGCCGTTCGTCGTTTGGTAGTTCCTTCAAAATGCTTGCTTGGAATTGGACGATTGGAAGCGCACGCGCCTTGAAGCGTGCCATGGATATTTGCGGGGCGATAGCCCTCCTCATCGTCCTCTTCCTCCCAATGCTGATCATTGCCATTCTCATCAAACTGGGTTCAGAGGGCCCCGTCATCTATCATTCCAAACGCATCGGCCAATTCGGCAAGCCATTCAACTTCCTGAAATTCCGCTCCATGTACATCAACTCCAAGGAAATCGAAGCCAAAATGCTACAGGAATGGGATGAAAAAGCGGCAGAAATTGAAAAAAGAACTGGTCAAAAACCGGAACGTCCGGCGCTATCCGACTTGCTCAAGGCGAAGGAAGACGATCCGCGCGTCACCAAAATCGGACGCATCCTCCGAAAGACGTCCCTCGACGAGCTGCCTCAGCTCATCAACGTCCTTCTCGGGCAGATGAGCCTTGTTGGCCCACGCCCCCCAATTCCAAGCGAAGTCGCCACTTACACGCTTGCACAGCGCAAACGTCTCAATGTCACCCCAGGCATCACCTGTACATGGCAGGTTTCCGGTCGTAGCAATATCCCGTTCGAACAACAGGTCAAGCTGGACACTGAATACATCCAGACCAGGGGCTTCTGGAAAGACTGCATGATTCTTCTCAAGACGATTCCCGCAGTCCTCACCGGCGATGGGTCCGTTTAAAACAACAGAGGCTATGGTATGAAAGCGATCATCAATCTATTCTGCGAAAGGGATTCATGGTTCCATGAATTCTTCAGCTTCCGTAGCCCGATCACGCTCCCAATCACGGGTAAGCCTCTCGCGCACCACCTGATGGACTTTTGCTCCAATCTCCAGATTGAAAAAGTCCTGCTTCTAGACTATTGTTATGACAAATCAATCCAAGAGCAATTCAATGACAGCTACCAATGGTACTCCCATCTGGAGTACATGGGGGCCAAGACCATCCCCAATGTCCAAAAGCTACTGACATTCCATCGTCATTATTGCGGGAATGACGACATCCTCATACTCAACGGGCTCTTCTTCGTCGGAGGAGCCCCAAATGAAAAAGAAGAAGACTGGAAGAACAATGTAAAACAAATCCAAAACAGCCTTGAACCAATTGAAATGCAACCAGTTAGTTCAGGTATATACTACTGCCACGACCACATGCTCTCACGCGTCCGCATCCCGCAAGAAAAGCCTATCCGTTCCATTCAAGACTACTTCAATCTCAACCTCTCGTTACTGGTAGATTCTCGGCAATGCAGCTTGCCCGGCTACAAGTCACACGACAACATCATTTTCGGCAGCACCCCCGTCATCATGAGAGGCTGCACTTTCAATGAAGATGACGAAGGAAAACCGTCCCCAAAACACACCATCCTCCTTGGCGACAATGTCCGCATCGAACACGATTGCACACTAAGGGGCCCGCTTATCATCGGCAACAACGTCATTATGGACAACAATGTCCATGCTGAGCGCTCTATCATCAGCGACAACACATATCTCTCCAATGATCTGGAAATTATTGACAAAATCGTGGACCGCAATGTCATCATTGACCCTTACAAAAACGTAAAGCTCGTGATGGACGAGCCAGAATTGTCAGGAGACACCCGTGCGCATGTCAAGAACTACTTTCGTGGCGGTATCCTAGCCGTTTTCAACTATGTCATGTCCATTCCCATTGCCATCCATCTGTTTATCTGCTATGCATTTTTCTTCTGTTTCTTCTTCGCCTGGACAAGACGTACCAAGCGATGGTATTTCAAATTCTCCTTGGACAAGGTTACCGGCGTCCTGCAGTGCCTTGTCCTGCGTAAACAACTCGTCGGGTGCATCAACCCGCCTGACGGCGACAGCGCGGTCTTCACATACTCGGAATCCATTCAAAGCGACCAGTCTGCCATCCAAAGACAAATGGATGACCGGTATTTTCTAGCACATGATTCCATCAGGCTCAGATTCTCCATCATCATGACCATCCTCATCATGCGTATCTTCCAACACGATGAATACATCCCAAACAACTGAACATTTCACGGCCGAGAATGACCCGGCTGTCGAACAAGCCATTGCGGACATGCTCCGCCGGCTGGCGGACGACATCCACCGGCTGGCGGACTCCAACCGTGTCGCACTCTATCTGGGCGGCGGATACGGTCGCGGGGAAGGCGGTGTTCTCATCACACAAGATGGGCGTCACCTTCCTTACAACGATCTGGACTTCTTCGCCTTCTCAAAAGGGCTCTCCTCTGCAAGGCGAAGGGCCTTCGACAACAAACTCGCAGCAATCGCGCCAGCCTATGAGAAAATGACTGGCGTCTCAGTGGATTTCGCTCCGGTGAAAACCATCTCAAAGCTTTGCTGTGAACGACATACGCTCATGTATCAGGAATTGTTGCACAAACATCAACTAGTCTGTGGTCCGGACTTGCTGGCTGAAGTGGAATGTCCTGATGCCCATGAACTGCCAGTTCTAGAAGCGCTGCGGCTCCTTGTGAACCGCGGGATGGGTCTCCTGTTCGCCACGCAACGGCTTGCCGCCCCCCATGCGGACGATGAAGGGCATATCACCGACGACGATGTCATCGACTTCGCTGTTCGCAACCTGCACAAGGCTGCCCTCGGTGCTGGGGACGCATTGCTAATCGCTCAGAAACGCTATGACTACAGTCTCGAAAGAAGACTGGTAATCATCAAGTACGACGCGCATGCAACTAGCGTCTTCACAGGACTCGCGCCGTTTTACCAAGCGGCACGAGACTTCAAGGTCCAGCCAGGCACCCAGCGGATGAATCCTCTGGAAAAACTGCCCAACTATCTCGAACTCTGGCTCAACACAGCCAGAAACTTCGTCGCTCTTACAACGGACCGCTCCGCCGCCGTTCTGGAAACGACGCAACAGATGTCGGAATGCCTTTACGGGCATCCGTCCTTTATCGGACGCTCTCCCATGGTGAACGCCCTTCGTTGGTTCGTCAAAACAAGAACTGCCAGCCCCCTGCGACTGCTTTTCAAAAATCCAACCGTTCGTCTTTTCATATACCTCCATGAGATGCTGCACGACATCCACCGGAATCTTGTCAACGGCCAGCCGTTGTCACAAGCTTTCGGAACGATGGACGAGCACAAACAGGAACTGATTCGCCTTTGGGGAATCTTTAACTGAAATACCGCCACAACAGCATGTCATTACCATAACATAATGCAACCACTTGATTCCAAACCAATCAACCTAACTGAGGTAAAAAAGACTTCAGAGAAACCAGTGCACAAGCACCAGTTTCCAAGAATTCTAAAGCAATACCTCCTCTTGCTGCTCATCGTGACGATTGTCGCCGCGATTGTATTTGGCGTTTTCATGATATTAGAACAGAAGCGTTTCTTCCGCGTGGAAGCTTCGTCAATCCTTAGCTACCACCCTGAACAACGTCCCGATATGATTTCTGCCTTATCCATTCACGAAGTCTTGTTAATCATTCAGAACGACACCGTAAAGCAACAAGTAGGTGATCTCATAGCAATCCCACAGGATAAGCAAAAGCATTTGAAAGAAGCTCTTAACATCAGCTATAATTTTAAGTCGGGTTCAGACAACCTTTTGAAAGTAAGTGCCAGATGGGATGATGCGGATCAAGCCCGGCAATTGGTGGAAGGATATATCCAGACGGCGATCATGGCTTATATCCATTTCCGGACAAAATATCTGCATGATATCTTTTCTGAACAAAATAAAATGAAAACAGAATACGAACATAACAGTAATCACATTAGTGAAAAACTGTCTAAGCTCGCCCAATCCGTTCATGGTGAAAGCGTGAAACAGGAGCTTGAAACACTCAGGATGTATGAAAACCAGTTGGAGAACGAACTTACAGATTATCAAAAACAAGTTTTTTTGGCAACATTCCAGTATGAGAACCTAAAAAACACCATTCCTGTCACGGTCGATTATTCAAAACTCAAAATTGTCTTCCAACATCCATATATCTTGGATATCATCAAAAAGAGGGATGAAGCATTGGAAAATTATGAGATTCAAAAGGTATTATTCGCAGAAACCGAAAATCAAGTCAAGGAAGCTCAGCTCAAGTACCGTTTTGCAGAAGACCGCCTGAACAAAACACTTGAACAATTGAATCTCTTGGAAGACGAAGTGGAGTCTTTAAATACAGCCATCTTGAAACATGTGGAAGAAATGGAGACATTACAAACAACCGTGGATAGACTGAACAAGTCCATTGAGGATGTCCAATATCGTCTAAGCCAAAAACAAAAGGAAATATCAGCAGTCAGCGACCTCTTGCCCCAGGAAGTAGAACTCAACAAGCAACACAGGACAACACTTGCAATACTCGATAAGCTCGAAAACGAAATCATGGAACGAGACAAGCTAGAGATGACAATCAAAAAGGCACTTGTACCTATGAATTTCATCAACGTGCATCGTCTTAAATCATTCTCCTTCCCAAACTATATCTTGTACCTACTGGCAGGAATTGTCATCATCACCCTGTCAACTTCCGTCTTTCTTCTTGAAAACATGCATCGTAAGAACCGCGCCAAACCGACTCATTCCACCACAAAACCTATATCTTCTTCCTCAAAAAATACTCCTTCAACGATAAAACCTTAATAATCCTTTACGATATTCATTATAAATAAAAACAATAAATATCTGGTATACCAATATGACACAACCATTTGACCCCAATATCATGAATGAAGAAGAAGTCAGAATGCGCAGGATGCTGGCTTATAAAAGCCTCATTCTATCGATTCTGCAACGAAGTTTCATCTTTCTTCTTCTTATTGCAGTATTAGTCTCCGCAATAGTCTTGACTCTATTACACCGACAAGGGCAGAAGAATTTTTTCAGATTGAGAGGATCCGCAAATCTGATCTATACTCCTGCTCATGTCAAAAACCAAGATCAGGCCCCTTTACTGATTACAAATGTTTACCAAATCATCTCCACCCCGATAGTAAAGAAAAATGCGGGCGAACTAGCGCAAATTTCTCCCGTAAAAGAAAGCTATTTGATGAGAGGACTTGAAGTCAGCCTGGATCACAGAACTACCAACACATTGACATTAACTGTCACGTGGGATGATGCGGAAGAACATACAAAATTACTTGATGCCTATATAAAAGCAGCAAATATTGAATATGATCAGCATCGAAAAAAAGATCTAATGGAACAACAAAGAGTATTAACCAAAAAAAAGCAAATACTAGAAAAAGAGAAAAGTGAAATTGACGATAAAATAAACAAGCTTATCCAAGCGTACCCCTCGTCTTTGGAAGAGGAACTCGATAAACTGCAAAGACGCGCAGCCAGGCTCGAGGAGGAGCAGATAAATTATGTTCAACAAAAAGTCCGATTGGACAAACAATTGAAACTTGAACAAGCAAAAGCCAGCGGGAAAGAGATCAATCCGCAAAGGCTAGCATTTATAAAGACTAATTACAAGTATTTTATGGAGCTTATCAAACAAAGGGATGATGCACTCCTCCATTGCAATAAACAATTAGGAAGATACAGCGCGGATCACCCTGATGCAATAATCGCGAAAAAAGAATTGGATGATAAGCAAGCTCTTCTGGAAAAAGTGCTGGGGGATATTCCAGAAGAAGAAGTCCTATTAATGGATTCTAATAGCCTCGATGTTCAAGCACAGCTTGATACGGTGGAACAGTTGATTGAAGCAGCGCAGACACAGCAGATTAATTTGCAAAAAGAAATCATGACGATCCGCGATTTGAATCAAGTTGTAACAAAACTCAAGGAACAAGGAAATGATAAGAACAGACAAATCGCGGAATTGGATCAAAAACAAGGTGATATTGATTTGCTCATGCAACAGAGCAAAAATGAGCTGTTGCCCTTGACAGCACCTACAGGATCCTATCCAATCAATGGTCTTCAAACCAAGCAATATATGGTTGCACTTTTTGCAGGCGGCGTTGTTGCGAGCTTCGTAGCTATCATCATCATTCTGCTCGCCGCCCAGTTCGGTAGCATCAGTACTGCTACGGAACTCCATGATATGGCTGAAATCGAAGTTTTCAGTCTTTCAGAATCCAAACTGAAGAAGCTTGAACCTACAGCTCTTCAAGAAGCCGCGCATAACGTCTTCTATGTGCTGAACCAAATCATCGAAGATAGACGCTACCTCTTTTTCGGAGCGCTTCAAGGAAGCTATTCCACCGCGCTTCTGTTTGAACAACTGCTCCTCCAGTTCGCCATGAACGGCACAAGGATCTTCATTCTCAACTTGGAACCGTTTGACATGAATGAAACAAATGATAATAATGATACCAGCACCAACACCTCTGAGGACCCAATCGTGGAGGAACTCCTGGGAGTAGAGAAAAATGGCGATATAGGTCTCTTTAGGCTTGGCAATGCAAGTTTCATCTCCCCTAATGAACAAGATATTCTGAAAATGGACATGGACACTCTTTTGAAGCATTATGATAAAATCATCTTCAGGCGCAAAACTCAATTTACCGGCAAAGAACTCTTGTTCAAACAAGTCATCGCACTTACGCAATGCTGTATCTTCAGCATAGGTAAAAAACGTTCACCCAGAAGCTTCCTGAAACTCCTCCGTGACAATAAGCTCTCTGACGAAACCATCATCACGGGCATCTTCACCGAACCGTAATCCACGGTATGGAAACAAATTTTATTGATAATTCAAGGAGACATTAACATGAAAAAGATATTCATTTTGACTGCCATTCTGGCTGCGTCGCTAATCATGACCTCCTGCAATACATTTTATGACTTCGACGATCCCTACTATAGTCTGCCGGAAGCATCCACGGAAACGCTTCAAACCACTATGTATACACCGGAACAGCTGGCAGAAAGAAGTAAAAGATTGGCTGAAATCAATAAGATGCCTTATCCAGAATACACTCTGGACTTTGGAGACGAATTCGAAATCCGCGTCTATAACCAACCGGAAATGCATACAACAACTGCCGTGACTCCTGATGGTCTCATTTCAATGCCGTTTATAGACGACAAGCTGCATGTCGCCGGATTAACCATTCCTGAGGCGACAAAAAAAATTGAGGAGGCATTAGGAGATTATATAATCACCCCAAAAGTCTCTTTAATCCCCTTGAACTTGAAATCCCAGACCGCTTCAATATCAGGGGCGGTTAATCGTGGTGGTTCTTATGCCGTAACCAAAAATACACGCCTCTTCGACATGTACGCCATGGCTGAGGGCGGAGCGACACGTTTTATCAATGGCAAGACGCTCGACAACTGGGATTTTGCGCATTCGACCATTACCCGCAATGGAGAGCTACTTCCCATAGATTTCGCTCTGGCCATCGAGCAACAGGATCCTGACAATAACATTCAAATCTTCAAAGGTGATAGGATTTTCATTGCCAGCCGTGCCGAAAAAATGGTTAATATCACTGGTGAAGTTGCTGCCCCCCAATTTCAGATGTGGAACCCCACTCTAGGCCTCCTACAAGCGGTTTCAAACTGCGGAGGTCTTAAAGACCAAAGTAATGGAACTGCCATCATCATTCGCGGCGGCATGGATAATCCGCAATATTTCAAGGCGGACGCAAAAAAGATATTTGAAGGACGCAAGTTGGATGTTCTCCTCCAGCCAGGAGATACCGTCTATTTTCCCAAAGATAGCCTGTCTGTCTGGAATGTCTATATCAGCAAGCTAATGCCAACGGGGGCTTTCATCAATATGCTGATAACACCTTTCTTCTGGTATAACAGTTTCAAAAACAACTGATTCTTTTGCAAGAGAAATTTGCAAATATTACTGTTTTTTGCATCGCCTTCAATGGAATTCAAGTATATCATCTTCATTTTATCTGTGCTGGGCATCATACCATTGACGCTCATGCTCATGTTTAGCTCTAGCTGCGTGAAAATCTGCGTCTTCTGCATGCCTATCTGCTTCTGGAAATATCAAATGACGGCAATTAATTTTCTGACCAATCCTAATTACAAAGGGACGGCACTAGGATTTGAAATCTCTATTATCCATCTATTAGCTATTGCTCTTCTCGTTGCAATGCTCTTCCGCCGCTGGCCAGTCAAATTTCTTTTTCCGGGAATCATGCTATATATCTTATATTTCTCTATATGTGCTTTGTCCATATATCCCTCACCTAATAAATTGTATTCAAGCTTCGAACTTGTAAAAATGATTACTCTTCTTATCACGTTCCTAGCTTTAACAAATTATTTCTATATAACACATGATTTTGATTCTTTCATCTACGGGCTGTCAACGCTTGTTGTTATCAATTTCTTTATCGCTTTGGAAATGAAATATTTGACAGGAATTGTTCAAGTCTATGGTCTTTTTCCACACCAAAATTCCATGGGGATGTTCATGAATCTAATAGGGCCTATTTTTCTCGCGCGCGTTATTAATAAAAAAGACAATCTCTTCAAAAGCGTCTTTTTTTTCGTTATCTTTATAATGACTTTCCTCTCTGTATTATTTACCTTTTCCCGAGGTGCAATTGCTTGTTTTCCTCTTGGCTGTATCATCGTCATTATCCTAACAGTTATCTTCCATAGTACCCAAAAAGCCTTTATCATCCTATCTGTCACAGGAATATTAGGTATTTGCGCCGTCATTTATTGCTTACCGAATCTCATAAACCGTTTTACCAATGCTTCTGAAGCATCTGCCGATACGCGGAAATTTTTTGCTGAAACTGCCATAAATATCATCAAAGACAAGCCTTTACTAGGCTGTGGACTCAACACATGGGGAATTGTCGCAATGAATCCTTATTACAATCCCTATGTGAATCATAAATATTTAGTGGCGAAGACTGAATATATGGGGCTTGTTGAAACAACATACTTGCTAGTTGGTGCGGAATGTGGCCTACTTGGATTGGCAGCACTGTTAGTCTGGTATTTCTACTATTTACTTCATGCTATCTACCAATCTTTTCGATGGCGAAAGACAGAATATTTCTATCTTCTAGTAGGTATAGGAGGAGGTTTAACTTCCAACTACCTTCAGTCAACCCTTGAATGGGTCTTGAAACAACAAATCAATTTCTTTATATTATTTTGGTGTTTTGGAATTATTGCGGTTTTCATTCAAGGAGCACGCGAACACACCACGTTATCCTATCTTGAATTGATACCCCTAAGAAGAGCGGAATATTACAGACAACAGGAAATCGCTGCGGCAGCTGTAGCTGAGAAACAGATGCAATCCGAACTACAAGAGCAATTGGAACAGCCGCTGGATCAGCCATCGGATAAATCAATTGAATAATGGATTCTATTGGCCTATGGAGTATGAGGAACAATAGGAATACAAAACTGTACCACGAAACATAAGAACTAAGCAAATATTGAAAAGAGAATCACTATTGCATCATTTTGAATTTTGAGTCGAATAATATTGCCTTTGCTTCATTTTTTCGGCAAGAATACAACGGAGAATGAATTCACGCGAGAACCATCTTTGGAAAAGGTTGAAAAGAGGTTGCCTGTATCGAATTCATATTTTTCACAAAGAATCAATGCAATATCGCCGTGTGATTTATTTATTAGGGCATCTAGCATCTGCTTATCAGCATTGGAAATATCGACATTATCTCCAATATCCTCCTCGGCTTCCAGCGCCTCCTTCACGCCTTTACCACGCAATCCATAGTAGCTAAATGTTGGCGAATCACCTTGGTAAAATATATGGGCAGACTGAAATGATCTGGCAAGCTCTACAGCTCCACAATAATTGTCTTTCTGATAATAATCCATAATCAAGAGATTCAATCCTGAAAGTACATGCATGGACAAGATGATTCCAACAACGACCTTAACAGTCAGTGTATTCGCCCGACAAAGAAGTTCAGCAAACATAATGGCAAGAATTAAGCTGATACCAGGCAATAAATAGATGATATGCCTTTCCCAAAATCTTGTTTTCAAGACAACATTCGCAATCAAAAAACAAGATATTGAAACAGCAATGCTCACCAGGAGAATACAAATTCTTTTTTCTTCATATACCTTATATCGTAAAACATAAAATATTAACAATAAATATGATATTATTATTATTGCAAGAGAAACAAATATTCGCAATGTAAGTGCAATATTCATGCATCGCAAATCATTACGAGACCACCCCAATCCTCCCAAGCCAGCAAAATAATAACCAATTTGCAGAATGCCTGCAAGCGGCTGACTCTGACTTGAATTCACTTCATTTGCGTTCAATACATAATGGAAATAGTGAATCGCAAGCAATAGAAAAAAAGGAAGCACCAGCAACCATACGGAAAAATGTCGCTTGATGTTCAATTTACCTTGACGGAATTCCACAAAGGCAAGGCACATATATACCAATCCGATAAAAATGAACATCATATGCAATGCGCAACCTAACCAGAAACAAATGGCAAAGCCCAAAATATCATTTTTTCTCAGCCCATCGAAATGTCTGATAAGGTAATAAAAACACCACAACCCACATGCATAAACCGCTGCGTAGGGGCGTGCCTCATTCATATAATATAAATACACCGGATTAAGGGCAAACATCATGATCATCCATACTGGCAGTTTCATGGCGTTCACTATTTTTAATCCTCCCCACAAAACGGCCAACGCGAATATAAAATTCATACTACGCAATGCAAACTCACTGTAACCGAATATCTTGCACCAGCAAAATTCACATATGTAGTATAAGGGGATACCACTGATGGCATTGTATCCCGACAATATACTCTTCATCATCTTCGCAAACGTTGTGTTGATGACGTTAAAAGTCTGGCCTTCATCCATCCATAGGGTATTTCCTTTTACGGAAAAATACAAAACCAAGACACAAATCGCTAAAACAAGAGGATTAACCCATGAAATAGTTTTACTTGCCTTCATGATATTCCATCTCCGTATTGACATTCCAAACCGTCGCCTTATCAGTTTCACCGAGCAACGCTTGAACGGCCTCAATGCCACAGAGCATGGAGTGATCCATATTATTGTATCGATGCTGTCCATTTCGTCCGATACAATAGAGATTGTCAAATCGATCCAACCACTCGCGCACTTTTCCAAAATGCGCATAACTGCCAAAATAGGCGGGATAGGCTTTTTTGATTTTTATGCGAATGCTTTTGTGAATTGGTTCATTTTCTCCAAGAATACCTATTTGTCGCAGTTCCTTTGTCGCCATATCAATGAATTCCGCATCATCCATGCTCCAAAGTCTATCACCTTCGGAACAAAAATATTCCAGCCCGATCCAAACATGTTTTGTTACATCATCGACCATATAGGGCGACCAATTATTAAATATCTGTATGCGTCCCAATTTTACATTCCGTTCCTGAATATAAATCCATGTGTCGGGAACGATATTATTGACAGTCTTAAACTTGGTCTTGTTAACTATCGCTAACTTGTCTACAAGCAAACCGACTGTCATAAAGTCACGATAAGGAAGCTCAGCGGCAATATGAGCCACGTCTTCTGGAACATTGTCACTTGCTGCAACCAAGTCTTTGATAGGCATTGTAGAGAAAACAGCATCACACGGGAGGCGTGTACCATCAGCAAGCATGATACTTTCAACATGTCCATCATGAGTCGAAATTCCTGCGGCTTTGGTATTCATAATGATTTTCACACCATCATCACGCAACTTATTCGCAAGTGTCTCCCATAGCTGCCCTGGCCCGCGTTTTGGATAGAGAAACTCATCAATGAGCGAAGTCTCTTTATTGCCGCTCTTAACAAATATATTAACAAGAGCTTTCAAAAGTGAAAGCCCTTTGACTCTTTGAGCCCCCCATTCAGGAGAAATTTTTGAAGGATGGACACCCCACAATTTTTCCGTGTAGTCTTCAAAGAACATGGAATACAGGACTTTCCCAAAACGGTTGATATAAAAATCCTCCAGCGACTTTTCCGGCCGTTTTGCAAACAGACTGTACACATAACTCCAGCCGGCCTTCCATGTCAGCCATAATCCCATTGCGGCAAAAGTCTGGGGCTTCAAGGAAAGTGGATAGTCAAGGAAGTGGCGTCGGAAATAAATCCGGCTTACCCTATGTCGGCGTAACATGACACATTCTTCTTTTTCGGGATCCGGCCCCTGCGATTCTACATGGCATTCCCTGTCAAGAATAAGATCATCTTTGGCAGGAGCTCCTTGTATGGGCATAAGCTCTTGCCATAACTGGTTCACAATACTTGATTTTGAGAAGAAGCGATGGCCTCCGATGTCAATACGACAGTCACCATGAACAGCGGTTTGGGAGATGCCGCCAACTACGGAGGATTCTTCCAAGATAATAATTGCCCATTCTTTTGATTTTTTATGAAGTTCGTATGCAGCAGTCAGACCAGCTGGTCCAGCACCAATGATGACAGCGTTTTTCATAAGGAAGTAATGATTAGTTATATATAATGAATGGATTGTGTTGCTACGACTTACAAACCTATAAAGGGAATATAATATTATATTAATAAGGTTATTAGGAAGCCTTGCTTCTCATGCCACACACTCCATACTACCACGCCGTCGAAGGAATAGAAGAACTGTAGGCCAGCTTACGCTTTTTGCAAAAGCCCTTTTTCGACCCAGTAAGCATCAACCTGGCAGCACGTAATACGATTTTGGAGGTTCGCCTGTCACGGCATAATAAATGCCGCCGACGACAATTACCATCAACCCCGCGATCAAATCGCCGGCGATCAATCCAATAAACAACGGCTTCAGGAACTGATAACATTTGCTACCGCCGAAACGCATCACGATCATCTTTAATACACCACCTATCACAAACGACCATGCCAATACATATCCGGCGAAACCGGACCATGCGCAGAATATGATCGGATGCACAGGCCACCACGGAATGTGAAGACGCATCGTGGAGAGCAACAGCACGCCACCACAGCATAGCGCAAACGCAATCCAGAAAGGCTTCTGCGGCGACGCAACGGCGAAACGCTTCCAACTCTTCACCTTCTCTGAATCCTCCAAAATGCCCTGCGCCAACAACTGCGTACGGGATTTAACAACACTATTGAAGGTGTTCTGCGGCGTGTTCTTCGTACCGAAACCATCCAGCCAATTGATGCCGCGGTCATAGGAGAAATACCACGTGAACACAATGGCCGCCACCAAACCGCATACCATGACCGTTGCCAGCATCGGGAAATAACGTTTCCGGCGGACGGTTTCCCCTGTGCCGTCCAGGAACTTCATGGCACTCATCATGAAAGGCATGAACGTCTCGCGCGTATCCATGAAGAACATCGTCGTCGTGAAGAAAATCAGAGCCAGCGTAGTTGGTCCGAGAGCTTGCTCGCCGAAAAGTGCGAACAGGATCACGCCCGGATACAGGTTCGGATTCAGATGGTACATGCCGGTTTCCGCGAGAATACGCGCCATGACCAGATAGGCGATCACCATCATGATGGCCAGCATCGTCGAAAGCTGCCAGTCCAGTCCGCCACGCGTGACGCCGATAATGAAGCAGAGGATACCGACAATGAACACACGCATGCCCCAAACGCTTTCATTCTCCGTCTCCATGCTTCCTTTCAGACCGACGGCGCGGCGCAGGACCTGCCAGTAATAATGACGTCCCGTATAGACCAGAACGGAGAAGAAACCGATGTATGCACCGAACACCATGCCCCAGTCTGTTCTCGGAGAATACAGCGTTCCCATGCGGAGAGGATAGCCCCAGTTGATGAAACAACCAAAAATGTAGAAGAAAACAAACGGGCTGAATCCCACGCTCAGGCAAACATCCGTCGGCAGCATGTACGCCAGGCCGATGACGGCGAAGAAGACACGGATCCACATCAGAGTTCCGTAACCACCGCCTTTCACAAACGTCGGGAATGTCTCACGCAACGCACGGAAATCGAAAACACGCGTCACGGGAATCAGCTGATCAGGAAAATACAGGCAGATATAGTTATTCAAATGGATGATGAACACGAACGCCAACGCAATCCAGAAGGATCGGTTGTGGAAGATCGGATTCGTCCGTCCCTCTGAATCCGGCATGACAGACTGCGCCACTTGTACGACAGGATATGGCAAATGTTCATTCGACGCCCATTGTCGATGGAACACCGTCGCCAAACCAGCCAGCGAAATCCACATGATGATAAACAGCGGAATCCAGTATTTCAACGGTTTACGCCATGCCGACCACGGGACGTCAGAAAACGAAATCCGCTTCGAACTGTCCGTACGCGCTCCCTGAATCATCGTCGTCAACGCGTCTTTTTCCTCCGGATCAGCCAGCATGAACTTTGGAAGATAGTCCGTCACAGGCTTATAGGTCTTATTGTCCGGCTGGAGAAGCTTCCAGCTCGTGATCGTTTTCGCGTAATGGTGCGGCAACATCATCGCGCGCGGCACCAGACGCATGAAACTGCTCGTCGCCATACAGCAGGCCGGCAACACCAACGCCATGATCAAACACATCTCACGTCCGGTAAACGGCCGGAAGATACCTTTTTTGTTTTTGTGTCCGCGCGACAGTGCCCCCAGCAGTGGGTTGATGACGAACAGGAACACAATCAAACTGCCATAGACAGACAGGGGAAAATGCGTTCCCACCATGACGGTCTGATGTAAAACGATATCGTTATAGAAAGCGTAGCCACACAAAAATGTGGCCCCGATTAAACCTATGATAAAAGCACGTAATGACATTAGATTCCCTATTGTTTCGCGTGATTGCGTTTTGACTTAAAATTATAAATCTACTACGTTTTCTGCCAAGTTACAACTTTCCTGCACTAAAAAACCACCATTTTTTTATATGAACATTTCAAGGCAAGACCAGTTTGTCATATTTTGTCATGTTTTATACTTGATATTCCATCTTAATACCTTATATTATTCATAATTCCATATATTCAAAACTCGAACCAAGAAGGAGAGAACATCATGAACACAGAAAACAACCAACAAGACCAGCAGGATGACGGCATCCTGTCGTTTGACGACGCCATCAGTCCGAAAGATTCTGAAAATCCACAAGAAAGAAATAAAGACGAGAAGACCGCTGATACAACGGAAAATCCCTCTGCCGCAACATTTTCTGAACAACAGGAGGCGGCAACCGCTGAAACATCGAACGACGCGGCACAGCAAGAAAACAACACGGAAACGGAAGACGAAGAGCCAGTCGTCACCTTTGACTCCTTCGGCTTCTGCCCGGAGATCATGCAAGCCCTCAATGAAGCAGGATTCCGCGAACCGACTCCCATCCAAGTGAAGGCCATTCCAAGCGTCATGGAAGGGCGAGACGTCATCGGACAGGCCCTCACCGGCACGGGCAAGACCGCCGCATTCGGTCTCCCGACCATGCAGAAGATTATGAACGAACCGGGGCTCAATCTGCTTGTTCTCGTACCGACCCGCGAACTCGCAGCGCAGGTTTCCAACGAACTCTTCAAGCTTGGACGCTACGCCAACATCCATACGGCGGCCTTCACGGGCGGACAATCCTACAGCCGTCAGGAAACCATTCTTGCAAAAGGCATTAACGCGCTGGTCGCCACGCCCGGCCGTCTTCTTGATTTGATTGACTCAGGCCATTTCGACGACGTCAATCCCAAACACATTGTTGTCGATGAAGCGGATGAAATGTTGGACATGGGCTTTCTTGACGACGTAAAGAAGATTTTTGAGCATTTCAATGGCGAACACCAGACCATGCTTTTCTCCGCCACAATGCCGCGCCCCGTCATTCAGCTTGCGGAACACATTCTCAAGGATCCCGTGAACATCACGACATCCATCACAGAAAGTACAAACAATGACATTGAACAGCTTTTCTATGTCATTGAAGACCGCGAACGCGCCGATGCCGTCATTCGTCTGATTGACGCGGAAAATGTCACGAAAGGCATGATTTTCTGCCGCACAAAGGAAGAGACGGATTCGTTGAACATCCTCCTGTCC
>JAFZIJ010000187.1 GCA_017554445.1 Victivallales bacterium
AGATTTCTAGCAGAGGTTTGCGGTATGGCAGGCTGCGGTTTGGCAGGCTGCGGTTTGGCTATGGTAGCTGTTGCGTTCGGTTGCGGTGCAGGTATCTTCGTTACAGTGGCTTCTGCTACTTTTGGATTAGCCATAGGCTGTGATGGCACAGGGCTTTCCGCAGGCTTTTCTGTAGGCGTAAACGGCAGAGACGCAGTAGTTTCTGTTGGTTTTGCCATACCCCTAAAGGGTACTGCTACAGCGGTTTCTTTTGGCGCCACCGTAGAGCTTTGGTTTGCTAGCGGCTCTAGAATTTCTAGCGGTTCTTGATTTCTAGCAGGGAACTGCGGTATAGAAGGCTGTGGTTTATTGGTGGTGGCTGTAGCCTGTGGTTGTGACACAGGAGTCTGCGCCACTGTGGTTTCTGTTGCTTTTGGAGTAGCCGTAGGCTGTGAAGGCACAGGGCTTTCCGTAGGCTTTGCTATAGGCGTAAACGATTGATGCGTAGTGGTTTCCGCAGGCTCTTCCGCAGTCATAAGTGGCACTGTAGTGGTGTTTTTTGGGGGAGCCACCACAGAGCTTTGGCTAACTAGCGGTTCTGGAATTTCTAGATTTCTCGCAGAGGCTTGCGGAATGACAGGTTGCGGTTTGGCGGTAGTAGCTGTAGCCTGTGGATTGGCTATGGTAGCTACGGTCTGCGGTTGCGGCGCAGGTATCTGCGTTACAGTGGCTTCAGCTGGCTTTTCTGTAGGCATAAACGGCAGAGACGCAGTAGTTTCTGTTGGTTTTGCCATAGCCCTAAAGGGCACTGCTACAGCGGTTTCTTTTGGCGCCACCGTAGAGCTTTGGCTTGCTAGCGGCTCTAGAATTTCTAGCGGTTCTTGATTTCTAGCAGGGAACTGCGGTATAGAAGGCTGTGGTTTATCGGTGGTGGCTGTAGCCTGTGGTTGTGACACAGGAGTCTGCGCCACTGTGGTTTCTGTTGCTTTTGGAGTAGCCGTAGGTTGTGATGGCACAGGGCTTTCCGTAGGCTTTGCTATAGGCGTAAACGATTGATGCGTAGTGGTTTCCGCAGGATCTTCCGCAGTCATAAGTGGCACTGTAGTAGTGTTTTTTGGGGGAGCCACCACAGAGCTTTGGCTAACTAGCGGTTCTAAAATTTCTAGATTTCTCGCAGGGGGCTGCGATATAGAAGGCTGTGGTTTATCGGTGGTGGCTGTAAACTGCGGTTGCGGCACAGGAGTCTGCGCCACTGTGGTTTCTGCTGCTTTTGGAGTAGCCGTAGGCTGTGATGGCACAGGGTTTTCCGCAGGCTTTGCTATAGGCGTAAACGGCTGATGCGTAGTGATTTCCGCAGGCTTTCCCGTAGCCACAAGTGGCACTGTAGTGGTGGTTGTTTTGGGAACCACCACAGAGCTTTGGCTGGCTAGCGGCTCTAGAGATTCTAGATTTTCTAGAGCTTCTAGATTTCTTGCAGGAGGCTGCGGTATAGAAGACTGTGGTTTATCGGTAGTAGCTGTAGCCTGCGGTTGTGGCGCAGGAGCCTGCGGTATAGAAGAGTGTGGTTTATCGGTGGTAGCTGTAGCCTGCGGTTGCGGCGCAGGAGTCTGCGCCACTATGGTTTCTGTTGCTTTTGGAGTGGCCGTGGGCTGTGATGGCACAGGGCTTTCCGCAGGTTTTACTATAGGCGTAAACGGCAGGGGTGTAGTGATTTCCGCAGGCTTTGCCATAGCCTTAAGTGGCACTGCAGTGGCGGTTTTTTTAGGAACCACCACAGAGCTTTGGCTGGCTAGCGGTTCTAGAGATTCTAGATTTCTAGTAGTAGCTTGCGGTACAGTAGACTGTGGTTTAGCTGTGGAAGCTGTGGCCTGTGATTGAGGCACAGGAATCTGCGCCGTAATGGTTATCACAGGCATAGATGTAGCCATGGCTGTTTGCTGTGGCGTGGCTAAAGCAAGTTGGGGCGTGGCTATGGCCGACTGTGGTTGGGCTAGTTTTCCTAGCGATTCTATGTTATTAGCAACTACATATGGCGCTAATACTTGTGGTTTTGCTACAGTGATTGTAAGCTGTGGCTGTGGCGCAGGCATCTGTGCTGAAATGGTTATCACAGGCATAGGCGTATCCATAGCCGTTTGCTTTGGCGTAGCTACAGTCTTTTGCAGTGTAGCTATGGCATGTTGCGGCATGGCTAGAGGTTCCAGAATTCTAGCAGAAACCTGTGGTGCAGAGACTTGCGGTTTATCCGAAGCAACAGCAATTTGTGGTTGCGGCAGAGGATCTTGTGCCTCTGTCCTTTCCATGTGCTTCGGATTGGCAGTGACCGTTTGTTGCGGTATGGCTATTGCAGGCTGTGACTGGGCTGGAGATATGAGTTTTTCTAGATTTCTAGTCGGTGTATGCGCCATGGAAGACAACAGCTGATCTGTAGTCGCCATGGCTTCCTGCATCATTGATGTGAACAAAACCACCTGCGCGGGAGAGGCAGAAGCCTCTTCCGGCGAAAGGCAGAATGACGTTGCTTCCGCAGAAAAGTTCTGCAGATCAACGTTTAATATGTCCAAATCAAAGTGAATCATCATCATCGCCTACTGGATAGATCTTGCTATGCAAATCCTCCAGTTCTTTTTCTTCATTTTCTGTTTCGATGCGCTTTTCCTCTTGGAGCCACGCATCTTTATGGTTGTCGAGCTTCATCGTGTTTTTTGTTGCAAGCAACAGATTCTTCTGCGTTTGCTCAAGTGTCCGACGAGCTTCATCCAGTTGAAGCCTGGCTTGTTCCAGCTTTTCAGCCAAAACAAGTTTCTGCCTCTCCAAATCCGCCAAAGCCTCCTTCAGCTTGTCAAGCTGTTCACGTTTTACGACCACGTTCATGACCGTCGCATACAGCCTTGCCTGCCTCTGGGGCATTTCCTCCATAAATGCATCCAGCTCTTGTTTGGTCTTTTTGCATTCCTCTTCAGCCAGCTGAACATCGCTTCGCGCCTTTGCCAACTGCTGTGTCAGTTCATCCACGCGTTTTTTGCGGATGTCAAGCAACTTATCCAGAACGTATTTCGCCATTATCGCACAATAGCCATCAGCTTGTTCAACGTGTCTTCATACGGTACTTTCTCAAACAGGCCCTGACGAAGGAAATCATTGATTTGCTTGTTCTTAGCAATAGCCTCATCCGCTTCGGCGTCGCTACCTTGCTTGTATTCACCGATTTGCAGAAGCATTTCGATTTCAGCGTATTTCGCCAGTAGTTTTCGCAGTTTGCCAGCGGCCTCGATATGCTCCTTCGTCACGATTGCCGGCATGCAACGCGAGACGGAGGCCATGACGTCGATGGCGGGATAGTGGTTCTTTTGAGCCAGTTTGCGTGACAAGATGATATGGCCGTCTAAAATGGAACGTGTTTCGTCGGCGATCGGCTCTGTCATGTCATCGCCTTCGACGAGCACCGTGTAGAGCGCCGTAATGGAGCCTTTGGCGGAATTTCCCGCACGTTCCATGAGTTTTGGCAGTTCAGAGAAGACGGATGGCGGGAAACCGCGTCGTGTTGGCGGTTCACCGGCGGCGAGGCCTATTTCACGCTGTGCACGACCAAATCGCGTTACGGAGTCCATGAGCAACAGGACTTTCTTGCCTTTATCACGGAAGTATTCCGCAATGGCTGTTGCGACATAAGCGGATTTAAGGCGTTCCATACTGGAACGGTCTGATGTGGAGCAGACGACGACGGATTTGCGCATGCCTTCTTCGCCTAAATCGCGTTCGATGAATTCGCGGACTTCACGGCCACGTTCACCAATGAGCGCCAAAACCGTGACTTCCGCTTCCGTGTTGCGGACAATCTGTGCCATAAGTGTACTTTTACCACCACCTGCGGCCGCGAAAATGCCGAGACGTTGCCCTTCGCCGCAAGTCAACATGCTGTCGATAGCGCGGACCCCTAACGGCAACGGATCTTTGATAACCCTACGTTCCAATGGGTTAGGTGGATCAGCGAACACAGGGTAGTACGTTTCCGGATAGAAGACGCCTTTTGTATCCGTATCAATCGGACGTCCAAGTCCGTCCAAGACATGTCCAAGCAGATCCGTACCGACGCCGACACGGTGAACACGATGAGTTGGAATGACTTCCGTCAACGTCGAAATGCCCTGCATCTGGCCGAGGGCGGTCAACAGAACTTCACCTTTTGCGAAACCGACGACTTCCGCGAGAATCTCCAGATCTTCCCATGAATTGCGCAGGATGCAGATTTCGCCGACTTTTACGCCGGGCACGCTGGCGTGCACAATCGTCCCGATGACCTGCAGCACCTTGCCTTTCACTTCATAAGGCTGCACGTCGTCAAGCGCCTGCATCAGCGTGTTCGTTATATAATCAAATCTGCTTGACTTGTTCATGTCTTACTGGTTGAAGCATTTACGCAATGTCTTCTCTATCGCGGCGAGCTGGTTTTCCAGCGAGGCCTCCACGTTTCCGGCATCTGTCTCAATGATACAGGAGACGCCCTTGATATGCGGATCATCCATAAGATTGATGTAGTTGACCCCCGGGAACTTGGAAAGGATTTCGTTAAGGCGTTCCTTAACGGTCGGCAGCATTTCAGGGCTGACCTTCAGGACAATCTGCTGTTGGTTGCGGACGACGGCCTGCATGGCCTTCTGAACAACCTGTACCATCAGTTCGCGGTCACCAATTTCCGCCACGCATTTTTTCAATGCCGTCAAGACGATTTCAACGATCTTGTTCTCCATTGAGCCCAGATAATCGATGGATTTTTCGACTTGTTCCAGCTTCTGAATGGCGATTTCCTCTTTGCCGTCCTCAAGGCCTTTTTCATAACCGAGTTTGCGCTGCGTTTCGAATTCCTCTTGGGCTTTCTGGCGGATATCTTCCGCTTCTTTTTGAGCGGCGGACATCACATCCATTGCTTCCGCAATGGATTGCGCGTCGGCGCGTTTCACGAGACGCCCCGTCGTTTCAATCTGTAGATTTCCCTGTCTGATGATCAGCATATATTCAAACGCCCAACAAACCACGGTGGTTCAGTTCATCCAGCAACTGCCTGTCCGATTCTGCGTCGGAAGACCATGCAACTGGTTCGACATCATCGATTTCGGAGGCTGGAAACCGAAGCTTCCAACGGCGGATGATGCTAGATGGAATGGGAACGAACATCGTCAGCAGCAATGCAAGCCCATGGCTTCGGATTCTGCTTGGCGACAACGTCTTATCTGTAACAGACGCGCTCAACGACGACTGCCATTTCTGAAAAGCTCTGGCGTGGCGAAGCACGTCTGGATAGCAGTTCGGCAGTTCGCGTTTAAGCGCGTTGATGGTTTCACTTTTCAGCGTGATGCGTATGATTGGATAATACGCCAACGCACCAAGCCATTCCGCCATGCGGCGCGTCTGTTCGATAGGCGCGAGCAGATAACGTCCAAGCGGATGAGCTTGAAAATCAAACATTTCCGGCGGAACTTGCCATTGTTGCTCAGCCCATGGCTGAAGCCGAAGCCACGCTTGTGGACATGGTTTTACGCTGTCCGGATTGAATGGCTTGAGCAGTTCCGCCACGCGTCCGCCATCTGCAAGATCCAGCGGGTTGCCGAGAAATTGCAGTTGCAGTCGCGTAAAATCATTGGTGGCTTGCTCTGTCATCACTTGGCCGCTGTTTTAGGCGTCTCTTTCTGGCGTTTGCCGAAGATAAGACGCATGATGACGAGAACGAGAACCACGGCAAGCAGGACGGCCAGCGAGGCGTTGGCCGTCACAAGAATGCGCATCATGTCGTCGCTGATCTTTTGTGAGTGCGCGGGTTGTTCCGCGATGACGTCCTTCGGTGCGACGATGACTTTGAAGAGCGTGACGGTGATTTTGTCGTAGTCCACGCCTTCGATTGCGTTCATGACGAGATTCTTGATTTCAGGGATATGATCCTCCAGATCGCAGTCGCTACGATGACGGATGGCGACGGCGGCCGAGGAGGGCAGGACGTTCTTCGCAAACGGATCGTTGTTTGGCAGCACGATGTGGACACGGGCTGAAATCACGCCGTCAATTTCAGAAATCGTGCGTGAGATATCCTGCGCCAACGCGTCCATGAAACGGATTCGTTCCTCCGTGGGGGAGGAGACCATGCCAGTCTTTTTGAAGACGTCGCCGACGCCATGGTAGATCTGCTGCGGCATTCCGTTCTGCTGGCAAATCTCCACAGCTTTTGCGAAATCACTTTGCTTGACCATCAGTTTCCATGTGTTTTCCTCGCCGGCGCTCTTCTGGCAAGAAATGTGGTTGTCCTGAAGAGCTGCCATGATGGGATTGGCCTGCTGTTCGTCCAGGGAATTGAACAGGACAACCGTCTCGTCACAGCCGCAAAGCAGCAGGAGGAAGGTCAAGATTGACAACGATTTCGCTAGTAGTTTCATGGTTGAAAGACTGACTGAAAATTACTGGTTTTTGAACAATGTCTGGATGGCCTGGCTGCCGCGATCAATGACTTTGGCGACCAATTCCTGCTGGATGGACAGGTTGGCGACCTGATACTGAAGTTCCATCAAATCGGTCACAGACAGCGTACGGGTCTTGCTGACATCGACCAGCTCGTGGAGCTTGCCGTACGTCTCGAACTGGCGCGCCTCAGCCGCATGGAACGCTTCGCCTATGCGATCCGCGAATGGTATGCGCGTGGGTTGTGGCTCCTGTACGATCTGGTTTTCCGGGCGGATGTCCGCCGTTGCCATGATTTCGTTGAATTTCTCAACAGTCGCGGCATCTGGTGGATTAGCGACTTGGACGGTTTCAGCCGCCTGTGTAGCCGAGGCCTTCATGGCCGCCTGAATTGCTTCTACGATGAAATCGCTCATGAGATTCCGATAAATTTAAGTTTTTCCGACGGCGGGACGCCGCCGACATACCAGCGTATTTGACGGCGGGACGCCGCCGACATACCAGCGTATTTGACGGCGGGACGCCGCCGACATACCAGCGTATTTGACGGCGGGACGCCGCCGCTACAGATTTTCCAACATGCCTTTCGCCAGATCGGCGGCGTTGTCGTCGCCATTCTGCAGTTCCCAGAGGGCGGGTTTGGCTTCTTCGGGGCGGTGCAACTGGATCAAGGCCATACAACGAAACGCCTTCAGCATCCGGCTGTCCGGATGCCGAGGCAATGCTTCGTTATCCAGAAATTCCAGGGCGATCTTGCCCTGGAATTGCGAGAGGCACAGAATCACCTTCGCGACGTCCAGAGATTCGTGCTCAGGACGATACTGCTCCAAGGCCACCAGAATCTTCATCGCGCTTTTAAAGCGATTCTGACCGATGGCCATGAGGCCCGTTTCCAGCAACAACTGTGCTTCTTCTGTGGATAAGTCGAACATGATCAATCAATTAACGCAGGTTGGAGACAATGCTCTTCAAAGCGTCGGACATGTTCTTCTGCATATTGGTGGACGTGGTCAGAGCCAGGTTCCAGGCCTGCAGATCGTACTGGAGCTGCTGGAGGTTGGCCTGGACGTCGGGGTTCTCGATGTAGTTTTCGAGGGATTCTTCAACGCGATGTTCCGTGCCTTGGGCGGCGATGATCAGCGCGAGATAAACGTCATCGAGATGGAGGACCTTGTTGTAGGTGCCGCCGTAGTACGGGTTGAGCGCGGCGGGGCTGTAATTCGGATTAAAAGTTGCAAGATACTCAGCGGTGAGTTTGTCGGTAATAGCCATTGTTTTTACTCCTTTTTGGGGTTGTTTCCGTGCAAATGCACACTAAAAAAACGAACTTCTTTTTTGACAAAAAATGATTAAACCTTTTTTACAAAAACTTTTCTTCTGCCTTTTGACCTCCTTTTTCTTTTTCATCCGTTAAGAATGAATCATTTGTTTCTCTTCCTTAAGATATCCTTAAAACATACTTAAAAATACTGAATTTTCAAATAAATAACCTTTATTTTTTAGATGTTACCAACGATGAGACGCCAATGGAATCTCCTATTTTTTCATGGATGTCAGCTTGATGATTTTTCGAGCGGTATCGACAGCATCCAACAAGGCCTGGGCCTTCACGTACTCTGTCTGCTCCAACCCTTCGTCAACGGCTGCCTGGGCGCGTTTTTTCAGCAACAGCAACGTGCGGTCGTACTTCTTGGCATAAGCCTCGGCATTGTCGCCCGCCAGATTGTGCTCCATGTCCAGGAGCTTCAGTTCCGCTTTCTTGTTTTCCATATGATTCTCACGGCCGCCATGTCAGTTTTTCTTCGTTTCTGCTCAACGAGACTTCCGTCAGGGAGATCTCGTCGATCGTGTAGCCACCCACCATGCTACCTGTGCCGAGCCGCTGTCCATCCGCCAGAATGACACATGGATAGGGATGCACGACGATTCCCGTGATAGGCAACCGCTGTGCTTTCGGCGTGGCAGGCGTAGTTTCGTCCACAGGGGTCTCTGGATCTTTCCATTTGACCAGATTGCTCAATCGGGCGTTTTCAGGGAAGTATTTGATGGCTTCCTCCAACAGTTTGACGAACGTCTGGCTGCTTTCCTTCGGCGCATAGCCGACAAACTGCAGTTCGCCCGGCAGGATTTCGACGCGAACGTCGTGGAAGCCAGTCTTCGAAAGAGCCTCGCGGAGCTTCGCGGCCATGACATCCGCATAGACGACATCGCTTTCCACCTTTGCCAGGCGCGGGATATCATGGCGGATATTATCGACAATCGTGTTCCATTCCTCTTCGCTGTTGGTCATGCCCATGAGCTTGGCTACGCGGTCTTTCAGCTCGACGAGCTTGAGACGGCCTTCCGTCAGCCCCCAGACAAGCTCTTTGACGGAACGCGCAAGCGTTTCGTCATCCGTCATTTCGCAGACTACATTCGGGCAGTCGTATTTCACAATCTGCTCGATAACCGTGCGTTGTGACGTCTTTGGGACATTTCCGGAAATGCGTTTGATACTGCCGTCCTCTTCCTCTTCTATGGTCAGTCCAAGGGCGATGGCTCTTTCGCGAAGCTTTTCCAAGCGGGTCTTATGAGCGTTTTCCGCGATATTCGTCGTATCATCCGCTCTCTTTGGGGCGGCAAGTTTCCAGACATGCCGTCCTGTGAACCACATGCCGGCGGCACAGATGAGAATCAAAATCAGCCATGACAGAATGGCAAAGCCGCGGCTGCGCTTTGCACGCTTTTGGCTTTGGAGTTCGTCCAGTTTTTCGACTTGTTCACGGGAAAGCGGTGTCTCCTCCGGCTGTTCGGGAGGTTGCTCCTGCGGTTTCTCTTCTTCTTTTGTTTCAGGCTTTTCCGCAAGGAGGATATCCAACGGAATCCAATGGAGAGGTGGCCATGGCTTGTCGGCATCACCGATGGCGCAACGGGTGGAACCGATGGTCAGAATCGTATAATCCGTCAAGGAGGTCTTTTCGCCGACGGGCAGGGCGGCATCTCCCGCGAAGAGACGTTCCGCGGAAGCTGTCACGGAGACGTCATCGTCTTCCATGACGAGTTCGAGAGCCTGTGCGGGAGCCATGGCATCCACGAGCACGATGTCGCAGGAGTCGTCCGTGCCAATGCGCAAGGCGATGCCTGCGTCGAGCTCGAGCTCGGCGCCTTCCTGCGGACCAGTCAGTATTTTAAGGATTTTCGGCATAGTTTCAGCTTACGATATTCTTCCAAGCGGTTGTATGTTGATTTCCTTCGAGAGCTCCTGATAGGAGAGCACAGGCAATTCAGCATACTCCGATTCGATGATTTTGCGAAGATAACGGCGGATATCGACGGAGACGAGCATGACAGGTTTCAGCTTCAGTTTCCGCATGTCGCCGACCGTGTTTTTGATGGATTCCATAAGCTTTCGTACCTGCGTGGGATCCAACGCCAGATAGCTACCGCCAGACGTCTGGCGGATAGCTTTGCGGATCTTCTCTTCCAAGGCGGGATCAAGCAAATAGGCGGCCAGCAGATTCTGTCCGCCAGAGTACTTGTAGCTAATGTAACGGGAGAGTGAACTACGTGCATATTCCACAAGCAGGACGGTGTCCTTTTCCTTCTGGCCCCATTCGATGAGACACTGCATGATGCATTTCAGATCGCGAATGGAAATGCCTTCGGATACAAGGCGTTGCAACACGTCCGTCAGCTTCTGCAATGGCAGGACGCGCATGACCTCGCGAACGATTTCCGGGCAGGTCTTTTCGAGATGGTCCAGCAGCAGTTTTGTCTCCTGCAGGCTGATGAATTCACCTGCGTATTTTCGCAGAACATGGGAGAGATGGTAGGTAAGGACGCGGTCGATTTTCATGAAACCGACGCCGGCCTGTTCCAACGAGGGCACTTTGTCTTCGTCCGTCCAGATGGTATCAAAGCCTGGCAGGAACGCTTTGTCTGTTTCGCAGGGGACACCCATGACTTCAAGATTTTCTGCCTGTTCCGTTACAAATACCTTGCCGAGACGGAGCTGCCCTTCGGAAACGGGAACTTCGTGGACCATGATGCGATAGCGGCCATCCGAAAGGTTTTCATTCAACCGCAGGTTGATACCAGGGAACGGAACGCCCAAATCGTGGTACAGGGCACGGCGGACAGACATGATCTCTTCGTTCAACTCGTTGTAAGTCAACGCTTGGCGGACATTTGCGTCGATATCGACCATTAATGGCACAACAAGCGAGAAATCGTCGCCTTCCTTCGGCGGTTGCTTGGGTTTCGGGCGATCCGTATCGACGGACGAGACGGCGGCCTTCGTCTGGAGCGGATCCTCCTGAGCCTGTTCGGCGGCAGCGGCCTTGCGTTTCTGCATGATCATCAGACTGTAGGCAACGAGTCCGACCAAAGCGGCCAGGCAGAAGAACTGGACTTTCGGGAAGCCCGGAATCAAACCAATGAAAGCAAGCATGACGGCACCGAGCATGATGGATTTCGGCTGTGCAAAGAACTGGTTGATGATATCGACACCCAACGGCTTGGAGTCTTCCGCACCGACACGTGTGACGATAACACCGGACGTGATGGAGACGAGCAGCGCGGGAATCTGCGAGACAAGACCGTCACCAACAGTTAGAATTGCGTAGGTCTGAATAGCTTTTCCAGCAGGCATACCCTTCATCAGCATGCCGATACAGAAACCGCCGATGATGTTGATGGCCGTGATAATAAGACCAGCGATAGAGTCACCTTTGACAAACTTCATGGCACCATCCATAGCACCGAAGAGCTGGCTTTCAGCAGATAGTTCGGCACGGCGCTGGCGGGCCTGTTCGATGTCGATGGCGCCCGCGCGCATATCCGCGTCGATACTCATCTGCTTACCGGGCATGGCGTCCAATGTGAATCGCGCGGCGACTTCAGAAACACGTTCCGAACCTTTCGCGATAACGACGAACTGCACGATTGTAATGATAAGGAAGATAACGGCACCGACGACGAAGTTGCCGCCGACGACGAAATTACCGAAAATGTAGATGATTTCACCAGCGTTGGCCTTCAGGAGGATAAGTCGCGTTGTAGTAACGTTCAAGGCCAGTCGGAACAGGGTCGTGAACAACAGCATGCTCGGGAATGTGGAGAAGGCGAGCGCGCGGGGCAAATAGAGGGAGAGCATCAGCATGACGGTGGAAATACCGATGTTGGTGGCGATCAGCAGGTCAACGACCGGCGTCGGCAGCGGAATAATGAGCAAACCGACGATGGCGACGACCAATGCCGCGAGGACGATGTCGCCGAATCGGCTGATGTTTGATGATATGTTGGTGATACTAGACATGTTGTTGCGTTAGATATTTCTGCCACTTGGCGTGGGCTTCGGCCTGCCTTCCCTGTGCGATGAGCGCCTGCCCTTCGAGAAGGGCGACGGGTCGCGCCATGTCTGGCGGGAATTTTGCGGTCTTCATGACCTCCAAAGCCTGCTGTGGTTCAGCGTTTTGCAGATGGATGCTAGCGAGAATGGCGGCCGCGACGGGATTGTCGGGCTCCTGCTCATGAATCTCTTCGCACAAGGCGGCGGCCTTGGCGATTTGTCCATGCTGCAGGAATAGCCATGCGAGCATCAGGAGGACTTGTTTGTCATCTGGATTCATCATCAGTTATCAATGATCATGGCGCGATACCAGTCGAGTAACTGCTTGTCTTCCAGCAGCTGCTGGAGGACTTGCGCGGCTTTCGACGGGTGGTCGCCATGCTGTTGTTTCAGATTTTCGAACGTCTTGCGAAGGGCCTGCTGGAACTCCTGCGCGGAGCGCAGGGTCGGATTCTGGCAGGCGGTCTCCATAAAATGGAGCAGTTCCGCTTCAACCGTGTTGAAGTTGAAGACTTGCTTGATCTGCTCCGTCACGGCCGTTCCTGAGGGCAGGAGCGGTGCCGTTTCGTTCTGGCGCATGGACGCCAGCTGCTTCGATTCATCGAATTCCGTGGTGCGGACATTCGTGTTGAAGCTGATGGAGTTGGTGACTCTGTTTTCCATAATTTTAAGGCGTTTCGCCTTTATCCGACGGCGGTTACGCCGCCGTTACCTTATCAGGCTAATCTCTGGCTGGCGGTAGCCGCCAGTTTCCATAGGCATTCAAAACGGCTGGTCAGTTCCGGCTGGTTCAGTTCGCGAATCGGCGCCGCGATGATGAACATGCCGCCCAACTGCGGCTTGTAGGCCGCATGGACCGCATACGGAAGGCGTTGCGCGGGATGAACCATTTCAAGCAGCTGTTCGAGATTTTCCGTGCTCTCCGTCATGGGGAAAAGGAGCGTCATGAACAGCCGTTCGTCACGGTATTCCAGCTGGAAGCGGAAGCCGTTTTCCGCCTTGAAACCAGCCGCGTCGCGTTCATTCAGCTCGAAGCGGGACAAACCCATTCGAGAGCCGAAGTCGCGAATCATCTGCTTTAACCAATCCGGTGCCATCTGTTTCCTTATCTGGTATGACGGCGGTTTCCTCGCCGTCGCAAAATCCGTGGTTTTCGTTCGCGCCTTCGGCGCTCGCTTCATCCACGGCTAGGTTCCTGTCTTTTTCGCGACGGCGGTGACGCCGCTGCCACACCTCTATAAAACCAGTTTCGCCATTTCCTCTTCGCCGTCCTCCTGGCTGGCCTCGTCCTCTCGGACGAGTTCGTCCAGATATTCCTGCGCGCCGTCGATCAACCGCAGGCGGCTTTCGTTGTCTGGAAAGCAACGCATGGACATCGAACGGATGATGGCGGACAACTCGCGCATGAAGTCCATCTTCGGATAGAGCTTCTTCAGGCCAACGGCTGCGACAAACGCCTCGATGACCGAGCCGTTCAGGAAGGCCTGGCGTGTCATGTCCAGAACTTCCCCCGTCATCTTCTCGCCGGACATCTGCAGGTTTTCACCAAACATCTTGCCCATGCGCATTTCCAGCTTGTCAAAGCGTTCGAGAACGGTCTTCAAGACTTCCACGCTCTGCAAATCGACGATGATGCGGCGAAGCTCCTCCGGTTGGGTGGAGGGCGTTGCCGCGGCCATATCGACAGAGCAGGCGGTCATGAGGAAGTCAATCGCGTCACCGAGCTTGTCGGCTCCCTGGCTGGCCAGAAGCGACTTGAAGCAAGTCTGCGGATCGTCGAAGCCGAGGATTTCGCTGCGGTAGAGATCGCGTTTGGCCTGCATCTCCTCCGCATCGCCGCCATGTTCCTGCAACAGCTCCGCCAAATTGATGCCGACGCGGATCTCGGGACCTTTCGTGCGTTCGAGTTCCTGTCTGGCCTGCCGGACGGTAGCCAGAAGTTGCGCGTCTTCAGGATTTTCCACCAACGCCTCTTCGAGGCATTCGAGCATAGCGAATTGGTGAGTGACGTCTTCCGACGCGTCCTGCAGCATGCCCATCAGCTGTTCAGGCGTGGTCATGCCGGCATTGCGGATCTTTCGGAGAATTCGCGCGATGACGTCTGAATTTGGCATGTCAGAGAGCTTGTTGGCCCAGAAGCGGATGCGTGTGACGAAGCGATCCTCCGTCTTGCGTTTTTCACCGATTTCGCGGTCACTCATGTTCTTGACTTCCGTCTCTTCGAACATGGAGGATATCTCCTCCAGCGAATCGGTCAGCATCGCCACCGCATCTGGTTGCGCCTCAATCTGAAAGCCCATGGCCTCGCCGTGTTCGACGGCTCCGCTTCCTTGCAATATGCCCGCGCCTTCCAGAGAAGGGCCACCTTCCCTGACGATGGCTTGGCGTATTGCATTGAAATCGATGGTCATGGTGCTAATTTAACAGTTGTCAAAAACTGGAGCTAAGATGGAAAACGAACTGGATATCATTGATGGATCAATTCGCCTTGACGGCGACTACGATTTTATTTTTCAGCCTGGCGGCGTCATGGCCTATTCCGGAGAGATCCGTACGGGCCTTCCGCCGCTTCGCAGAGGAACTTACTGGAACTGGTTGGGCCGCGTCTTCGAAGCGGACCGCTTCATGCTTCGCCATGGAATCATGAAGGGGACGCTCTGGCTTGGCTTCCAGAACCGCCCGTATGTCACGACGTTGCCGTCCGCAGGCGAGCCTGTGACGGTTCGCAGCGAGTTTTTGCTGTTCGCGGAACTTTCGCAACGCGTTCGTGGGGACCGATTGCGCCTCGTGCCTGGCTCGATGCGCAAGGTGTTCACGTTGACTGAGTTGCAACCCAGTGAAGGGATGCAGTCTCCAGTCGTCTGCACAGCTTCGCCGTTAAACGAAGCTCGGCTTGAGGAAGGCGAGACGCTTCACGTCTCGCCGAACTCGGTTGTCGCATGGAGCGGTTGTCCGAGGCCGACCGCTTTCTGCTCGCATCTGCGGTTCCGCGACCTTTTCCTGCCGCGGCTGCCCGAGACGTTGACGCTTGATTTCACAGGGCCCGGCCGCGTCTTTTTCCAAGGCGCGGCTGTGACCGATGTAACGACGGCGTCTCGCCGTCGTTGGTAGCGGCACGCCGTCGCTACTTCTGGTCTTCGATTTCTTTCTTAAGCTGTTCCTTCTGGCGTTTCAAGGCTTCGCGGCGCTCTTTGATGCGCTGTTTTTCCTCCTTGCGCCATTCTTCTTCCTCCTGTTTGCGGAGTTCGTCGCGTTCCTGTTCATCGACATCGCGCTCATGGTCGCGACGGCGGAATTCATCCTGAATGTTGCTTTCGATGCGGACATCTCGTTGCTTGACAGACGATTCGACCGGATCGCTGCTCAGATGGTTGAAGACAACCATGCGCGGCGACAGGAGGAACATGCGTTGCATGATGCTCTTGTCTTTTCCAACGCCGCCGAACAACCAGCCGATCCATGGAATAGAACGGAGGAACGGAATGCCCCACGCTTTTTCGACGACGCTTTCGTGCATGTAACCGCCGATCAGCAGGCATTGGCCTTCCTGCACGCCGGCCTGTGTCTCCAACGTGCTGTCATGGGACATCGGAAGATCATCGACCACAACGGTTTCGAAATCGCCGTCCTGTATCTGCAACGTCATCCAGATTTCATATGACGGTGGCATCGGCATGCCTTCTTCGACTTCCTGCCGCGGCAAATCGACGATTCGTGGCTGGACGGTCAAGACAATGCCCGTTGAAACCTGCGTCAAATCAACGACTTCCTTTCCGACGACCTTTGCATGATAGCTTTTCGTGTCCTGCAACGTGGCACTGACGTTGTCCAACGTCAAAATGCTCGGCCGTGAAATCGTGCGGGCCTTTCCTTTTTCCTCTAATGCAGCGATGCTGGTGGCGAGAGAGAACGTGTTGTTGACATAGGTCAAAGCGCCTGTAAGGCCAAGGCCGGTCAAAGTGTCAGGAGAGGCGAGATTATCGACATCCAACCCACCGCCGATTCGCGATTTCCGTTTGCCGCCCAAGGCTTTAAGACGGAGCTCCCAGTCCAGAAGGGCGGATTTGTCTATATCCAGAATGGTTACGGCGATTTCGACCATGCGGATTGGAACATCCAACTCCTGAATCAGCTGTTCGTAATAGGGCATGCGGGCTCTGGAATCGCGAACGATGACAGCGTTAAGACGTTTATCAGCAAGGATTTGTGGAGAGTTGTTGGTGAAGCGTTCAAGTTCGTCTGCCGCTTTTTCGTCCGGCGTCATGTCTTCCGGCCGCTTGGCATTTTCCTTCTGTTCTTTCGTCTGAAGACGGCTACGGGCGTTGTTGACGCCCATGAGTTCCTGCAGAATGCTGGCGACGCCGCGAACGGAAGCGCTGCTGTTGCCGTTGTTCAAATCGCCGTTGCCAAGGCTGACATCGTCCGCCCAGGCATGCTTCAACTTGAAGATGCGGACTTCTTCGTCACGGGAGAGACGGTTGCGGCGGAGGCTGTCCGCTTTCGCCACAAGTTCTTGAATGAGTTCGACATAGCGTGGCGGACCACTGATTTTGATCAAGGCGTTGTCCTTTGTTCGCGCCATCGGGAAGCGGGAATCTTCTACATCCAGTTCGCGCAGGATTTCAATGACGTCGTCCGCCTTCATATAGCGGAGTTCGAGAAGCGACGAACGCATTTCGGCGGGCGTGCAGATGTAGAGCCCCGCGCCGTCGTAGTACCAGACGAGATTGCAGATGCCGCAGACTTTTTCGAGGAATTCTTGCGGCTTGCAATCATGGAAGTTTCCGCTGACAAGCAACTTAAGGTTTTGTGGCAGGCTGAGGCCGATGCCCTGCGCGGCGGCGAAGTTGGTCAGCACTTCGCTGACCAGGGCTTGCCGCGCCGTATAGGAGTAGGTTGGCGTCTTCCATGGAATTTGCGATTCCGTCTCTGCGCCGATAACCGGACGCCAGACGACCAGAATGGTCATGATAATGAATAAATGCCGTAGTGACATGTTGCTTTTCTTTATGTATGATGTATATGATGAACCGGCCTATGGCCTGAAGAATATCGAATTGGGTGGTGGCGACGCGGTGGCGGCCTGCGTGTCTTGCAGCCTCAACCGCCACCATTCGCCTGCGGCGAGGAAGGTCTCCACGGATGATACGAGCGTGTCGTCATCCATGATTCCTTTCACCGTCTTCCACAGCAGAAGTGTTTTGGTATCCGTATCATACGCAAGAATGGAATCGTCTTTCAGACTGCGCCCCATGGCGTATGATGTCAGATTAAGGAGCATTTCATGGCGTTTGCCCGCGTCATCTGGAAGCGGTGGAAGCTCCATGCGGAGCGTCAAAACGCCACGTTCTTCCTGGAAAAGGACGGGCTGGTCGTCGAACACAAGCGTCGTCATGCCGTCCGGCGATGCTTCGGCGGCCGGATAACGGACGATGCGCATGAACTTTTCCGTAAGAAAGGGCACTGAATATTCCTAAGATACGTTATTTCATGTTGTTGAGGATGGAGGAACGGCCATCGGAGAACTTGCTGAGCAAGTCCGTGGAGAGCGTGTAGGCCTCGTCGCGTTTGGAGACCAGATTGTCCATGCGGGAGAGGTCGGACTGCGCGTCGTTGTTCAGCGAGTCGATCTTGGCCTTGACGAGCTGGTTGGCGGAGGCGATGTAGCCGTCTGACTTCTTGCTGCTGCAGTTGTCGTTGATGTCGTTATGGCTGTTGCACCAGCTGAGGAGGTTTGCTTCGCTCAATTCAGTATCGGTGAAATACAGTTTAAGATAGTAGCAAAGGCCTTTGCAGTCTTTAGATTTATCTTCGCCTTCTTCCTGTGCCTCCAGTTTGGACTGTGTGGCGGCGATGGAGGCGAGCAGGGTGCCGAGGTCTTCGATTCGTTCATTGCGGGCCTCGATGATCTTGGCCATCGGCGTGATTTCCTTTTCCAGTATGTTGGCGCGTTTCACGGCCAGCAGCGTCACAAGATCTTCAATGGTCAGCGGCATGCCGTTTACGGCTGAATCGACACCACCGACCTTGTAGTAGGAGCGAACAGCCAGTTCGTCGTTGCCGCCATCCACCTTGCGTCCGAACTTGTCCAGCTTGTAGTTCGTGAACTGCAAGTTCAAGGAATGTTCGTAGCTTTGATTGTTGTAGTTGAAGGTGGCGCCTGGCGTGTAGATGATGTATGTTGCCATATTATATCTCCTTTGACAGGAATGGGTTAGATGTTATAAGCGGTGCTTTCGGCGTCCTTCATGAGGCGTTTGAGGGCGTTTGTGTCCATCAGATAGGCTTGGTCGCGTTTTGTGACGAGATCTTTCATATTGATGGTAGTCTTCTGGGAGACGTTGTTCAATTCGTCCTGACGGGCTTTGATTCCCGCAATGATCGGCGTGATCTGAGGCTCGCCCCACGGACTGACATTCTGATAGAAATTATCGACCGAGATTTCCAGAACGTTTTGGAGGTAGTTGCCAAGCGTCGTCGTGTGGGAGCCAGTGACATCCGTATAGGTGAACGACGTGTTGTATTGCACGGTTGAACCGGACACCAGCAGTTCCATCGCCTTGCAGGAGCTGTCCAACAGGGCGGTCTGGCGGGTCAGCATTTCCATTTCGTTCTGGAGGATGGCCTCCGTCGCCTCCGCGCGGGCGATGCTGATCAGCAGAAGCAGGCGGCCGACGGAGAGGTCTTGGAACTGGACGCCGTTCCAGTTGATCGCATACGAATGGCTCGTCGCGATAAGTTGCGGGTCATTGTCCAGAAACGACGTGGGATTTGCGTCCCAGGCGGTTACGTTGGTGACGGCGATGTTGTTCATTACATGTTCCTCGCGACGTTGATATGACCGCTGTAGAAGAGGCTGATAGCGTTGGTGCCGAGCAGGTAGGCTTGGTCGCGTTTATTGATGAGCGACTGGATGTTGATGGAGGTCTCCTGCGAAATTGTGTTCAGTTCATCCTGTTTTGTCTGGATTGCGGAGATGATTTGATTCTTCTGGTCGGTGGACCAGGCTGTAGTATCCAAGGGTGGGAACGTATTGCTTGAGACGTTGATGTGCAGAATGTCCGTCAAATAGGTTTTAAGCGTCGTGGTATGGTTACCCGTGCCGTCCGTATAGGTGAACGAAGTGTTGTTGGAGATGGCATTGTTCATGTTCTCCAGAATATAGGACTCGGCGTCCGCAGAGCCTTGGAGAAGTGCGGTTCGTTTCGCAAGCTCGTCCATCTGTTCGACAAGCTGCTGCTCAATAAGTTCGGCGCGGATGAGGGTGACCAGCATGATGACGCGTTCGAGAGAGAGGCCGTTCATCGAGACGTTGTTCCAATCAAGATTGTATGTTGCTTTGATTTCAGAGAGGAAGGTGCCGGCCGTGTCTCTGTCAACCGCCGTGCCGGTAGTGGGATTCGCCAACGTGCCGTCGCTGTTGACCTTCATTTTCTCTCCCGCGTAGTTGAAAACGTAAAGTGTTCCATTGGAGTCAACTCCGTAATGGAGGAAACGCGAGAGGTTTTCCGTCTCATAGTATGCATTACCATAATTGTCAAACTTGATGCCGTTGGACACCATCGCGGATTTTTGGGCTTCTGTCAGATTATCAGCCTTCACAAGAGCATCCGTCAAAATGCCATTGGCGTCAACGACAGACAGGAGATGGGCCTGGACATAATTGTTCCCATATTTGTCCTGTACTTGATAGAAGTCAATGTAACGTGTTGTTTCGACTGTAAGACCTGCCATGGTGTGAACCTCCTGTTGGTTGGAAGCCCTAGAATGATATTCCGTCACTGAACGGTACGATTCCGTGTCTTTTACAGACACGCAGAAATCATTGCAACCACTTGGATTGCAATGATTAGTGTGTTTTGCCACTTTTTAGCGACTTCTTAACTACCTTATATAATATAGCAGTTTTTTGAAAAATACAAGTAAAATATTAAGAATTTATTAAAAAACTGAAGAAAATCATCATTTTCTAGACACAATGAGAGGGGATGCGCCGAAGCGCATCCCCTCATGCAGGATAGACGGGTGAGATGCCTATGTTATCGACGGCGCGGACGCCGCCGCCACACCATCCGACGGCGGGACGCCGTCGTTACACCATTCGACGGCGGGACGCCGCCGCCACACCATTCGACGGCGGGACGCCGTCGTTACATTAAATGTGATTTTCCATCTGTCGTTCGATGGCCTTGCGCTCTTCGTATTCTTTTTCCTGCAGTTCGATCATTTCCTGAATGACCTCGCCCATGAGCTTCAGAAGGACAGTTGTCGTATCCTCTTCCTCCAGCTGGGTGAGATTCAGATTGGCGGCCATCGTCGAATACAGAAGCTTGATCTTTTCCGTCGTGGCCGGCGGAATCTGGCCTGCATCGGAAAGTACGCTGCTCAAGGCATTTCCAAGTGTGGTTAAGGTTGATTGCAGGGCGTATGAGACGTTGTTGGAGTACTTTTCGATGGCGTCCAGCGTGGTTTTGGGGAGAGACTGCAAGGCGGACGTATCACCGGACATGACAAGATTGGCGAGGGCGGCGGCTTCGCCATTTGAGAGGCCTGATGCCACCAGGCGGGCCGTCAGTTCCGCCGACAACATTTCCGTCGTGGTTTTGCCGGAAGCGGGCTGGATGCCGAGATTGTTCAGGAAGTTCGCCTGGATGTTGGCGGTTGGATTTGCTTCTGCGATTTTGTCGATGAAAATCGCGGAGGAATTCACGAGTTCGGCGATTTTGGACGTGACGTTCGTGATGTCAATGGCGTACGTGCCTTCAGCGATGTTCTTCTGGGTGGCGGCTATTTTGGCCGTCAACTCCGCGCCGGCCTTGGCGTCCGCCTGGGCGGTTTTCAAAGCGGCATTTGCGTTGTTGAGAACGGATATCGCATCTTTCTGGTTGCTGACGGCGGTGGCGAGATTGTCCTTCGCCGTGGCGAGAATATTGTTCGCCGTCGTCAGATCGGCTTCGGCCTTCGTGACTTCCACCATGGCTACCGCAAGGGCAGCCTCCGCCTGGGAGAGGTTCTGCTTGGCCTCTATCAAAGCGGCTTCCGCGGCAGCCTTGGCTTCCGGATCGTCACCGGCCGCGGCGACGGCCGCTTCAGCGGAAGCGACTCCCGCGGAAGCGGTTGTAACAGCGGCTCTCGCCGCTGTCGCCGCTGTCTGCGACTTGTCTAACGCGGCTGTCGCGCCCTCTACGGCCGTTTGGGCGGCCGTGACGTTGTTTTCAGACATCGTGACGGTTGTGCTGGCCGTATCGACCGCCTGCTTGGCCGCAGCGACGGCTTCCTCCGCCGTCTTCAGGCGGGTGTCATAGTCGCCCAGCCCTTCCAGTTTCTTCTGTAGCTCGTCCAACGCGGCACGCTGGTTGTCAAGCCCCTTCTTCTTCGCCGCCTCGACAGCCTGCTCCGCTTCGTAAGCGACTTTGGAGACTGCCGCCGAATAGCCAATCAGGCCGGACAACGCCGTGACGCTGTTCAGAACAAGCGATAACGTGGCCATGTTTTTCGTCTGGGTGATGAGTGAATTGGCTTCGATTTTATTCTGGTTGGATTTGTAGGCCGTGTCCAGCGTGGTGGCTCTGAACAAAGCCAAGAGTTTGGTCAAATCGATTTCGACGCCGTTGGAAATCGGCAGTGCCAAGGCTGGACGTGAAGCGCCCAGACCAATTTGGGCGGCGCGGTCCTGCCAGTCGATGGACAAATCCTTTCGTGCGCTCTGTCCGCTTTTCTGCTTCGTGACAGGCGTCGTGGCGTCCAGTTCGTCCATCTGCTGTTTTTGGACGGCCTGCTGGTTCTGCAGACGTGTTTTCCAGAAAATATTGTCATCCAGTGAATTGGCCATGGTTTTGCTCCTATGGAGTGCTTAGATGCCACGCAGGATTTGAGCGTTTGTGTCGGTCTCGTTTTTTGCGACGGCGTTCATGAGTTGGAGAACGGCGGTGAGCATGTCTTTCACGCTCTTGGTGAGGTCGGCTGTCTTGGAGGCTTCTTCCTCCATCATCTTTGTCTGTGCTTCGATGCGTTTTGCGTCCGCCTGCTTGCCGCCGGCGACGCCGTCGCCGATTGCCTTGAAGAACTGCGCGAAGCTGCCGATGAACTGGCCGATGGCCTGCCCGCGGTTGCTGTAGGACTGAGCGGTGCTCAACTGCATGTCCATCTTTGTTTTCAATCCCGTCATTTCCATCTGCTTGGCTTTGATTTGATCCGCATTGGGGTGCTCAGCCGCCTGCAATTCCGTCATTTGCGCTTGGGCGGTCTTCAGCTGTTCGCCAGTCGCTTTGGCCTTGTTGGTGTTCGCGACACCTTTAAAGCCGCTGACCATGCTGAAAGCCGATGCGCCGATTTGGACGATACCCGAAATGACGCCCATCCACAGGCCAAACGTCGCCGCATCCTGCATGGTGTCCGCTTCGGACTGTATGTTCGCCATGGCGACGTTCGTTTCCGCCTGACGTATGAGCTGTGTGGATTGCTGCATCTCGTTCAAGGCTTTCTGCAACAACACAAGCAATTGGTAGAGAACGAACAGGCCTTTGCCTGCATCGTCTATTGACAGGCTGCCGAGCGTGTTCAGAATGCTACCGGCGACTCCTGTCGTGTCCGTCTTGCCGGCGGGGGGCGTCAGTTGCGGGGCGCTGGATCCCATCGTGCTCTGCATCTTTTGGACCATTTCCGTTTTCAGCTGTCCATGCAGTCCAGGGCCTTGGGTTTCCTTCGTTTCTTGCGTACCGCCGACATGGGCTCCGCCGTCGATGCTCGGCGTGCTTCCATAACCGCCTTGGATTGGCTTGTTTCCAATTCCGTCTACCATATCTAATATCTCCTTTTTGTATTTGTAGCGAGGGCGTCTCGCCTTCGTGATTATTTCTTTCAACGGCGTGGACGCCGTCGTTACATTCCAACGGCGTGGACGCCGTCGTTACATTCCAACGGCGGGGACGCCGTCGTTACTCCAACGGCGGGGGTGCCGTCGTTACATTCCAACGGCGTGGATGCCGTCGTTACATTCCAACGGCGTGGATGCCGTCGTTACATTCCAACGGCGTGGATGCCGTCGTTACATTCCAACGGCGTGGACGCCGTCGTTACCTTACGCCATTGCCTGACCGAGATTTGTGAAGATTTCGGTTTCGATCTGGTCGTAGCTCTTGATCTGCTGCATGATGCCGCTGACGCAGTCCTGCAACAGCTTCATAATTTCCTGAATGGCATCCTGCTCATCCGCCAGACGCTGTTCCAGTTTCTCAAGGAACTGCTGGATCTTTTTCAGCTCGACCTGTCCCATCATCGCGTTGTAGTTGTCAACAGTCGCCGCGATGTTGATACCGCCGCTGACGACGCCGAGAGCGCCGGATGCGATGGAGGTCGCGGCCTGGATGAGACGTCCGATGGAGGACGCGATGGTGGCGGGGTTGCCGAAGGAGGCGAACATGCTGGCGACAGTGATGGCGATGGTGATGGCGAGCATCGCGATCTGGGCGGCCTTCTTGGCGTCCTTCCGGCTCATCGACGGATCGATTGCCTGGAAGACATCCGCCACCGCCCCGATCAATTTATTCATAATGCTTGGCTTCTCCAACATGGCCACTGTCGCCGCCGCGGCCGCAACCCCAATGCCTGCCGCGATAACCGCACCGACGCCGACGCCGCAGGACAGGACGGCGGCCACTGTCGCCGCCGCCAATGCCGCCACGGCGACCGCCAATGCGGCGTAGGCTGAAATCAATGCGATCTTCCGCTTCTCTTCCGCCTTCTTGAAGTCTTCGACGGACTTCTGAATGTTGGCGAGCTGCTGTTTGCAACGGGCGGAAATCAAATCCTTCAATTGCTTGATGCGTTCCTGCGCGAGTTTCAACTGTTCTTCGGATACCTCCATCTGCAACAGGCTGAGCCACTTGGCAAGGTCGATATCCGGTTCGTTTGCTCCGCTGGCAGGGGGGGTGAGGACGTTGCTCATGCTAGTGGGATCATTGATCTTGCCTTTCTTTCCCGCGCCTTCCGTCGTCGTGGTGAGAACGGCGCTGAGAAGCTGCGCGAGACCGCTGCTGATCTCCTGCGTTCCATCTTGACGTTCCGTCTTGCCGCCTTCGACTTTTTCCTTGCCTTGGCCTTCGTTGGCGCCGCCGACGAAGGGGGTATTGGCGCTGACTGGTCTATTGAAGTTGATTTCGCTCATCGTTGTTTCTCCTTGCTTGTGTATTTTTAATTACTATTATTTTCCATTCATTAGTTCTAGGATGGCGTTGGCTTTGTCAATGAACGGCTTGTTGGCCGGAGTGGGTTCGCAGAGGACGACGACGGAATTGAGGGCGGCTTCGGCTTTCTCTTTGTCGTTCAAGGCGATGAAGCATTCAGCGGCGTGGAAGGAAGGACGTGGGTCATGGCAATCCATGACGGCGGCGAAACCGTAGGCATTGGCGGCATCTTCATACTTTTTCATCATCTGAAGGGTGGCGCCCATTCCGATCCAGTGCTTCGGTTCGAGCTGGTCGAAGAGGCAGAGGGCGCGGAAGATCTTGAGGGCGTCGTCGTATTTGCCGGCCTGGTAGAAGTTGTATCCCATGGCGTAGAGGCCGTTCATCTGCTTGTCGTCGAGGCCGAGGATGTCGCGGATGGCGCATTCGCCCTTGCACATCTTCTCGATCAATGAAGCAATGAGCTTGCCGTCGATTTTCGTCTGCGGATCCTTGCCTTTCGCGATTTCGTCAATGATGCTTGCGATGTCTTCAGGGGTCGCCTTCGCCAACTTCTTGTTTTCGTCGTAATTAGCCATTTTGTGATTCCTTATTTGTTTAGTTTTATTTGTTTTTCAATTTTTCAGAGCCTGTAGGGATGCTTGAGTGCTCCAAGCTTCTCCAACCTGTTCTGTCTGACGGCATCCGGATCTTCATGCCCTTCTCCCGTCAATTCCCTCAGGCCCTGTTCCCAGTTGGCCTGATCATCGGCGAGGACTTTTTTCAGTTCCTCTGGAAGTCCTTGGATGTTGTTCACATCCACGTTTTTAAGACTTTCGGGATCGATTCCGAGCTCCTCGCATTTCTTGCGTGTCTCTTCAATCTTTCCTTTTGCGACCTCCAAAAGCTCTTTCGACTTCTGGACGGTTTTCTGGATTTCCTCCAGATATTCCCGTGTCTCCCTCTCGGTTCTTCGTTCCGTCATAAATAATTCTCCATGTTTTTTTCATTTGTTACACCTCTTATTTGATATTTTTTATTTTTTTTGGTTTTCTTTCAGCAAATCCAGCAGCTCCGCGACGATTGGCGGCTTGTCCGACGAACCTTTCGGCGGCGGTTCCAGTACGGGAGCGTTGTTGTTGACCATGGCGCCAAGCTGCCTGAGAAGCGTGAGCGTGTCCATCGTCTCCAACAGCCACTGGCCGTCCTGCGGTTCCTGCTGCTCTGCTGCCGCCAGATCAATGTCATCCAATCCCAAAGACGCCAGAAATTCCTTTTCTGTCAATTTTTTTTGCTTTTCTGACATATTACATCGTCTCCTGCATGGATGTCTTGGCCATGCTGCGCATTTTCGCGATAATGCGGCTGATAGCAGTCCGAACCGCCCCTTCGTTTGTGTTGAGAAGCTGTGCGATTTCATCGTATTCACGATTTTCGAAGAATCGCAGACGGATAAGCTCCTGGGCTTTCGGCGGTATTTGCTGAAGCAGTTGCTCCAGCCGTTCGTGACGCTCCTCCTCTTCGCGACTGATGATTTCGGACTGGTCCTCCATGTTATCCGCGAGGCGCTCGGAGATTTCCGAATCGATGACTTCCATGTTCCGCCCATGGTCGCGGAAATAGCCGAGCACTTCGAACTTCGCGATGCCGAAGACCCAACCTTGGAAAGGCTGGGCCGAATCGTAGGCATCAAATTTACGATAGGCTCGCAGGGCGACCCGCTGAAGGATGTCCTGCGCGTCCGCCTTATTGTAGATGACACTGTTCAGGTAGAGCCTGATGACACGCTCCGCCGTGCTCCATTGTGTCGTAAATTGTTCTAAGTAAGTATTATCCATCCAAGTCTATTTTGCCGCCTCCTAAAGGGATGGTTTGGGGATTGGTAGTATCTGGATTTTCTGGAGATTCTGGATTATCTGGAGATTCTAAATCATCTAAATCGTCCAGTTCGTCTAGATCAAGGTCGTCATCCAGTTTGATCTGGGAGAGTTCTTCTTCCTCTTCACGAGTCTGTTTGATGTCTTTGATCAACTTCAGCAGTTCGACAAGCGGCGCGAAAAGCTCTTCCGGAACATAGTCATCGACTTTCACCTGCGAGTAGAGAGCACGGGCCAGCTGGACGTTCCCCATGACGGGAATATCAAATTCCGCCGCCAGTCTCTTGATGAGCTCCGCATCCGTTCCGGCGCCTTTGACGACAACTTTCGGCAGCGGTGTTTCTCCTGCCATATAGCGGACGCCGACAGCCAGATGTGTTGGGTTCGTCACGATGACGGACGAATCTTGTACGGCCTGCCGTGATGGTGGTTCATTGAGAATTTCATTGCGGAACTGGCTCTGGGCCTGTTTGACTTCCTGCGAGCCTTCCATTTCCTTGTATTCGCGCTTCACTTCGTCCTTTGTCATCATCATTTCCTTCATGAAATTCTTCTTTTGGAAGAAGAAGTCCGCGAAGGCGATGACAATGTAGCCGAAACCCGTGTAGATGGCGAGATTCTTCAGCATTTTACCGAGAACGGGAAGGATGCTGCCCTCCAAATCGCCGTAGCAGAGCGTCAGAAGTACGGGAATCGATTCCAAGATGAGTTTGTAGATAAGATAGCCTAAGAATGTGATTTTCAAGGTGTTCTTAAATAATTCAAACAAATTTTTCTTGCTGAAAATCTTCTTGGCGCCTTGTACGGGATTGACTTTGTTCAAGTCTGGTTTAAGCGGCTCGAACGTAAAAAGAAAACCGATCTGCGCAAGTTGCGCGGCAACGCCAGTGATCGCCGCCGCGACACAAACGATGAACGAATATTTGACGATGATGATGACTGTTTCCTTAAGTCCTTCGTTGATGGCCGCTTCGCTTTCCGCACGGAAGAGCTGCGAGAGGAAGATGAAAAGCTCTTTGAGATCCTTCATCAGCATAGGCGTGAGGACGCCGATGATCGACAATAGCACCAGTAGCAAGGCCGTGGAAGTGATGTCCTTGCTGTTGTTGACCTGACCCTTTTCGCGTGCGTCGCGTAGCTTTTTCGGGGTCGGCATTTCGGTTTTTTCGCCGCCTTCGCTCATGGGCTATTGAAAGAATTTTTGGACTGGCACGAGAATTGCGTCATCGGAATCGTAAATCATAAGTCTCAGGAGATATTGCAGATAGATAATCAGCATAAAGATACCCAACGCACTTTTGATGGGCATGGAGAGGAAAAAGACGTTCAACTGGGGAGCCGTGCGGTTGACAAGACCGAGGCCGACGGTCGCCAAAAACATGACGATGAGAATCGGCGACGAGAGCACGAGAGTCTGTTTCATGAGGGAGTCCCCCATGCCGAGGATGACGGTCGGCGCGTTGGAGTTGGGCATGAGGCTGTTCACGAAGAGCGGCCAGATGCTAAAGCTCTTGTAAAGAGCACCTAAGGCGACGAGAAACACACCGGAGGCGAAGAAAAGAACAGTGACCGTCTGCGTGAAGAGGATGCCCGTGGTGGAGACCTGCGCTCCGCTCAACGGTGAATAGACTTCGCTCATGGTGGAGCCGCGTTGGTTGTCGATGAGATTGCCGATGCATTCGGCCAGATAGAACGGGAAGTTGGCGAACAGGCCGAGCATGGCCCCGATGAGAACTTCCTTTAAAGCCATGAATACAAGATAATAAGGACTCATGCCAGGCGTCAGTTGCTTGAAGACCATCGGGGCGACGATGACGGAGAACGAGACGATGATGGCGCGGCGGCAGAGGCCTGGAATCATGGAATCAGACATGGGCGACAGCAACAGGAAGAATCCTGTGACGCGCCCCATGGCGATCACGATGGACAGGATGATGAGTGTGAATGTGGCGAAATCAAACATGAAGCATGTCTTCTTGTTAAAGCCAACCGATAGTTGTTGTTTGTTGAGGATACACCTTCCTTTACAATAATGTATAAATTAATTTTTTACAATAAGAAAAAGAAAAAAATGAAAAGAATGTTTCATGAGAATCGACGTTTCAATGTCGTCAAGATAGACATGATTGATAAAATTGGCCCAAAAATCAGGCCAATATTTGGTTAAATTGGCCCAAAATTTAGGCCAATATTCGGTCAAAGTGAGGAGGATATTGCAAATTGAGTGATGTTTTAGCCTGAAAAATGGACAGAACAGGCATAAAACGACGATGCGTTTTTCCGCAAAATCATGATGATGGATTATATTCTATACGGGAAACGCGAGGTTTCCTGAGATTGAAAGGATTTTGATGATGATGAAAATTGCACCTGCTGTTGAAGAAAGTTATTGCGTGTTGGATGGCGAACCGCTGACTGAGGCGGTCGCCATGGAATTGACGAAACTGGAAGGAAACGAAATTCTGGATCTAGTTTCCCTTGCAAATAAAGTGCGGGATAAATTCGCGACGAAAGGCGAACCGTGTTCCATCATCAACGCGAAGTGCGGCGTTTGTTCGCAGAACTGCAAATTCTGTGCGCAGTCTATACATTATCAGACAAAAATCGAGACATATGATTTGTTGAATGCGGATGCGATTGTGAAATCTGCTAAATCCATCTATGACAAAGGCGTCCGCATGTACGGAATTGTCACGAGCGGATATGGCTATTTGAAGGCGGAAGAGGTTGAATTCCAGAAAATACTGGCGGTGATTGACGCCTTGCGGACGGCTTGTCCGGATATGCGTATCTGCGCATCCATTGGTGTTTTGAGCGATGAAACAGCGAAAGCTCTAGCCGACCATGGTCTGTATCGCTACAACATGAATTTGCAGACGAATCCCGAACGATATGCGGAATTGATTTCGGACACGCATACGATTGAAGAGAAAATCCAGACAATCAAATATTTGCAGAAGTACGGCGTAACCATTTGCTGTGGCGGTATTTTTGGCCTTGGTGAGACGTGGCGCGACCGCGTAAAAATGGCTTTCGCCTGCCGCGAACTGGATGTCGATGGCATCCCACTGAATATTTTGCTGCCGATTTCAGGAACGCCATTGGAAAAACAGCCAATCATGGCGCCATGCGATGTTGCGAAGGCGTTTTCCATCTTCCGTCTTGTCAATCCGACAAAAGTTATCAAATTCGCGGCTGGTCGTGAGACGACGATGAAAGATTTTCAAGGCCTGTTGATGCTGTCTGGCATGAACTCGTTCATCACGGGCGGCTATCTGACGACGCGCGGCCGCTCCATCGAAGAGGACCAACGGTTTCTTGGGTATCTGAAAGGCTTCATGGATTGAGGCTGGATAGACTGGAAGTTCTGGAAGTTCTGGATATTCTGGCAAGACATACAATTTCAGAGAATCCAGTAATGTCAGAATTTCCAATTTTACTATTTTCTGCTTGAATGATAGGATAGTGTCTTGAACCATCTGGTAGCATGATGAAACTGTGATGAAACTGAATTGTAATCATGTTGGCATGAACTATGTTAAACGATGTGATGACAATGATCGCATGACGTTATCAAACAAAAGGAGCTATCCATGCCATTTCATTCCATGAAGAACATGATCATTTGCAGCGGGTTGCTGGCGGTTTCGGTGGCCACGGCCGCGACATATTATGTCGATGCCGAACATGGCGACGACAAGGCGGCGGGTACGTCCGCCGCGACTGCATGGCGGAGCATCGCCCGCGTCAACGTGCAGTCATTCAAGCCGGGCGACACGATTCTATTCAAACGCGGTAACATCTTCCGCGGACCGACGTTGCAGCTTGCATCGGGCGAGCCTGGCAAGCCCGTGACGTATTCCGCTTACGGCGAAGGACATAAGCCGATCATCCAGCCGTCGCTTGATTTCAACGATCCGGCAAAATGGGAGACTTGCGGCGAAAACCTTTGGCGCACGAAGACGAATCTCGCCAACAGCATTGAAGCAAATGGTGAGGAAATCAATCTGCGTATGTCGAATTGGACGGTCTATACGGAGAAGCCCGCCTCCGTAACATGCGAATCCAAAACGCAAGACGGGCAGAAGACTTATACCATCTCCTATGCGAAACAGGGCGAGCGGGAGACGAATGTGCAATTGCTCGGACCGAATCTGGAAAACGGCAACGTCCATTATGTTTTTAAATACCGCATCCGCAGCGACAAGCCGTTCGACATGAGCATCTTCCGCGTCATGATGTCGCGTTCGCCGTGGACGACATACAGTGTGGAATTCGGCAAGCATGTGCATGTCACGGCGGATTGGCAGGAAGTTTCTTGCTTCCTGCTCAATAGCACGTCCTGCGCGGAAGGAACGCCCATCCGTCTCAACAACTTTTGGGGGCGGGCGGTTCCCGACGGCGCGACGGTGGAATTCGAACCGATCAGCCTGCAACCAGCGAATTTCATCGGTGAGAGGCCGTTGCTGCAGGATGTCGGCAACATCATCTTCAACCATGGCGAGGCTTGCGGCTGGAAACGGTGGAACATGGAGCAGCTGAAGGCCGAAAAGGACTACTACCATGATACACGCGAAGGCGTGTTGTATATCCGCCATACGGGCAATCCCGGCGGGGCATACAAGTCGTTGGAACTCGTGTACAAGACGCATTGCGTCAGCCATGGTGGTGCGCATGACGCCGTGGTCGATGGCCTATGGTGCCGTTATGCGGGCGGCCATGGTTTCAGCGGCGGCAACACCCATCGCGTCACCATTCGCAATTGCGACATCTGTTACATCGGCGGCAGCGTGCTGTATGACACGACGCGATACGGCAACGGCATCGAATTCTGGTGCGAAGCGCAAGATTGTCTCGTTGAAAACAACCATATCTGGCAGTGCTACGACGTGGCTATCACGAACCAAGGTAACGCTCCCAATCAGATTCAGCGCAATCTGACCTACCGCAACAATCTGCTGCACAACTGCGAACAGCATTATGAATACTGGCGTTCACCGGAAAACGCGTTGACGGAAAATATTCAATTCATCGGCAACACATGCGTCGATGCAGGACAGGTTTGGGCGCATTGGCAGCGGCCGAACAAGCATTCATGCCATCTGCTCGCTTATCAGGTGACGGCGCCGACGCGCAATATCGTCGTCCGCGACAACGTCTTCTGCAACGCCATCGAGGCACTCATTTTGCATCATGCAGATTTGCGGAAAGTCATGGATTGCGACCACAATCTCTGGTGGCAGGACAAGCCCGACAGCATGTTGCTACGCATCTTTGGTGCAAAATACGATCTGAAATTCAGTGAGTTTGAAAAATGGCAGAAGAATGATGGAAAGGACGTCCATTCACTTATCGGCAAACCGATTTTCGTAAAAGTGGATGCGGCGCATCCGGAAAATGGCGATTTCCATTTGGCGCCCGATTCGCCTGGAGCGCATGCGGCATCCGACGGCGGACCAGTTGGGATACGCTAAGCCTTTTGGCTTAGCGTGCTAATGGCTAATGGCTAATGGCTTAAAGTTAAATGCTGAATGCTGAATGCTCTATTAAGTTGTTTTTCTGTACATGTACTTTTCAGATATAATACTCGATATACCAAATGAATAAACAGCGAAATACTACACTTGACATCGCAAAAGCCATATGTACATTGATGGTTGTGTTTCTTCATGCGGGTGAAAACAATACCATAGAGACATACTTCAAAGTGATTTGCACATGCGCGGTTCCGTTCTTCTTTTTAGTATCGGGTTATTACCTCTCATTGAATGTATCTGCTGGAAAAAGAGAATATGCCTCACGACAGCTCAAAAAGATTGGAGCATTATTCATCATTTCAAATGTCCTGTACGCCACATGCCTCAGTATATTGATGTTAATTTTTCATGATGATCTTGCCGGTTTCTGGAAAAAGTGTTTGACATGTGAATCAATTTTCAATTTCTTCGTTCTGAATGAATCGCCGTTTGGCTATCATCTATGGTACATTGGCGCGATATTATATGTTTTGTTCATTTTTAACATATTGATTTCGAAAAACAAAATCAATCGTGTGATCACATATATGCCATTATTCTTGATTCTTGCTATTGGCTTAGGCATATATTCCAAGTGTCTTTTCAAAGATAATTTTCCAATCTATGTATCACGAAATTTTATATATGTCGGAATTCCTTCAATGGCAATAGGCTACATGCTTGCTTCCGTATTAAATAAAAAACAGTGTCTTCATCGATATGCAGTATTGTCCATCATCGTTTTTTCGATGGCGATTATTGTGGAACGTTTCATTCTTCATCGTTTGGAATTTATGTCAACTGGCAGTATTTTCATCATGACTGTTCCGTTGGCTGTTGCCATATTCATTTTTGCCGCAACAGACGAATACGTTCATTCATCGTCGGTTATGAAATTATTAGCGGATATCGGCCGGTATGATTCAGCCAATATCTACATATATCATATGATTTTCATTCTTGTTTTGGGATATACTGTTTCAAGCAAAAATGTGATATATATTCATAGTAAAGCATTATTGGTTTTTGTTTTGGCCTTGGCTTTGTCAAGAGGATTGCAATTCGCTAAAAGTCGTTATTCAAAGCGTAAAGAACAAACGGTATAAAAAGGGGCTATGTCGTTTATTCATGACATAGCCCCTTAAAGTATCCCGCCTGCGGGAATCCTCCTAGTTCGGGAAGGAGGTCATCTGGCCGTGCTCCTTCAGATAGGCGTTGCCGGCCGTGTTCACGGTCGTGCCGTAATGGCCCGTTGCAGGATTCGTCGTCATGACCTTTTTGATGTTGGGCGGCAATGCGTTGTAGAAGGCATAGACGCTGCTGGGGAAGCAGACTTCATCAACGAAGCCTGTGCAGACAAACGTCGGGCAATGGAACATCGGCGCGAAATTGACGGCGTCGTGATAGGCGAGCGCTTGGGCCACAGTATGCTTCTCCATGATTTTGGGATCGCGGCCGGCCAATACCCATGGCGACAGGCGGCCCGCTTCCGCCGCGTTGAATTCGCAGGCGGTCGGCACGTTGATCAGCACAAGCGAAGCGGCGGGTTCGAGAGCCGCCGCCACGATGGCCTGAATGCCGCCCAGGCTGCCGCCGCGGATGATCAAATCCTTTCCATTCCATTCGGGGCGGGATTTCATGTAGTCCAACGCGCGGAGGACACGCAGATACATGTCGTGGAAAACCCAATCCGTATTGGTGGCGATAGTGTCCAGCCCTCCGTTTGGGTAATAGAGGGTACGTTGCGCGGCATACCACGCGGGTTCATGGCCTGTCTCCAATCCATGCCATGAGACGTAGATCGCGATGGCGTTGTACTGCAGGGCGGCCTGCGCGGGCACGTTCGGCGACGCGTCCGTCGTGACCATGCTCAGATAATCGGCGAGAATCGGTGCGCTTTTCGGCGCGGCGTTTTTGGGTATGGAAAGGTATCCTGTGACGGGCAGACGGCCAAGGCAGTTTATGGAGAAGGCGAACGAATCGACCTTGTCGGCATTTGGCGCATTCGGAAGCGGCGTCAGTTTGACGTCCATCGGAAGATCCTGCAGCCGTTTGCGTTCGAGAGCCCAGAAAGCTTCGAAATCTTTCGGACGCGACGGTTTGGCGATGATGCCTTCCGGATTGAACATGGCGCCGATTTCATACAGCAGATTCTTTTTCGGGCCTTGGCGGATCTGGCTGCCGGGATTCGGAACTTGCTTGCCGTCCGCGCCAAGCACTTCAAATGCAATATAAAACCAGCCGGGCTTGTCCGACGTGTATTCAATTTTAGCGGCATCTGCCGTTGTTACAACGGTTTCCTGCTTGATGACCTGCCCCTCCCATTTCAGCGTATAGCGGAGCTTTTCGCCGACGGCTGGCTGACCGTCTTTCTGTAGTTTGTAGGTAAGCGTGACGGCTTCGCCGCATTTGGCGATGCCGTCGGCAGGTGTCATGGTCGCCTCCAGAAAATAGGGGCCGTTTGCGGCGATAGCTTCGCTGGCTGCGAGCATCATCGATAAAATCATGGTGTTGAAAGCTTTCATTGTTGTGTTGCCTTTTTTCTGGATATTCTGGAAGTTCTGGATATTCTGGATAAGATTAAGCTCACTTACTAACGCCGCGCCAGCCGCGGACGGCGAAACCGCCGTCCTTCCATGGATCGAGATTGTGGAAGCCACTGCGTTCGATGAGTTTGGCCATGTTCAAACGCCACGCGGAGGTAACTTGCGGATCTTGCGTGAAAACGGCCATGTTCTGGACGAGTTCATTCGGCACGACGAGCGCTTTTTCAGCCTCATCCAGCCAAGCGGATTGTTCGGCGGAGCGGTTTTCCACAAGCTTCATGCGGCGGACGGCTTCGCGGAGGATGCAATGGTAGGCATAGTCCTCCAAACCGTCGCGGTAGTTTTCGAGGCGAATCGTGGGGATGGGGCGGCCGTCCTTTCCAAAGCAGAAGATGCATCCGTCGCCGTGGTAGGTCGTCCATGAAACAGGATTCCACGTCGTATAGGGGCCCGTGACGATGGGCTTGTTGTCGTTCCAAATGGTCATGGAGTAGTAGAGGAAACCGTCTGGCTGGTATTTGGCGGTCTGGGCGCCCATGAGCGTGCGGATGTCCTGTGCGGGATATTCGACGAACCAGTTCGCGTACGGATGATGCGGGCCGCAGCAGATGTACCACCAGACGTAGCGGCCTGAAGCGTGGGCGACGTTGGCTTTGGCGACGTCGTAACTCGGCGTGAGGGGGCACCAGGCGTCGATGGATTTGACGACGGAGTTTGCACCGTAGCTGTGGTCGTAACTGGTGGTTATGAGGATGACATCCGGGAAGGCTTCCTTGAGGGCCTTGGCGCATTTTTCCATGAGGGGGAAGTAGTCCGCCTGGCATTCGTCATACAAATAAATGTAGGCGTATTTCAATAGGTTACGACGTTTGGCTTCTTCATAGATGGGGCGCAGGCGTTCGACTTCGGGAGCGATCTTTTCCTCCGAGCGGACAGTGGCGTCGCCGAGGCCGAAGGTGGTGAGCTTCCCCTTGTCATGGAGGTATTGGATAACTTCGAAATCCGGCGGTGTCGTGATATAGATGTTGCCCCAGTCGAGGAGGTAGTCGGTCAGGAAGTCCGCATAGACGAATTTCATCTTGGGCCAGTTTTCGGCTCCGCCCCGTTGCTGCATGGCGGTTTTTTCGAAAGACGGATGGTTCCATGAGATGGCGGTCGGCAGCGGCGGCTGATCTGGCAGCGCGAAATCGAAGACGGTGACGGAGAACGGCAACTGGATGGAGGTGACGTTGTCCGCCTGGACGGTCAACGTGCCGCGATAGACGCCCGGATTCTGGCCGCGGCGTGCATGGGCGCGAATCCAGAAGGTTTGTAGTTCACCCTGCTTGATGGGAACAACGGGGCAGAAATCGAGAATCGGATCCGGCCACCAACCGACATAATCAACTGTGTAGGGCGGCGAATTTTTCGTTTCGACATAGCCGACGGTGTTGATTTGGACATCCGCCGGCGGATAGACTTCGTGCGTGCCGTCTTTGAGCAACGGCGAGAGGCGGACGGAGACATTCGTGAGATCGCGATGCAACGGCATGACGGAGATTTGCAACGGCTCGTATTCATTCTGTGCAAGGGAAACGGCGCATTCGGAGGCTCCGCGGACGGTGACAGGCATGTCTTTTGGAAGGATCTTCTCCATGCCGGTGGAGACGCCGACCAACATGTCGCGCGTGTCAAGCCCGGCCTTGACGCAGGAATCCGCGAAGGCGATGATGGAGACGGGGCGTTTGAACACTTCCGGTATGCGCTTCAATTCATCGGTGGCTGTGACGATGTCCTGCGGTGTGGTTTGCGGATCGCGTAGCTTAGTGATGAGTTCGTCTTGCTTGCGGCGGTTTTCCTCAAGCAGTTTGCCGACTACCGCTCCGATGCCGTTCTGGACGGCGGCCGGGATGTTTTGCGGAATAAGCTTATTAAAAGCATCTTGCTGTTCACGGATGAGTGGTTCGACGAGTTCGAGACGGCGCTTCGACAGCTCCGTATTCCATTCCTGTGGTATGTCACCAGCTTCTTCACCGGGCTTCAAGAGCGCGATGCGGTCGATATAGATATCAATATCTTCCGCAGGGCGTTCCGTGAAGATGTGGAAAACGCGGATATCCTTGAGATTGACGATGTCCGGAAACTTCAACGGGATGACGAGCCGTTGGCTGCGGCAGGGGAAGATTTCGCTTTGGCATTTATGCAAAAACGCCTGGCGGACAGGTACTTTGCTGTCGGAAACATAAAACGACAGGTATGGTTGGAGGAGTTTGACGTTCGTGATGTCGATGACGATGCGGTCGTATTCCGTCCAATCCTGCAACGGCGACGGCACTTCGAAGGATGGCCATTCCGGCATGCCCGGCCCGAATTTCTTGGCTTGATAATGGAGGGAATGCGAACCGGACGTGGCATATTTGTCTGAATATTCCATCCAATGCCATGGGTTGGAGTGTTTGGTCCATAGCTTGGCGTCCTCCTCTTTTTCGAAATCGAAAAGCATGTGTCCACCGAACGCCGTACATGCCATGGACATGCTGATTGCCAACAGGAAATTCTTCATTGATTTCACCTTGATGCGGATATGTGATTTTTGCTTACAATTACTGGCGGACGCCGATGGTCATGCCGTCTTCAAGCCCTTCCTGCCCGGAAGTGACGAAGGTGGCACCTCTAAGATCCTGCGTGTTGACGACTTCCGTGAAATCGCCGTCCACGATTCCAGTGACGACCTGTACGGTTTTAGCCGTACCGTTCTCCTGTTGAATGAAGGCGACGGCGTGGCTGCCATCACCGTTCATGAGAGCGCTTCCCGGAATGCCCCATGCTTCTTTTTCCAACAGGATGAGCTTCACGTCGCATGGCGAACCGCAGATGATGGACGTGTTCTGCGGGATGGCGATTTTCAGTCTGAACGTCTGCGTGTCAGGCTCGATGGAAGGCGCTTTGAAAGTCACGATGCCCGAGCAGGCAGATTGTCCGTTGACGAAAATCTCCGCGCGCGTACGGCCCACGGCGACTTTGTCATAATGGGAACTTTCCAGACTACAAATGACTTGCAGGCGGTCGTGGTTTTCAATTTTCAGAATTTTCCGGCCGGGGATGACGTATTCATGCGGGTCGGCGAAGCGTTCCGTCACGACGCAGTCGTAGGGCGCTTTGTACATGGTAAGCTCCAGATCACGCAGGGCGATGTCGAGATTGCTTCGCGCCTTTTGAAGGAGCGCCTGTGTCTTGATGACGTCGATTTTCGTGTCTGTAATATCGAGCGTGGCTTTGCGGTAGGCGGTTTCGGCGGCTTCGAAGCTTGCCAATGAATTGACATTGGCTTCTCGCAGCTTGCGTTCACGTTCATAGTCGCGTTCCGTTTGGCGGAACGTGAGTTCCGCCGTTTCCGCCTTGATTTTAGCGCGTTCAAGCATGGATTCCAGAATGTCGATTTCGTCCTTCTTGACAGCGGCGACGGCTTCCAGACGACTGCGATCTGTGCAGAACAGGACATCGCCAGCCTTGGCATAACCGCCTTCGACGATGTTCATATTGACGAGCATACCTTCCGTCTGCGCGGAGATGACGGTGGAATCGATAGGTTGGACGATTCCCTTAACGGGAAGATGTTTCTGGAAGATACGCTTCTGCAATTGCGCTAATGTGACATATGCCTGCGGTTTCTTCGGGGCGTCAGCATGCCTGCGGCAGCCGACCATGCCGAAAAGAGCGGCGGTCACCAGCATGCTGTTCAATAGTCTATGGAAAAAAAACACGGGAGCTCCTTGAAAATGATGATGCCGAAATCAATCTTTTGGAAAATTTACTATAATTAATAGCAATATCAATCATTTTCAAGAAGTGTTTTCTGCATATTCCACAAATTACGCCTGTGACGATGCCTGCGACATGCGCCATATCGGCGGAGATGAAGGTGTCGGTGACGAAAAAAGTGTGACCAATGTGGATTTCAAGGAGCGTTTTGGTGATGATGGCGCCCAATGCCATGACGCCGATGGTTTTGGATTGTTCTGCCAATTGAAAGGCCCATAGCGTGAACAATGCGCAGTTGATGCCTGAGAGACCGCCGTATGCCGTCATCTCCGGATACGTCAGTGTGATGGCGATGGCGATTGTCACAGATGACAACACCATGCATACCAATGTCTTCCGAACGGACAGCATGGCCACGATGATGGCAAAACAGATGCCGTCATAGAACAGATGCTCTGCGCTCCAGTGGACAAGATGGCAGGTAAACATCCGCCACAGGAAGGAGGCATCTGGGCTGATTGGCCGCAGGGCCGCCGCCCCGCCCGCCGCTGGACAGAATGTCAGAATGGCGGCGGCGGACAGGACGGCGGTGATTAACAAACGATGGGTGTGGGTTTTCATGATTCTCATTTATTCAAAGTTTCTTCAATGAAACATCATGTGTGCAAGGGCTGGACGCCCTCGTTACTCCTTTCTGTAGCGGGCGGCAACGGCACCCATTGCAGCGATGATGACAACTGTCCAAACATCCATGGCGCCGCCGCCGTGGCTGATGTGCGGCGCATGATATTGGAACATGCCGTTGCTGTGCTGCGGCGCAGGGCTGTTTGCGGGCATGGGGGATGTGGGTCTCGGCGCATCGACGCGGTAGTTCTTGATAGGCTGCGTCTTGCGCTGAGCTTGTGCCGTGCGTTCAGCTTGGACTCGCTTCTGGTTGTTGCGGTCGATGCCATGCTTGGCGTGCTGTGCATCCGTCAGCATGACGAGCGATGTTTCATCCGTTACGATCTGATACTTCAAGCCGATGCTGCGGACAAAATCAGTGTTTTCTGTCTGGTTCTCCAGGCCTTGATTTACCATGTCCTCATGCATTTCAATCTGGGCGATGGCGAACATGCGCTCCAGTTCGGGATTGTCTTCGTCCTGTTCGGGGAAGGTCATCTTGCAAGTATAAGTCTTGTCTTCACCGGAGATGCGAGTCTTCATGGTGACAGTAGCCTCGCCATGGTCTTTGTAGCGGCCGAACATGACCAGTTGCTGTCCGCGGTAGAGCTTCTTCACACAATCTTTCGTCACATCGTACGTCTTTACACCGTTGATGGAAACCTTCACGTCGTGCAGGGCCTCACTGGTGATTTTGGATTTAGCGAGCATGATTTTTCCGATGATGTCATCGTCGTTGGAGACAGCGTCATAGAAACCGCCGGAAACATCGCAGATTGTGCGCATCAGTGGCCAGTTGCAGCTATTTCCCATCAAGAAGCCGAACACGCGGATATCGTTACGGGACATCAGTTTAGCAAACGCCTGCGGATTGACTTCACCCGTGTTGGCGACACCGTCCGTCACAATGACCAGACTGGTGACACGGTCGTCGTCGAGCTTGGTGAGGGCGGCCTTCAGGCCGTCGTAGATGTTCGTGCAGCCGTCGGCGGTCACATTGTTGAGCATGGCGACAGCTTTCTGGATGTTTTCAGGCGAGGCGGGAATGTAGCCGCCTGTGATGTCATTAGCGGATTGGTTGAACGTGATGATGCGGAAGCGGTCGTTGACATTCATCTTCTGGATGGTTTGGGCGACGCCTTTGGCGAGTGTCTGGATCTTGCCACCGCCCATGCTGCCGGATTTATCCAACACGAAGACGTAATCCGCGCCGTTGGTGATGGGCTTGAGGTCGATGCCAGGCGTGAGAACCATCATGAACGTACCGTCTTCACCGCTGCGTTTGAAGGGGATGACTTCCAGGCGGCCGGGCAGGTTGTTGGCAAGGCTGTAGTAGAAGACGAAATCTTTCGTGAGGCCTTCGGGCAGTTCGTAGGTGATGTCGGCCGTACCGTTTGCGAGATCGGTCTGTTCGGTGGTGACGTTGCCCTGCGGTACGCGGACAGCGGTCACAGGCCAGGCGGATCGGAGGATGATGCGTACGGTCGTCTTGCCTGTCGGCTTGTCGTTACGTTCCCAGAAGCTCAAGGCACCGATGTCGTCCGTGTTGCCTTCCTCCAGCGGATATTGATAGCGGCAGACGCCTGTATCGACAGGCAGCGGCTGATAATAGGTGAAGGTGATCCGTGCCGTATCCTGTGGGGCAAGATTCGCAATGCGGAACGAGAAGTCCTGATAACCGTTCTTGTCTGCTATGCCCGCGTTGTTGCCTGCATTTTTCTCCTCTTCATAGACCTGTTTCGCTTTATCCTTCGCGACGACTTCGCCGTCCATAGTCTGTTCACCAATCTGGACTTGGCAATCTGCCAACGATGCGGACTGTGGGACTGGGAAGGAGTAGATGGCCTCCATCGTTGTGTCGTTGATGTTCTTGAACTGCTGGTTGACCTCTGTTTGTGCGAAACCGTTGTTGATGGTTACGACAACGTCATGACTGACAATTTCCGCTGGCTTCTGGCCGGAATTGACGGGAGAGAGCGTTCCCGCGGCTTGCAGTGCGGCTGTGATGACGGTACACATGGTGATGATTGTTCGTTTGATGTTCATGATGTTACTCCTTTTTATGCTTGCTTTCAATGATTCGTTTTTCTGTTTTTCACTTGTCGGTCGTGCCGACACAGGTCTTTAGCAAACACCGTGCCAACTCGAAAAAAGGCTGAAAAAACCATAAAAAATCAAAAAAATTCACGCTTAGCCTGACATTTTTTGTCAGGCAGGTTGACATTTTTTGTCAGGTTGGCTATAGTTTTCATAAAAAATTCAGATTTGGATTTTCAACGGCGAACACAAAGGAAAAGAGCCATGTTGTTTAATAAGGAAGAAAGGCGACTGGCGGAGGCCATCGGCAGTCTGAACTACACGAATCCCTTCACGCCGAAGCGGTTGGAGCAGGAGCGCGCCATTTTGGGGCCGAACGCCAAAAGTAGCTACACAGTTTGGCACAACCAAGACGGCAATCGTACGGTCAATCGCAACATCAGCCCGATATTCGAAGTATGCGATGCACTTGTGAAAAAGCTCCTATCGCGTCTGCAGAAGCAGAAGAAACTGCCGTCGGAGGAGGAGATGCGCATTTACGACGAGATGGTTCTGTATTGGCTGTTTGAGAAGCATCGTGTGCCTGTTTGCGAGCTCATGTTGACACAGCCGCAAGAGACGCATTTCGAATGCTATCAAGCGTTTCTGGAGGATTTTGAAGCCGCGATTCTGAGTCCCCCACGCCGTCAGCCGAGTGAATTCACACCGGAGAAGACGTTTGCGGTGATTTTCCAAATCCATCGTGCATTCTACCATATATTTGATTTCATCGCGGGCGGTTCACTGGAGGCCGCGCAGATGCGTGCGGATATCTGGCAGTCCATATTCACGTATGACATCTACCGCTATCACCGTCTGCTGTTCGATAGGATGAACAATGTAACAACTTTAATCACTGGTGAAAGCGGCACGGGAAAAGAGCTTGTGGCACGCGCCATCGCATTTTCACAGTACATCCCATTCGACGGGAAGACATGTTGTTTCGCGGAGCCATATGCGGACTGTTTCAAGGCGGTACAGCTTTCGGCGATGCCACAGAACATGATCGAATCGGAGCTGTTCGGCCATATCAAAGGTTCCTATACAGGCGCGATTTCAGATCATCAAGGCTATTTGGAAATTTGTACACCGCATGATTCGATTTTCTTGGACGAAATCGGTGAGATTTCCGTGGAGGTGCAAATCAAACTATTACGTGTGTTACAAAATCGCACGTTCCAACGAATTGGCGATGTCCATCCATTGATGTTCCATGGTAAAATCATTGCGGCAACGAACCAGAATCTGCATCAGGCTGTACAAGATGGTGTGTTCCGCTCCGATTTGTTCTATCGCCTGTGTTCGGATACAGTTTCAACCGTCCCGTTGCGCCGTCTTATCAATGGTAGCGAAACGGAATTGCGGCAGTTCGTGACGATTTTGGGTCGTCGTATTTTGGGCGCTGGCAAGGAGGCGGAACAGTTCACGGATGAAGTTTGTGCATGGATTGTGAAGAATCTCGGTCTGGAATATTCATGGCCAGGCAATGTGCGCGAATTGGAGCAGTGCATGCGTAACCTGTTGATACGAGGCACTTATAGACCGTCGGATTGTTTGGAAGAGCGGCCGTCAGCTTTGGCGGAAATACTCGGTGACCGTAATCTGACGGCGGATGGGCTGCTGAAGCAATACATGCGTGTCGTTTTCAAACGAGAGGGCGGTAATCTGGCAAAGACGGCGGAGGCGGCGGGCGTCGATAGGCGAACCGTCAGAAAATATCTTGAGGAAGAATAGCGGTGGTTACGTGAAATTGTGAAATTGTATTATATTAGGTAAAAATAGATGTGCGGTGCATCCCGCTTGCACTAAAAAATCAAAACAAACAATTTCATGGAAATACTTAGAACAACAGGCATAGAAAAACATTTTCGCGGCGTGAAGGCGCTAAAAGGCGTCGATTTCTCCGTCGAGGCAGGGGAGGTCCACGCCTTGATGGGGGAGAATGGCGCGGGCAAAAGCACGCTGATTAAAATCATTACGGGCGTGTACGAACCGACTGCGGGAGAGGTGGTTCTGAATGGTACGGAATGCCGTTTCCGTTCACCGCTGGAAGCGGAACGCGCGGGCATCAGTACCGTCTATCAGGAGGTGAATCTTCTGTCGGATTTGTCTGTTGCGGAGAATATCTGCATCGGCCGTGAGCCGCGCAACCGTTTAGGCCTCATTGATAAAAAAGCCATGCGGGAACGTGCGCGGAAGGCGTTGGCACGATTGGACATCGATATTGATGTATCGGAAAGTCTTTCATCCTATTCCATTGCCGTCCAGCAACTTGTCGCCATTGCACGGGCATTGGACATCGATTGCAAACTGTTAATTTTGGACGAACCGACATCCAGTTTGGACGAAAACGAAGTGAACGAACTGTTCGCTGTCATGAAAAAGTTGCGTGATGAAGGGATGGCCATCATTTTCATCACGCATTTTTTGGATCAGGTCTATGCCGTCAGCGACCGCATCACGATTTTGCGGGACGGTCAGAAGGTTGGAACATACAAGACGGCGGAATTGAGCCGCGTAGAAATGGTTGCGAAAATGCTCGGCAAGAGTCTTGCGGAAAACACGCCGCAGGGAGCCGCGAAGCATGAAACGGCGGAAGGCGGAGAAATCGTTTTGGATGTGACGGATTTGGGGCGGCGCGGCATGGTGCATCCTGTTTCGTTCCAAGTGCGTAAAGGCGAACAAGTTGGATTCGCAGGCCTGCTTGGCGCGGGACGTTCAGAAACGGCGCAATTGCTGTTCGGCGTCGAATCAAAAGATTCAGGCCAACTGAAAATGCATGGGAAGCCGTTGCCGTCGTTATTCTGGTCGCCGCGGAAGGCCGTGAAGGCGAAAATCGCGTTGATCGCGGAGGATCGAAAAGTGACGGGAATCATTCCGGATTTGACGGTTCGCGAAAACATCATGCTGGCTCTCCAGGCGTCAAAGGGAATTTGGAAAACGTTGAGTCCCAAGGAACAACAGGATTTGACGGACAAATATATCCAGTTGCTTGGCATCAAGACGCCAGATGGCGAACAACAAGTAAAGAATTTGAGCGGTGGCAATCAGCAGAAAGTGTTGATTGCACGATGGTTAGCCACGCAACCGGATTTGATGATTCTTGATGAACCGACGCGTGGCATCGACGTCGGCGCGAAGGCTGAAATCGAGGCGTTGACGAAAGAGTTGTGCGAAAAAGGCATGGCCGTAATTTTCATCAGCTCTGAATTGGAGGAGGTTGTGCGGGACTGCGGCCGCGTTGTCGTATTACGTGACCGACGGAAGATCGGTGAACTTTCGGGCGAAAATGTTTCGTTGCCGAACATCATGAGGATGATTGCGGAGTGACATATATGGGACGATTCCACCATCTGAAATGGCCGCTTGTGGCTCTCGGGCTGCTGCTGCTATATAATTTGATATTCAAACCGTCGTTCTTCGCCGTTGAAATGACGGCGGATGGATATCTTTACGGTAGTCTTATCGATATTTTAAACCATAGCAGCAAAGTCATCATTCTGGCCACAGGCATGACACTTGTCATCGCGACGGGAGGCGTCGATATCTCTGTGGGTTCCGTGATGGCGATTGCGGGCGCGGCGGCGGCTTCCGTCATCGTCATGCCACGGGAAGTATTTTCGTTCGCTGGCGGCGGAGCGAATGCAATGGCCTTTGCACTGGCCGTCATGTTGACGTTGGCTTTGGCGACGTGCTGCGGCGTCTGGAACGGCTTCTTGACGGCGGGTTGCGGCATCCAGCCGATGGTCGCCACGCTTGTGCTCATGGTGGCTGGGCGTGGCATTGCGCAGTTGATTACCGACGGTACGATCATCACGTTCGATGATCCATATCTGAATTTCATCGGCAATGGCCATTTTCTGACGTTGCCGTTTACGACATGGATTGCTGCGACGCTGTTTATCACAGTCGTGTTATTGACACGAAAAACAGCGTTGGGGCTGTTCGTGGAATCCGTCGGAAACAACGAGAAAGCAAGCCGTTATGCAGGAATTGAAGCACGCGGCGTCAAATGGTTGGTGTACGCTGTCAGTGGTTTTTGTGCGGGTGTTGCGGGATTGATGGTATCGTCCAACATCAAATGCGCGGATGCGAACCATGCGGGACTTTATTTGGAACTGGACGCAATTTTGGCGACGGTTATTGGCGGAACAAGCATGGCAGGTGGACGGTTTTACCTGTCTGGATCGCTTGTCGGAGCTGTTCTGATTCAGACAGTTGCGACGATGATGTATGCGAATGATGTCAATCCCGCCATCGTGGCCGTGCCGAAGGCGGTCATCGTCATCGTTGTCTGCTTATTACAATCTGAAACGTTCCGTTCGAAACTGTCTTTGGCGTTCAGCCGCAGAGCGAAAGGAGGTGCCGCATGAAAAAGCTGCATATTCCAGTTCGCTTTGTGCCGATTGGCGCGACAATTCTCGTCTTCCTGCTGGCGTATGCCATTGGTATCGCTAACTTCCGTAATTTCGGCTCTTTACGCGTCTTTTTGAACCTGTTGCATGACAACGCATATCTGGGCGTTGCGTCCATCGGGGCGATGGTCGTTATTCTGTCTGGCGGAATCGACTTGTCAGTCGGCTCGGTCATCGCTTTCACAGGCATGTTGATCGCAAAAATGATCGACTGCGGCGTGAACGCCTGTTGGGCGATTCTGTTGGCAGTCGTCATCGGGGCGTTGTTCGGTATGTTACAAGGCGTTCTGATATCGACGTTTGAGTTACCGCCGTTTTTGGTCACATTGGGCGGCATGTTCTTCGCGCGGGGATGCAGCTATGTCGTCAATGAACAGGCCATGGGCATCTTGAACAATCCCGTGTTTAATTTCATTGAAAACAAGCTGGAGATTCCAATTGGAAGCCGTGGCCTGACGTTGGAATTCATTGATATCCTGTATCTTGTGATGCTGATTATCGCGATTGTCTTCACGCAGAGGACACATGCGGGACGTTGCATTTATGCCGTTGGAGAGAACGAGCAGGCGGCGACGCTGATGGGCATTCCTGTCCGCCGCACAAAAATCATGGTTTATACGATTGCGGGCTTCTGCTCGGCCGTGGCGGGAATCGTATTCACAATTTATCTGAAGAGCGGTAATCCGTTGAGTTGCGTAGGGTTGGAAATGGACGCGATTGCGGCGACAGTTATCGGTGGCACGCTACTAACTGGCGGTGTTGGTTACATGATCGGTTCGTTCTTCGGCGTGTTGGTTCTCGGTCTGATTCAAGTACTTATCATGTTCCAGGGGAACATCAATTCATGGTGGACACGCATCATCGTGGGCGCTCTCGTTTTGGTCTTCATCTTCATGCAGAACCTCATCACGAAGATTTCCAAAAAGAGCAAGGGGTGAAATGGCGGAATACAAAGAATTGACAACAGGAAAATAATCCTTTCAGCATTGGTAAATGATTATGAGTGAAGAAACTAAAAACGTAGAATCTAAAAACGAGGAACCTAAAAAAATTGAACGTCTGATGTCGCTGGATGCCTTGCGTGGTGCCGACATGCTTTTTATCATGGGCTTTGCCTCGTGGATTGTCGTCCTGTGTGCTTTGTTGCCAAAGTGCGGCCTTACCGAATGGTTTTCCACCCAAATGAGCCATGTCGGCTGGCATGGCTTGCGTCATCACGATACCATTTTCCCGCTATTTCTCTTTATGGCTGGTGTTTCCTTCCCGTTCTCGTTGGCCAAACAGCAGGAGCAGGGCAGGGCTCCATGGCGGATTTATCTGAAAATTGTCATCCGCGGTCTCCTGTTGGTGCTATTGGGACTGATCTATAATGGTATGCTTCAGTTTGAATTCCCCAAACTACGCTATGCCAGTGTGTTGGCACGCATTGGTCTGGCCTGGATGTTTGCCGCGTTGCTTTTCACCAGAATCCGCAAGACTTCCATTCTGGCCTCTATCGCTGCTGTCATACTCATTGGCTACTGGCTGGCCATGTGGCTCATACCGGGCGGAGACGATCCTTTCTCCTTCGAAAACAACTTGGTCGGCACCATTGACCGTTTTTTCATTTCAGCCGACCATCTCTACAACAAGACGTTCGATCCTGAAGGCTTGTTCAGCACGATTCCAGCCATCGTCACCGCCATGCTGGGCATGTTTGCGGGGCAATTGGTCCGCTCAACGAAAATTTCCGGCAACAAAAAAGCCCTCTATCTTCTGCTGGCCGGCGTGGCGTTTGCATTGATCGGCTGGTTGTGGGGCATGGTCTTTCCCATTAACAAAAAGCTCTGGACTAGTACCTTTGTCTGCGCCGTGGGCGGCTATTCACTCATCTGCTTCGCAATTTTCTATTATATTATCGACGTAAGAGGCTGGCGCCGTTGGTCTTTCTTCTTCCGAGTCATCGGCATGAATTCCATTACCATCTATATGATGCAGCGGATTGTTGACTGTTCCAGAATCAATCGATTCTTCTTCGGCGGCATCATCAAATGGTTTGACGGCGACTGGAACAAGTTGGCCTGGCATACTTTCTACATTCTTACCTGCTGGCTGATCCTCTTCTTTTTCTATAAGAAAAAGATCTTCCTTAAGGTCTAGACTTGTCTCTACAGTGGCCAATGCTATAGTATTGTGGTTTATAAGTAACGAGGGCGTCCCGCCCTTGGGATCACGGTAGTAACGAGGGCGTCCCGCCCTTGGGATCACGGTAGTAACGAGGGCGTCCCGCCCTTGACAATTTCGAGAAAAACAACATCCAAGATGTTTTTTTTGATAAGCCATTGAAATCCAATCAAAAGGAGTAGAAAATGAAAAAGCTGTTGACATTGTTTGTCGTGTCGATGATGGTATTTGCGGTGTCCTGCAAGAAGCAGGATGGCGGCGTGCAGGAAGGCGGGGCGCAAGGCGCGAAGATCCGCGTGGGATTCAGCCAGATCGGTGCCGAATCTGACTGGCGTAAGGCCAGTACGGTATCCATCCAGGAGGAAGCCGCGAAGCGCGGCATAGAACTGCTGTTCTCCGATGCGCAGCAGAAACAGGAGAACCAGATCAAGGCCGTCCGTTCGTTCATCGCGCAGGATGTGGATGTCATTTGCTTGGCGCCAGTTGTGGCGACGGGCTGGGAAGACGTCCTGAAAGAAGCGAAAGCAGCGAAGATTCCTGTCATTCTGATTGACCGCAAAGTCACTGTTTCAGAAGACGGTCTGTACAGCTGCTACATCGGCTCCGATTGCACGGAGGAAGGTCGCAAGGCGGCCCGTTGGGTCATTGAAAACGTCGGCGAGAACGCGGGCATCGCGGAACTGGTCGGCACGGTCGGTTCCGGTCCGGCCATCGAACGCAAGAAAGGTTTCGAAGAAATCATCAAAGACCATCCCGGCCTGAAGATCATCAAATCACAGAGCGGCGATTTCACGCGTTCGCAGGGCAAGGAAGTCATGGAGCAATTCCTGAAGTCTCCTGAAAAAGATCAGATCAAAGTCCTCTACGCGCATAACGACGACATGGCGTTGGGCGCCATCCAGGCCATCGAAGAGGCCGGCAAGGTTCCCGGAAAGGACATCATCATCATCTCCTGCGACGGCGTGAAGGAAATGTTCAAGATGATTCTGGCCGGCAAGGCGAACTGCACGGTCGAATGCAACCCGATGATCGGTCCGCAGCTGTACGATGTCATTGAAAGCTACAAAAAGGAAGGCCAGCCGATTCCGCCGCGTGTTGAATCCATCGAGGGCGTGTTCGATTCGAAGAACATCACGCAGGAAGTCGTGGACGGCCGCCGCTACTAATAACAATTAACAATTTTAGATTATCGGAAACCACAGATCACACGGATTATACAGATTGCCTCGCCGCCGAGCCGACATCGCCCAAAAGAATCAATGATGAAACAAGACGATGATTGCGAATGATGAAAACGGCTCCGGCGGTTCGGCGGTTTGAAGGTGCTTCGCAAAAGGAAAACAAATAAACAGGTCATTACCATGAAAAGACTATCCATCGCATGCCTGGCCATGGCGTTGATGTTGCCGTTGTTCGGCGAGTATCAGATTCAGCCGAATCAGCTGATGACGCCGTGGGGCGAAAAAATCACGCCTGAAAACGCATGGCGTGAATATCCGCGGCCGCATTTGGTTCGTCAGAACTGGCAGAACCTCAACGGGTTGTGGCAATACGCCGTCAATGAACGGAAAGCCGACCGTCCAGAAGAATGGGCGGGCGAGATTCTTGTTCCGTTCGCGATCGAGACGCCGATTTCCGGCGTGAAGCGGCTGTTGGATCCGAAGGAGCAGTTGTGGTATCGCCGCATGTTCAATGTGGCGTTCAACGACGCGAAAGAACGTGTTCTGCTTCATTTCGGCGGTGTCGATTTCCGCACGCAGGTCTTTGTGAACGGCGTGGAAGCGACGGATGTGCCGCATGAAAGCGGTAATCTGCCGTTCTCGCTGGACATCACGGATTTCGTCAAGCCGGGCGAAAACGAACTCGTCCTGCAGGTTTGGGATCCGACGGACGCGGGCAGCCAGTCCCGCGGCAAGCAAGTACAGCGGCCCGTCGGTTGCATGTACACCCGCATGAGTGGCATCTGGCAGACTGTCTGGACGGAAGTCGTTCCCGCAACCTATATTACAGGATACAAAGTCGTGACGGACATCGACAACAGCACAGTCTCCGTGACATTGCAGGCTACTGGCGATCTGATGAACGCGAAAGTGACGGTCGCCGTCCAGAAGGACGGCAAGACGCTGGCCAACGGCAATGTGGCGGCCTGGGGCCGTCCTGTCACGCTGAAGCTGGAGAATCCGCTTCTTTGGTCGCCTGATTCACCGAACCTCTATGATCTGGTCTTCACGCTGACGGCGCAGGACGGTTCGCAGGATGTTGTCCGCGGCTATTTCGGCATGCGCAAAATCGATTGGCGGAAGGATGAAAAAGGCATTCCGCGTCTGTATTTGAACAATCAGAAAACGTTCATGATGGGCACGTTGGATCAGGGCTGGTGGCCGGACGGCTATCTCACGCCGCCTTCCGACGAAGCCATGGCGTTCGACATCAACTTCCTGAAGGAATGCGGCTTCAACATGATGCGCAAGCACATCAAGATCGAACCGCTCCGCTACTACTATCTGTGTGACAAGCTCGGCATCATGCTGTGGCAGGACATGCCGTCTGGCGGCGGCGATGTGGAGAATCGCTATTATCTTTATCGCCAGGAACTTAAAGGTATGATGGATTTGCTCCAGACGTTCCCGAGCATCGTCATGTGGGTGCCCTACAACGAAGGGTGGGGACAGCCCGGAAAAGAGAAAACCAACCAAACCATGAAATGGGTGAAACGCTATGATCCGACTCGTCTCGTCGATGGCCCGTCCGGCTGGACGGATTACGGCGTTGGCGACACGAAGGACATGCACCACTATTCCGATCCACGCATGTTCCCTGTCATGGACGACCGCGTGTCCGTTCTCGGCGAGTTCGGCGGCATTGGCTTCCAGATAAAGGATCATCTGTGGGCGGAAAAGACGTGGGGCTATGTGAGCGACGCTTCGCCGGATGCGTATTTCGCCCGCTACACACGTCAAATGAACGACTTGGCCCGTATGGCACAGGAGGGCCTCGCCGCTTCCGTCTATACGCAGACGACGGACGTCGAAATCGAGACGAACGGTCTGTTGACGTATGACCGCAAGGTCGCGAAATATCCCGCCGCGGAGTTTGCGAAAATCCACAAGACGGTCTATGAAGCCGCCAAAGTAACGCGCATTCCAGTGCGGACGGTCATCATGCCGTCGAGCCAAAATGAACCGTTGGAATGGCGCTATGTCTTTGAAAACACGGCGGATAACTGGATGACGGTTGACTTCGATGACGCGGCGTGGAAGACAGGTCAGGCCGGTTTTGGCAATGCGGGCATCGCCCGTGACCACAAGGCAGCGCACGTTCGCACTGCTTGGGAGACAAACGACATCTGGCTCCGCCGCGCGTTCGATTTCGACGGCGATCCCGCCGCTTTCCTCAAGCTTGGATTCAGCATGTTCTACGATGAAGATACGGAAATCTATTTAAACGGTGTGAAAATCGCTGAATACCACGGCTACAACGTGAATTACGACAATCTTGATGCTTTGCCCGACGCGTTGAAGGCGCTGAAGAAAGGCCGCAACGTCGTCGCCGTCCATACCAAAAACACGACTGGCGGCGCGTATATCGACTTTGCCATTCTTGGCATCAACTTCAAATAACCATGTTATACGGAGCTCTCATGGTTTTTCCATGGAGGTCTTGAAAAATCGAATTGATGCGTCCCCCTGCGTGACTGGAACGTTCGCAGAGGGACGTGTTTTTTATGCTTTTAGGACTATTGCAGAATTAATTTTGATTTTTTTTCATTATAGGGGATAAAAAGTTTGTGCAAATGGATTTGTCAAACGTTATATTAATTGAATGATTTAAAAACGCCGCTGAATGGTGTCGGAAGACCCATGGATGCGGGTCCACAAAAACAAGAAGTCTGGAATACCGTTGTTCACAACGGAAGGCGGATTAGAAAATGGCAGCTGACGGTCAACAGGTATCGCAGGATTCGCAGGAACGGGCGCGGAATCTTCAGTTTCAGCCAGGCGACCTTATTGTCGGTCGTTACGAGTATATTTGTGAGCTTGACCGCTATGGTGCGAGCGGCGTGGTATGCTTATGCCGCGACACGAACGCAGGCGGCATGGCCATGGCCTTGAAGACCATGCCGGATGTTCTGCGGCAGAATGAAGCGGAGTCTGCCGCGATCAAGAACATGTTCCAGAAAGTTCTCAGTCTGAACCATGAAGGGATAGCGGCAATCCGTAGTTTGGTGGAGGATGATTTCCGCCAGTATGTGGTGATGGACTATGTGACGGGCCTGACGCTTGGAAGATATCTGCAGGATCATCCGCATCTTGATACTGGAACAACCAAGGAGATCGTCAAACGGCTGGCTTCGGCGCTCGACTACGCCCATGAAAAGGGCATGATCCATCGGAATGTGAAGCCGAGCAACGTGATGGTCGATATTGATGATCATGGCATTGTCCGTGGCGTGAAAATTCTGGATTTCGGGCTTGGGCAGCAGATTCGTGAAAGTGTCGCTCGCGCGACAGGCAATGCGGAGGAGGAAATCGCCCATGAGTATTTCTCGCCTGAACAGTGGCGCGGCGCAAAAGTGACTGCCGCGACCGACCAGTATTCGCTTGCCGTTCTGGCGTATGAGATGCTGTCGGCTCATCGTCCGTTCAATGAGACGGGCGATGCGTTGAAGACGGCCGTTCTGGAAGGTGTTCCAAAAGAAATTCCGGGTATTCCGGTTGCGATGAACGAAGCCTTGCTTAAGGCGTTGTCCGTGAACGCTTCCGACCGTTTTGACAGTTGCGGTGATTTCGCGAAGGCATTCAGCGGTCAAAAGATCGCCGCTTCAGCACCGTCGAAGAAGAAAATTAGAAAAATTGACGAAGATGAAGGAAATGGCGGGAAAAACGGTTTAGTCAAATGGATTGCGGTGGCGGTGGTGGCCATCGTGGCGGTTGTCGCGGCAATCCTGTTCATGAACACAAAAGATAAAGATTTGGAGCAGAAGGCCATAGAGGCGAAGCAGCCTGCTCAGACGTCTAAGGTGTTGGAGATTACCGCCGCAAAAGAAGCTGAGGCGAAGGCGGCGGCTAGGAAGGAAATCGCCGAGGAGGCGCCGAAATCGGCAGAGATTCAGTTGACTCCCGAACAGGCCAAACAGAAGCAAGAGACATTGATGTTGCGCAGTTCGTTGGTACGCATGAAGAAAACGCTTGACGGTCAGATGCTGAACCGCAGCCAGACGTTCGGCAAGCATCTGGACGCATTCGCAGACCAGATCAACGCAGGCGATACGGCGATCAAAGACAATGATTTCGCGGTGGCGACTCTTTGCTTCGAAGCGGCCAAAAAGGAATATGACTGGGTGCAGGCGGCTATTCAGCCGCGTAAGGATGCGATGGCGAAACTGGCTGCCGCGGAGGAACTTGTCAAGAAAGCTGAAAAAGCTGATGCGACGAAATTCGCCGCCGCCGCTTTCACGAAGGCCAAGGCGGATTTGGATGAAGGCCGCAAGGCGTATGAATCGGGTGATTTCGCGAAGGCTTCTGGTTTGTTGGAAACTTCTGTGAAAGCGTGCGAGACGGCGTATGCGGAATCGCGTGGCGCACGTCTGGCGGAACTTGTTGTGGAAGCGAAGAAATTGGAGGCTGGCGGAGAGGAAAGCGACTGGAAGAAAGTCTTGAAGCTGGCGGCTGAAATGAAGGCACTGGATGCCGCCATCGCGGCGGAATGGGAGTCGAAGGCGGATGAGAAGCTGCCTTCGACGTTGACGATTGTGACGACATTTGAAGGCCGTGAAGTACCCGCTTCGATGGACGGGACGGATATGATGACGCCGTGGAAGAGCCCTGTGCTGAAAAAGGGCGAAACGGTTTCCCATTATCTGGTCTGGTGGAAGGACAATGAAGAGTATGTGGCGGATTTCAGCACCACCGTGAATTGGAAGGGGAGTATGAAGGAGACCGTTGTCCTGCAGAAGAAGACAGTGGATCTTCGTAGCGGCTACATCCTGCTTCCTGGAAAGCAGAAAATTGAACTTGTGAAGGTGGAAGGCGGTACTTTCGACATCGGTGGAAATGCGAATAGCCCCCGTACTGTGACGCTCACCCGCGATTACTGGATTGGCAAGTACGAAATCTCCCAGGGACAATGGAAGGCAATAGGCCTCAATAAGAAAGTGGCGTGCAGATGGGAAAACGAAGGCTATCCTGTCGAAAATGTCAGCTGGAATGAGGCGATGGCGTTTTGCGAGCAGTTGAACCAGCTGTCAAAAGGACAGTTGCCGAATGGTTATCGTTTCACGTTGCCGACGGAGGCCGAATGGGAATATGCGGCCCGTGGCGGCGTCAAGAGCCGTGGTTATGAGTACAGTGGCGGCAATATGCTTGAAAAAGTGGGCTGGTTCTGGCTCAATGCGGGCGGAAAGACGCATCCAGTGAAAGGGAAGAAGGTGAAGATGGGCAACGAACTGGGCATCTATGACATGAGCGGCAATGTATTGGAATGGTGCCGTGATAGTTGTGACATCGATGCTAAGAATCTGGTGATTTCAGCTTTGTCCTTCTCAAACGGCGTGGAGGATCCCATTTGCCGTTCAGGTGCCGGTCGCGTGGTGCGCGGTGGCTCATGGCAGAGCAGCCATGCCATTTGCCGTACGGCGTATCGCTTTGGCTATTTGTCGGACGACCGGAAGGACAATGTAGGTTTCCGCGTGGTCTTGTCGCCTATACGGTAATAGTTGCTTCAGAAGACTTGCAAGTGGCGTTTTCCGCTTTTGGGAAAACGCCACAATTGTTATGGTTTCCATTGGAATGTTTGCATATCGACCATTCCATTTTCTTTGAAACGAACACCTTCTGATTCAAGAAGTTTTCGTTGTGCCGTGAAGCCCGGTGCTGTTCGCCCCGCATGGTTCACGACGCGGTGGCATGGATAGTCGCCATAGAATTCCGACATGGAAAGTACCTTACCGACTAGCCGTGAGTTTCGTTCGCGTCCGATGAGTCGTGCGATCTGTCCATAGGAGGCCACCTGCCCTTCAGGAATCTCCTCCACAACGGAGAGGATTTCATAGACAAGCTCTTCGGACAGAATCTTTTTCATGATGTTTTCCTGCCTAGTCTCCAAAATAAGCCACGCCAACCTCCGCGTCCGCGCGTTTGCGGACCGTGGGATTGGCGGCGTTGATGGCGGCGTAGCATGGGCAGGTCTTCGAATGGTCGTTGATGATGCCGCAGGCTTGCAGGTGGGAATAGACGGTCGTTGGGCCTAAGAATTTGAAGCCACGTTTCTTAAGATCTTTACTGATGCGGTCTGATAGACCATTACTGGCGGGTATCCAGCCGTCGCCATGCCGTGCATAAAGAATGGTTTTGCCATTGGAATAGCCCCACAGATAATTGCAAAACGAACCGAATTCGGCGCGGATGGTTTGGAAACAACGCGCATTGGAGATGACCGCTTCGATTTTACGCCGCGAACGGATCATGCCGTCCGTTTCCATGATTCGCGTGATATCATCTTCATCGTAGGTGGCAACTTTGTCGTAGTCGAAACCGTCGAAGCACTTACGGAAGATTTCACGTTTGAGCATCATCATGTTCCAGTTGAGGCCGCATTGCATGACCTCCATCATGAGGAACTCGAACTGCCGTTTGTCGTCGTGCAGGGGGACGCCCCATTCCGTGTCATGGTAGCGTATGTTGATTTCCGATGTCGTGTCCCAATCACAGTATGCCATGCGGCCTCCAAAGTTAGCAAGTGTTTTTTCGTCTATATTAACATGAAATTGATTGTTTGCAATCAGATGGAGCAGAATACGGATTATCTTTCATGGAAAAATGAACAAAGAATGCTACGTTAGTCAAAAAGAAATAGCGAATGAATATATGAGGAACCACGAAATACAAATGGCATTCATGTCAGGGAAAATCATGATGAGACAGTATCATATATTATGGTTGTTGCTGGCTACGGCTACGGTTCTCTGCGCGCAGGACGGCAAGAATCTGGCGTTCAACGGCGATTTCCGGCAGACAACGTTCGGCCATGCCCATGGCTGGATGTGTCCGCCTGCGCCTTATACGACGTATCATGCGACGGGCGGGCCGGATGGACTTCCGTATGTCGCCATGCGTCAAGGTGATGATGACAATTATGAGAACAAGTTGCGGCTGAAGTACTTGAGACTCGTTCCGGGTGAACGCTACCGTATCAGCGCATGGATCCGTACGAAGGATTTCTCCGCAAAGCGCGGTGAATTGCTTCTCGTCAACAATCCATGGTACAAGGAGGTCGGCATCAAGAAGTTTCCCGCGACGACGGATGGTTGGCAGAAGTTCGAAAAGGAAATCGTCTGTCCGGATCTTGACAGCGGCGGCGACTACGACATCGTCCTGCTGATCATTGGACAGCGCGGTGAACTGGATGTCGCGGACATTCGTCTGACCGCTCTGACTGCCGTTGCCGCAGAGAAAAGCCGTTCGACTGAGGAGATCATCGTCAACAAGCCGCGTCTCATTCCATGGGGGCGTTCTTTCGATGAAATTCCCGCTTACAAGCCTGACATTGAATTCATCTGGTATGGACGAATTGATGATAATTTCAAGGCCGAAGACCATCTAGCGGAGGCGATTGTTGCAGATGGTTCATTTTCTAGCCAACGTGTTTCATTTGAAATTGGCAAGCCATTTTCAATAAGCTTAAAAGGACTATCGCTTGGCAAATATCAGCTGTCCGTCCGCATTGTATCTCAAAAAGACAAGAAGGTTGATTATGAAGAGATATTTGCTGTCAATATCCGTGATATTCCAAGACCGGAGGATATTACAAAAGGCGTAAGGCTGAACAACTTATCTGTCGAGCTTGTGAACAAACCTGTCGCTGTCGGTGAAAACGTGCAATTCACGTTGGAACATGACGGATGGATTTATCTGACCATAAAGGATATCAGTGACGGTGTCTTTGGCGTCACATTGGATGGACAGCCCATTGCCGCCGATACGTTGACGAATCTGCCGGAGGCGTTCCGTCTTATGACTGCCGGAAAGCACGTTGTGACAGCTAGATGCGCAGGAAAATTGATCATCCGCAGCATTGCTGAACTGTTCTCCTGCGGCATGGTGCAGGGGCCGGATATCGCTGTTTTTCCGCCATTTGATTGGGAGTTTACGAAAAAATACGCCCTGAACGCCGTCACGACGTTGAACCGTGGTTCTTACAAGAAGAACGGACAGGAATTGGTGGAGGCGGCCCATGCCAACGGCCGCCTCTGGCTGGAAGACATGTATGTCGTCAATAACAAAGATGTCCCATCCATGACCAATTTCATCGAAAGATACATGGCTAGACTGGATTTTCGCGACGGCAACACGACGAATGAGATGAGCTACTGGTGGAATCTATCGGAAACATACACGGATACGCTAAAACGTTGCAAATACGACCATTCCAAGCTGATCTACACGTGGATCAGCGACAATGGGCCATTCATCCCGTCGATGCATCAGGACTTCATCGGTGCGTCGTTCAACGCGAGTGACGGCCGTGGCAAAATCCTCTGCGAATCCTATAATTACACGCAACCGACGGAGGAAGCCGCTCGCCGCCATGTGCTCGGCAGACTTCTTCCGTACATCAAAGATTCCTGCCGTTACTATCCAGACTATCTGTGGCGGTCCGGCGTGATTCTCGGCAACTTCAACCAGTTGAATGTCATTACGATAGAGCATCATCCGCAGGTTGATTTCAAATACTATCTGGACATGCAAATGAACATACTGGCAAACCATCCTTCCTTCAAAGGACTGGGAACGGTCGGTTATTGGGGGACGCATTATGCGGATGAAGAACTGTATCGTTGGAGCCACGCGCTGTTGCGGCACTATGTCGTTGAAGGACGCACGGACATGCTGTCCAATCAGTTCGGATTCAGCTACATCCCCGGCCATATCGTCAATGGCGACTTTGCGGATGGTTTGAATGGTTGGAAGGCGGAAGCCGCCGCAGAAGGCTCCATTAGCGTTGAAAAATACAATGGTTATGCGAAACGCAACCAGAATCGTTGGAATGCTCCAAGAGGTTGCGGCGATACGTTCTGCGTTTTCAAAGCTGTTGAGGGAAAGCCTAATAAGTTGATTCAGAGGGCGAAAGGCCTGACGCCCGGTAAACCGTACTTGCTGCTGTATTCCGTCGGTGATTATGACGAATTGAAAGCGCAAAAACTGAATCCGCGCCGTTATGGACTGGATGTCATTTTGGAAAATACGGAAATCCTGCCGGAATCAACTGTCTATGTCGATAAGCGCGAAAAAGGCAAATACGCTCACAACCACAACGTTGCGCGGCAGAACCTCCATCGCATTATTTTCATTCCGAAATCCGCTGAAATGACCGTCACGTTCACGGATGAGAAAGCGCAGCCAGGCGAAAATCTGATGGTCAACTACATCCAGCTGAAGCCCTTCTATCCGAAGGAGTAAAAGGTAAGGAGTAAATTTATTTATTGATTTTGAAAAAAACATTTGAATTTTACAAGGGGCATTATATTTTACCTTCTGTTCAGCTTTATTTTTTTCGGATAAACAACAAAAGCCTTCCATGGAGAAAGCCGATGAACAGATTATTAAGCTTGACAGTCATGTTTCTGTTGCTTGTTCATGTATGCGCTGTAGCTGTAGAAAACAATTTAGAGGAAGAGAAAACAGCTCTTTTCAATCAACAATTCAATAGTCTGAAAGAAAAATACCTATTGGAGATGGAATCCCAAAAAGATGATGGCGCGATGTGGCTGTATTACAAAGGTGGAGAAAAAAACATGGAGGCCTTCAAACAGCTGATCGACACAACGCTTTCCATCCAAAAACTTTGGGGGGTGGATGAACACGGCGAAAAACGCCCATTCACGCTTTTGACGGAACCAAATTTTGTGCTAAAGGATGGAAAGACTGTCAAATCCAATCCATTTTTCTTTTTGTCACTAAGACGTCTTTTCGAATCGGACAGGATGAAAGATTCAGCCTTCCGTGATGAGACTATCCGCCATCTTATTGCGATGTATGACGATGAAAAATACAATGTGCTTCATAAAGGAATCAATGGAGGGATGCCGTATTCCTTCATCATCGCAGACGCCTTGCGGAGAAAATGGCCGGCGGATATTCAGACGGACATGAAAAGACGGTTGATGCGCCGTATCACAAAAGCAAAGGAAGATGTCAACGGTCAACAGCCTAAAAGAGAGGAAATCGAGCACAGCCGCCTTCGCATCTATTGGCTTTTGGATTGGACGGCTGAAGAAAAGAGCCAACTTGTGGCAACCTTGAGACCTGCCGCCATGAGAGCTGAGCCGCTTGATCTTTGGAAACGCTATGAATGGCTGGCTCTCCTTATCCTGTGTGATTGTGGAGACAAGGCGGCGACAGATTTTCTTTATAAGTATTTCAAGAAACTGGATTATACAACAGATAACATGGATATGCTTCGGACGACGCTTCCGTTTTTGACGCTTGTGCGTCGCCATGAGATTGTGGAATTGTTGACAATGATGATGGAGCGGGAGGACATATTGGACAAACCACGATCCTATCTTTGGAAGAATGGCAGTTTTGCACATACTTCAGCCATTTGCCTGTCTGTCATGCTCGATGGCATGCCGTCCATCTTTGAGAAGTTCCAAGAAACGGACGATGAAGACAATGAACCCAGTATGGATTTTTCACAGGAAAAACGGGCGGAAATTCTGGCATGGCTGAGAAAACAGGATGATTATCATTTCAAACCGTTCAATTATTTTCCCGAACCGATGGCGGAAGACAAAAAGGACGCCAGGTCATTTTTCATGTTACACCAAGTGTCATGTGGCATTTTTGGCTATAGTGTCCAGATTGACAATCTTAAACGATTTTTTTCCGGTCCATCTGCGATTCATAATTTTCAGCCATCCCGCTAAAATGACATGTGAGCTACCGAAAGAAAGACGACGACGTTCATTGACCTGTGGCGTCAATGAAAAATGCCGTCGTGACTTGCAAAAGCGGAATGATGCCTTATAGTTAAAGAACGATTTGTTTTTTCATAACTATAATTGTATCAGTGAAGCCTTTAACAAGGACGAGCAACCATGGGATCAGTCAAGAAGAAACGCCGTAAGAAGATCGCGAAGCACAAGAGAAGGAAGCAGCTGAAGGCCTTGCGTCACAAGAAGAAGTGACAAAAGTGCATCTTGTGGTTCCCGGATAGGGCGCGGCGTGGTTCAAGAAGCAAAGGCGCGGCAGAGGTACAGACACGTGAGCAAAAAAGTTTTTGACATTCGAGTTGCCTGTATGTTTGCGGTGCTGTTGGTTGGGGCCGCCTGTGCTGAAGCCACCAAAGACGTAGGCGCGAGTCTAAAGATAGACCCGCGCCTTTCGTTGTCTGAGGAGCGGGAATACAAGTCGTGGGCGAGCTATATAAGGGCGCAATTATGCCGTGCTGACGAATCATTTGGTTTGAAGAACTATCATCAGTATATCGGTGATGCGTTGAATTATGCGCCTGATTCAGAGTATCTTCTTGAGCAGTGGTGTCTTGGGCGGGATCTGGCTCGTCAGCCGGAACGTCATGCGGCCGATTTGAAGCCGATCTGGGAGGAGCATCCGGAAAGCATCCGTCTGACAATGCTTTATCTGGACTTGTTGATCCAGTCCGGGCAGGACAAGAAGGCATTGGAGGCGGTGCTGTTTTCGTTGGAGAGATGCGGTTGGCGTTCGGGTATTTTGACGCTTCGATACGTGGAATTGGCGCAGATAGGTGGACGTTCATCGTTTATCGAGAAGAACTTGCGTCATGCGTTACATGTCTGTGAAGAGAAGGATTTGACATGTGCGCATGTGGCGGCGGCCTGCTATTGGCGGGATTGCCATAATAGCGAAAAAGAGTCCGCGCAAGCGGAAGGCGTTGGACGTTTTAAGCGGTTTACGTCCAATCTGTCGAGTTCGCGATATCGTCGCAAGAGCCTCTGGCATGCTCGCGAAGCGGCGTCATATCCAGAAGATTTAGATCAGATGTCTGCTTTTGCATTGTCAACTGTTTTCGGTAGTTTTGATGATTGGGAAGAGCAGATCGCTTATCTGGAAGATCTGAAAGAGGCCAAGCCGACCATTGCGGATACCGTTTGGTATTTCATGGACTATGTCCATTCGATGCGTGAACTGGGCAGGACGGACGAATTACGCAAGATGTTGGAGCAGGTTAAATTCGGACGTGACTGGAATCATCGTGTGTTGGAAGGTACGGCGGAGGCGTATCTGGAACTGAAGGATTATGATCGGGCTTGTGAAATGTTCGAGATGCTCTCACAGAAAGAGCCCGGCAATTTGCGTTACCGCTTGATGGTCGCCCACATCTGCCTGGCGAACGGTCAGAGCGTGAAAGGGCTTGCCGCCTTGGCGCCGTTGCGTGGCTTGCCGCCCGTGGGTTGCGAACTGAAGGCGCGGTTGCTGGCCCAGCATGGTGAACATGAAAAGGCGTATGGCGAATACATGGCGTTGCTGAAGATCAACGAAAAAGGCGATCTGCGCGACCAGTGGACGCCAAAGGCGTCCTTCTACGATGGGTTGGTCATGACCTGCCTCGGGCTGGATAAAAAGGATGAAGCTCTTCAGTATGTAAAAGCATTGTACGAATTAAATCCAGAAGATGCACATGGATGCAACTTCTACGGATATTTGCTGGCGGATTTCAATCGCGAATTGGACTTGGCGGAGAAGCTGGTCGGCAAGGCATTATTGGATGAGCCGGACAATCCGGCGTATCTGGACAGCATGGCGTGGATCCGCTATCGTCAGGGCCGTTACGCCGAAGCATTGGCAGAAATGTGCAAAGTGTTGGAAAATGACGGATTATCGCAGGATCCCGAAGGCGAGATCAGCGAGCATCTGGCGGCGATTCTGAAGGCGTTGGGCTATGACGCGACGGCCGAATACTACCAAAAGATAACGGACAATTTGAAGAAATAAGACTGTCTGGCAGGGCGGTCGGCGGCGTTTCGCGAAATTTTATGGAAAAGCCGTTGAGATTACAGGTCGTGAAAGTTTGCACAACCGTGAAAATGGATTACAATAATAGACTGCCTGTTTATTATTAATTAAAGTAAAGCATGAAGCATCTTCATGCCGATGAAAACTCAAGTTTCAAACATGGAGGATTTTCAAATGAGAAAGAAGAGTGTTGTGGCTCCCGACTGGTGGGATTATACGACGATCAGCGACGAGCTGGTGGCGGATGTCGCCCGCTTGACGGTTGAAGACATGGCGCAACTGAGCCGCCCGGGCTTCAAAGTCGTGATGTATGACACGATCGAAGAGTTCTATCTGGCTGAAGCTCTGGAATATATCGAAGCCTGGAAGCAGTCCTCCCCCGCGCATCCGTGCGGCGTCTGCGGACCGATCGGGCCGACGGAACAGCTGCCTCTCGTGGCGCGCATTGTGAATGCGACGGACATGAATCTTGCCAAATTGGACGCCCATTTCTGGGGCATGGACGAATGGGTCGAAAACGGCAAAGCCGTTCCGACGGATCATCCGCTCTCCTTCGCGAAATGCGATAAAGAGCTCTGCTTCAATCGCATCCGTCCCGAACTCCGCATGCCGGAGAAGAACCTCCACTTCCCGACGGGCGATCTGGCGGCCTACAGCAAGACGTTCGATGACTTCCACTGCGTGTTGATGCAGGGCGGTCAGGGCGATACGAAGCATTGGGCTTTCAACGACCCGCTGCCGCGCAAAGGCGCTTATGTTGACAATCCGCCGACCCCCGAGCAGTATCGTCAATTGACGACGCGTATCGTCGATCTGCATCCTATGACGGTCATGCAGAATGCCCGTACGTCCGGCGGCGGCAACATCGCGCTGGTCCCGACGCAGGCGGCGACGGTCGGCCCGAAAGAAACGTGGAAGGCCGACAAGATCTCCATCTGGCAGGCCGGCTGCCACGACAACGCGTTCGGCATGCGCCTTTCGACGTTTATGATCTCGAAGAAGATTGCGGACGCGGCGGTTCCGATGAGCCTGCTGGCCGACCACCCGAACGTCCAGTTCAACTTCTTCCGCCCCGGTATCGGCAAGTGCGAAGTTGAAATGCACTAAGAAGCTTAAAGCCAAAAGCTTAAAGCTTAAAGCAAAAGCCTCATTCGCCTGGAAGGCGATAGTTGAGGTAACCCCGCCCTTCAGGGCGGGGGTAAAGAACTACAATAGAACCAATAAGGATAGAGACCAATGAGCGACAAACCAGCAGTGATGGCGATCGTGGCGCATCCCGACGACATCGAGTTCATGTTCATGGGCACGCTTCTGATGTTGCAGCAGAAAGGCTGGGACATCCATTACATGACCGTCGCGAACGGAAACTGCGGAACGGCGGTTGACGACAGCGAAACGATCATCAATAAACGTCGCAATGAATGCCTGGCCAGTTGCGCGATCAGCGGCGCGATTTACCATCCGTCGATCTGCAACGATCTTGAAGTGTTCCATACGTGGGACATCATCAGCAAGGTCTTGAGCGTCATTCGTGACGTGAAGCCGAAAATCATCCTGACGCAGTCGATGGACGATTACATGGAAGACCATGTGAACACATGCCGTGTGGCGGTGACAGCGGCTTTCTGCCGCGGGATGCTGAACGCGAAATGCAATCCGCCGCGGGAAGTCTTCCAGGACGATGTGACGTTGTATCATGCGATTCCGCATGGACTGATGGATCCGTATGGCCGGAAGATCGAGCCGGAGATGTACGTGAATGTGGCACCCATGATGAGCAAAAAATGGGAGCTTCTCAGCTGCCACAAGTCGCAGAAGGAATGGCTGGATGTCAGTCAGGGCATGGACGCCTACCAGAAGACGATGGAGGAGTTCATGCGCGAACTCGGACAACGTTCGGGCAAGTTCGAATTTGCGGAAGGCTTCACACGCCGTTCGTATCTCGGCTATTCCGCGACGGATATCGACCCGCTGCGGGAAGCCTTGGGCGTGGATGTCGTATCCAATCCGAAGTACAAATGACATGCGCATTTGGCTTGGGGGAGGATTAAGAAAAATAATGGAACACGTTTAATTGGAGCGAATTGAGATGAAGCGGACAGTAGTGCGGGACGCGTTGTCCTGCCGTGATTTTGGCAGTGAGATGACAGTGGCTGGCTGGGTACGGACCCGGCGTGATTCAAAGGCAGGTTTTTCGTTCATCGAATTGAACGACGGCAGCTGCCAGGGAAATCTGCAAGTGGTTGCACCGACAAGTCTTCCGAATTACGATTCGGAAATCGTGAAGCTTCATCCAGGCGCTTCCGTGAAAGTCACCGGCACGTTGGTCGCTTCCGAAGGGAAGGGACAGGCCGTCGATCTCAAGGCGACGGATGTGAAGGTGCTCGGATTCTGCGACCCGATGGAATATCCGCTCGGCAAGACGCGCATTTCCTTCGAGCGTCTGCGCGAAGTGGCGCATCTGCGGCCGCGTACGAACACGTTCGGCGCGGTGGCCCGAGTGCGCAACACGCTGGCGTTTGCGACGCATGAGTTCTTCCAAGGCCGCGGCTTCTACTATTTCAACGCACCATTGATCACCGCCAGCGACTGCGAAGGCGCGGGCGAAATGTTCCAAGTGACGACGTTGGATCTGGAGAACCCGCCGCGCGACAAGGAGTCGGGCAAGGTCGATTATTCGCAGGACTTTTTCGGCCGTCCCGCGAATCTGACGGTCAGCGGCCAGCTGGAGGCGGAAACCTACGCCTGCGCGTTGGGCAGCGTCTATACATTCGGGCCGACGTTCCGCGCGGAGAACTCGAACACGACACGCCATCTGGCGGAATTCTGGATGATCGAGCCGGAAGTCGCCTTCGCGGATCTGCATGACGATGCGGATCTTGCGGAAGATTTCCTTCGCCATCTGTTCCGCGCCGTCCTGACGAAATGCCCCGAAGAACTGAAATTCTTCAACGACCGTATCGAGAAGGGCCTGCTGGACAATCTGACGCGTCTGGCTGACGCGGAATTCACCCGCATCACCTACACGGAAGCCATCAAGATTCTCGAAAAGGCGGCGGACAAGTTCGAATTCAAGCCGAGCTGGGGCGTGGATTTGCAGTCTGAACATGAACGCTATCTGGCGGAAGAGACCTTCCACGGGCCCGTCATCGTCATGGATTACCCACGTGACATCAAGGCGTTCTACATGCGTCTGAACGACGACCAGAAGACGGTCGCGGCGATGGACGTCCTCCTGCCAAACGTCGGCGAAATCATCGGCGGCAGCCAGCGTGAAGAGCGTCTCGACGTATTGGAAAGGCGTATTCGCGAGACGGGCATGGATCCGAAAGATTACTGGTGGTACTGCGACCTCCGCCGTTTCGGCTCGGTCCCGCATGCGGGCTTCGGCCTTGGCTTTGAACGGATGGTCCGTTTCTGCACGGGCATGGGCAACATCCGCGACGTGATCCCCTATCCGCGTACTCCCCAAAGCGCGGAATTCTGACGGCCTCGCCGCCTCGTACATGCGGGACGGCGCGGAAACCCGCCGTCCCGTCGATGAATGAAAAGGTTTCCAGTACGAATCGGAATGATCAGGAGCAGTCCTGAATCGCCAAAGATCGTAAAATCAAAAGGAAAGCATTGACATGGGTGGTTTTTTCGGTGTTGTGTCGTCGGGTAGATGCGTGGAGGATTTGTTCTACGGGACGGACTATCATTCGCATTTGGGCAATCAGCGCGGCGGCCTGCTGGTGCATGATGACGAGAAAGGTTTTACGCGTTATATCCACGATATCCGCAACTCTCCGTTCCGCAGCAAGTTCCAATACGACCTTGAACATTTGCCCGGCAATAAGGGCATCGGGTCGATCAGTGATACAGGTGACCAGCCGTTGATGGCGTTCAGTCATATTGGGACGTTCGGCATCGTGATGGTCGGTGTCGTGACGAACATGGATCAACTTGAGAAAAGCGCATTCCGCAGCCAGCGGACGCATTTTTCGGAAATGACGGGTGACAATGTGAATCCGACGGAGATGGTCGCCTCTCTGATCAGCATGTCTGGCTCGTATGAAGAAGGCTTCCGTTGCGTGCAGGACAAAGTGCAGGGCTCCTGCTCCATGCTCGTCTTGACAAAAGACGGCATCTATGCTGCTCGTGACCGTTATGGCCGCACGCCGCTGGCCATCGGCTCCAAAAAGGAGAAAGTCACGGAAGTGGAAGTTTATACGAATGAGAACGGCATCCGTTGCGAACGTGAAGTCGAGAAGGAAAAGACGTCGTATGCGGCGACCTTCGAGACCTGCGCGTTCCACAATTTGGAATACAAGCTCGACCGCTGGCTAGGGCCGGGCGAAGTCGTCTTGCTCACACCGGACGGCGTCAAGGATGTGTTGCCGCCGACGGGGCCGATGCATTTCTGCACGTTCATGTGGGTTTATTACGGTTATCCGGCCAGTTCGTACGAAGGCGTGAACGTGGAGGCCGTCCGCTACGAATGCGGAGCGAATTTGGCGAAACAGGATGGCGACGACCGCCATTTCGACGCTGTGGCGGGTGTGCCCGATTCTGGCACGGCGCATGCGTTGGGCTATGCCCAGGAGGCTGGCCTGCCGTACAAGCGTTCATTTGTCAAATACACGCCGACGTGGCCGCGCAGTTTCATTCCGCCGGATCAGTCGGATCGCGCGATGGTCGCGAAGATGAAGCTGATTTCGATTCCGCATTTCATTAAGGATAAGAAGCTCTTATTCTGCGAGGATTCGATCGTCCGCGGCACGCAGCTCGGCAATACGTTCATGCGTCTGCGGCAGGAGGACATCAGCGTGAAGGAGGTCCATGTGCGTTCCGCCTGCCCGCCGATTCTGTTCAACTGTCCGTATCTGAATTTCTCACGTGCGAAGAGCCTGATGGAGTTGGCTGCGCGTAAGGCGATTTATGCGTTGGAGGGCGGCGACTGCAACGCCCATTTGGACGAATATATGGATGAAACGTCAGAACGCTACAAGAAGATGGTGGAATGGATTTGCAAGGACCTGAAACTGGATTCGCTGAAGTATCAGAAGCTGGATGATTTGCTGGATGCGGTCATGACCGTGGCGAAGGAATCCGGCAACACGGAGCTGACGCGTGATTGTCTTTGCACATATTGCTGGATTGGAAAGGACAGCATAGGGGAACAGAAAAAATAGAATTGCATAAATGTGGTCGTGAAAGGAAGCAAGAACTGGAGGAACGTGATGACGCATTGGAAACTGACGATGATGGTGCTTGCCATGCTTGGCGTTTTCGCCATCGGCGTGCATGGACAGAACAGCGTAGGGATGCAGCGGAAAGGGCGTGTGAGCGCGCATGCCGTCGTGATTCGCGCACGGCCGGGCACGCACTATGAGAGCCTGGGCAAGTTCCAGGAAGGCGACGTCGTGAAGATTGTCGGCGAGAGCGAAGGATGGTATCGTGTTGAGGTTCCAGAAGATGTAACGGGTTGGGTTCCTGCAGACGGCGTTGACGCGGATGGTATCGTCCATAAGGAAGTCTTGATTTACGCGGGGCCTGGCGTCGTGTTCACGGCGTTGGGGAAGGCCCAGATAGGCGACCATCTGAAGATTCGCAATAAAATGGTGGACAATTTCTGGCCGGTGAAGGCGCCTCTTGGGCTGACCGCATGGGTGAGCCAAGTTTATATTCAAGTGCTGGAAAATGAAGTCGTGGTTCCCACTGACAAGCCGGAAGTGGCGGTCATGCGTCTGGCGACGCTTGAAAAGGAGGCCACAGGGCTTCGCGAGAATCAGGCGAAAGTGACCGATACGCTGAAGGAGCTTCGAGACGAATCGGCCCGTCTAGAAAAGGAAGCCCAGACGGCCTCGCAGAAGGCGGAGCAGCTCCGTTCGGAGCGTGAGCAGGCAGAAGCCCGTGCGGCTAAAGAACTTGCACGTCTTGAAAAGGAACGCGATGAGGCGGTTCGTACGGCGAAGGAGATGAAAAACGAGAAAGCGCAGTGGGAGAAGGCCATTGACGAACGCAATGAAGAGATTAAGAAGGCTCGCGAGGAGCTGACGAAACTGAAGATGGAAGCCGCCGTGTCGTCCAAGATATTGGAGGACGAGAAGGCTGAATTGGTAAAAAAGGCTGAAAACGCCCGCGATCAGGTCGCCAAGGCAGAAGAGAACATGAAGATCAACGAAAAGCGCCTTGGACAATTGGAGTCGAGCATCAAGGAGATGATGATGGCGCGTTCGGAGGCCGAACGCGAACTGACGACGCTGAAGCAGGAGAGTACGGCGTTGGAGAATGCGAAGAAGAGCGCGGAGGAGAAAGTCTCCGGCTTGCAGGCCGCCGTGGCGACATTGGATGCGCAACGTGCCAAGTTGCAGGAGAAAGCAACGGCCGCTGAACGCGAGAAAAAGGAGCTTGAAGCCGCGAGCGAACGCGAGCGGAAGGAATTGGAGGCCGCCGCTGCGAAAAGCCGTGAGGAATTGGAAAAACTGCGCAAGCAGCGTGACGCCTTGGCGGCGGAGCGTGCGGAAGCCGAAGAAGCTATAAAGAAGGCCCGCGAAGAAGCGAAGGCCGCGAAGGAAATGGCGGAAAAGGCTACGGCTGAGAAGCTTGCAGCTGAAACGAAGGTCAAACAAGAGCAGGCCGCCGCCAAAAAGCTGACGGAAGAGCAGGCCGTTGCGGAACGTGCGCGGGCGACTGCCGAAGCGGCGCGTCTGGCGGCTGAAAAGGCCGCGAAGGAAGCGGAAGCCGCGCATGCGACGGCCGCAGCGCGTGAGAAAAAGGAAATGGAGAAACTCCAGAAGCAGCGTGAAGCGTTGGAGGCGACGACGGCCGCGAAGGCGGCCGCCGAAGCGGATTTGAAAAAAGTGCGTGATGAGATGAAAGTCGCAAAGGCCGCCGCCGAAGAAGCCGCTGCCGAAAAGGCGAAAGTCGCCGCATCCGTGAAGGAGGCGGAGGCTGAAACGAGGAAGCTTGCCGAAGAGAAGGCAAAGGCGGATAAGGCGCGTCAGAACGCAGAAACCGCGAAAAAGCAGGCAGAGAAGGCTCAGACGGAGGCCGAGGCGAAGACGAAAGCCGCGGCGGAGAAGCTTGAAGAAGAGAAGGCGAAAGCCGCTGAGGCTCGTCGTCTGGCTGCAGAAGAAAAGGACGCCGAAGAGAAGCGTAAGGCTGCGGAAAAGGCGAAGGCAGAGGAGAAACGTCTCGCTGAGGAAAAGGAACTTGCGGAAATGGCGAAACATCCGCAGCCGAATCTTCCCCAGCCGACGACGATGTCCGGCCGTCTTATCTCTTTGCGCCAGAACGCGACGCGTAGCGCGTCGCACGCGTTGTGCAAGCAAGTCAATGGACAGATGGTTGCGGTATGCTTCCTGCAAAGCCCGCGGATGAATCTGCAGGCGTGGGAAAATCGCGACGTGACGGTCATTGGAAAGGCCCGTCACGTTGAAGGCTGGACGGTTCCGATCGTCATCGTCGAAAACGTCCTCCGCCAGCAGTAATGCGGCGATTATAGCTGACTAAAGTAACAGGAGTTGAAATGAAATACAGCGTGACATCCGTTTGCCTGCCTGCCATGGATATGGCGGCGCAATGTAGTTTTCTGAAGCGTCTTGGCTATGACGGTATTGAATTGCGTGCACGCCGCATATCGGATGAAGTGCGTGCGAAGGCCGAGCCAAGCTGCTGGGGGTATCATGTGAACGATGTGACGCCTGAAAACCTTGCGGAGAAGGCCCCTGAATTGCGCCGTATTTTGGACGATACGGGCATAGGCATCGCAGGTCTGGCGACGAATATGTCCTGCTTGGACATTGAGCAGTTCAAGCATGCGTTGGAAGGCGCGGTGGCCGTCGGCGCTCCCTTGATCCGCCTTGGCGCGGCCGCTGGTTTCGGTGGAAAAGACGGCGAAAACTACAAGGCCATCTATGGCGAGACGGTCGCCGGGTTCGCGCGTTGCATCGACCTCTGCCGTGGCACAGGCGTGAAGGTCATCATCGAAATGCACGGCGGGACAATCCATCCGAGCGCCTCGCTGGCGTATCGCATCGCAAGCAACTTCTCTCCAAGCGAAGTCGGCATCATCTATGATCCGCAGAACATGGTTCGCGATGGCTTCGAGACAGTGGCGATCGCGATTCCATTCTTGGGCGATTATCTGGCCCATTGCCATTTCGGCGCGCATCGTCCGTTCGCGGGCGAGCCCGACGAAAACGGCACAGTCCAGTGGAAATGGGAAGGCTGCCGCATGTGCGAAGGCCTTTTCCATTTCCCGACGGCCATGAAATGGCTGAAAAAGATTAATTACAAAGGATATATCACGATAGAAGATTTCCGCGCGAACGTGCCTGTGGAGGAAAAATTCTCCGACGGCATCCAGTATCTGAAGAAGATTGAAGCATCGTTGCCGTAGCGACGGTGTCCCGCCGTTGGAGGCTGTAGCGACGGCGTCCCGCCGTTAGTAAGAGAATACATAAAAGCAAAAAATTGTAATTTCTGATATCATGTTGTCGTTGAAGAGGTTGTTGCTGATAGTTGACGGGCCGGGCGTGATGACGCATACGGCGCCGCTCGTCACGTCTCTGCTCAGGCAGGGCGTGGCGGTGCGCGTGGCGTTGACGGAATCGGCCCGCCTGCTCGTCGGCGACTACTTCACGACAATGCTCAGCGGCACGCCGTTGATTCATTTTCCGGACATTCCTGAAAAGATTTTGGATGACAGCGACGCTGTTCTCGCGGCACCTGTATCCGAGAAGCTCGCGAAGACGCTTTGCGAGGACAATTGGCTGGCCGTCTGGAAGCGTGTGAAAGGCCCCGTGGTAATCACGCCCGCCTTTCTTCCGCAGGAGGATGGCATAGCTGTGCGCGAGGCGTTGTCGTCACTTGGCGGTGGTGCTGTGCAATGGCTCATGGCGAACGACGAGACGACGGACATGGGATCGCTTGGCATGCTGGATGTCGCATCGCCCGAACGTTGCCTGGAGGCGGCGATGACGGCGTTGACAAAACAGGACTTTGCGGGAAGACGCGTGTTGATCACGGCGGGCCCGACAGCGGAGGATTTTGATCCCGTGCGGTTTGTGACGAACCGTTCAACAGGCCGCATGGGCGTGGCGTTGGCCCGAATGGCGGCATGGCGCGGAGCGGATGTAACGATCGTCCATGGTCCGATGTCGTGGCCCATCCCGCCGAATGACGGCATCCATGCCTGCCCTGTGCGGAACGCGCAGGGGATGTACGACGCTGTTATGGCACGCGTCGCCGACATGGATCTGGCCATCCTGTGCGCTGCCGTGGCGGATTTCACGCCGATTGAATATTCGAACGTGAAGATCAAAAAACAGAAAAGCGCAGACGGCGTGTTCAGCCTGAAGATGAAACGAACGCCAGATATTCTGAATTCGATCGGCCATTCCTCTGGCCATCGTCCGTTTTTGGTCGGATTCGCGGCGGAAAGCGACCATGTGCAGGCATATGCGCAGGCGAAGCTGGAGTCGAAGAACTGCGACATGTTGTGCGCGAACGATGTGACGAAGCCTGGCAGCGGATTCGCCGTCGGCACGAATCAAGTGACGGTTTTCAAACGGGATGGAAGCATCGTTGAACTGCCGCAAATGTCGAAGGAGGATGTGGCACGGCGTGTTCTGGACATGGCGATGGAGGGGATGAGCCGAACGGCGGCCATTTGAAAATGAAGCGTAACATAACCATAAATTATTTGTAATAAATTGGAGGGAATGATGTCATTGACGCAATTTGAAAGTTCGATATATCCGACGCTGGTGCGGAACGCGAGCGAGCTGTTGGAGGCGAAACCGTGGATGTCGCTGGAAAGCACGGATGTGTTCGCCGTCCAGAATCCGGACAGCGATGAAATGGTTTTCGTGCAGGTTAGCGGCGGCGTGGATCAGGAGCCGTTCATGCTGACGGCGTACCGCGGTTCGCGTGGGCTGGAGATTCTTTGGGATTTGAACAACAGCCCGGAAGAGGCCTTCGTGAGTGACCTGAACTATGAAGTGCCGGCGTTGTTCTTTACGTATGTCTCTGAAGACGAACTAGATGATAAAGATCGTGAAGTCTTGGAGGACATCAGTCTGGAAGGTGTCGAAGGCTATCCTGTGTTCCGTGAATGCCGTCCGGGCTTCCAGCCGAACCATCCGAGCGTGGAGGATCTGCGTTTTCTGTCGCATGTCATCCGCCAGACGTATGAAGTCGTGCAGAAGGTCAAGGAAGGCACGCTGAGTCTGGAAGTCGCTGAAGGTCAGGAGGATGACTATTATCTGCGGAAGCCTGTCGAATCTGACGGCGGTCTCGTTTGGGAGGACGCGCGTGTCAATATGGATTTGGATGAAAAGCTTCCGAAGAAGTATCCGAAACTGAAACGCGCGGAAATCGCGACGCTGAAAGAGTTGCCGCTGGGCACGCGCCAGTTGCGTATGGATCTTTTGGTCTCGCCGTTTACGACGGACGATTCCGATGAGATTCCGGCGACGTTCCTTTTCACGATAAGTGACTATGAATCAGGCAATTTGCTGGCGGCGCGGATTGACGAGCCAGGCGTGAAATTGCAGAAGTTCCGCGACTCGCTGCTGACGACGTTCAATGAAGTGATTGTCCGTATGGGCGAACGCCCGAGCGCCGTGCATGTGGAGGCGTATTCGCTGTGTGACATGCTTGGCGACGTGGTCGGCAAGGCGGAAATCGAACTGGCCCATCATCTGCTGCCGCCGTTGCGGGATGCGGAGATGGACGCGATCTACCGCCGTCTGGAAGAACGCGGCGGCCGCTTGTCGGTGACGCCAGGCAAAATTATGTTCTGATTGCCGTTGATAGCGGCTCGGATGACCAATATATAATTATAGTATGAAAAAGGTGGCAGCATGATGGTTTCGCATGGGCGTCTTGTCGGATTGATGATGTCGTTGGCGATTTTCGGCGCGATTGCGTCGAATGGACAAGAAGGGCCGCTTGAGCTTCGGAAGAACGCCGTCAAGACGGTGACGCCCGCGAAATACAACCGTCCGGCCATTTCGTTGGAGAACGGAAAGTACGTTCAGCGTTTCGCCCCGTGGGACATAAAGGGGTGCCGCAGTTCCATTCAGGTGGCGAACGGATATTCTGACCAGATCGCGTTCAACTGCGATTCCGTAATGATTTACAGCCTGCACGAACCTGTCGTCAAGACATGGATGGACAAAGATGATGTCTATAACATCGACATGATGCTGGCCATCAACCGCGCGGGGCTTCGTTGGGCGGACGCGCATCCGGAATGCATCCAGACAAAGTCGGATGGCACACGGATGCTGCATGGCGCGAAAGGATCGTACTACATGGTTCCCACGAAGGAATTCATTGAATACACGTGGGATATCGTGAAAAGGGCGATTGTCATGTTCCGTCCTGTAACCATCGCTTTCGAAGAGCCTGAAATGTGGAATCAGTCAGGCTATTCGGACGGCTTCAAGGCGGAATGGAAGGAGTATTTCAAGGAGGAATGGCAGGATCCCTTATCGAGCCCGGAGGCGATGCTGAAGAGCATGGAATTGAAGACATGGCTTTTCGAACGCATCATCGGTGTGATGTACGAACGAATCGAAAAATTGGCTCCCGGCACGAAGATGTATATCGCGACGCATTCGAACGTGAACTACAACGCGTGGGGCATCACGGCGGGGCTGAACCACTATATGGCGACAGGCAAGGTCGATGGCATCATCGGCCAGACGTGGAGCGACACGATCCGCTCGCCGTTCCGTTTCAGAGGCGACAGCGTGCGGGATGAATATCTTAATGCGTACGTTGACTTTACGTCATATGTCGATTCAACGGAAGGGACGAATTTCTTCGCGTTGGCCGATCCGATGTGCGATTCGCAGGGGTCAACGGAAATGAAAAACCGCTACGCTTATCTGCAGACTATTGTCGCGTCGTTGATGCGGCCTGAAATCCACCGTTTCGAACTCTGCCCATGGGTGTATCGCGCGTTTGGCAACGTGTCGCAGCAGTACAGGACGATCTTGCAGCAGTGCTTCAATGCGTTGAACATGGTCAGCGGGAAGGAGATACAGCTGGAAGCAGGCACGCCTGGCATTGCATACACGTTGTCGGACACGGTTTCATGGCTGAAGAAGAATGCATGGTCGCCCGCGACATCCGTCGGATTCTACGGTATCATGATGCCGTTGGCGACGGCTGGCATTCCCGTCAGCGTCAAATCGATGGAACAGCTTTATACGGCGGACGATTTGTCGGACGTTAAGGTGTTGATTCTCAGTTACGACAACATGTTGCCGATGAGCGGAAAGGTGAACGACGCGATTGCGCAATGGACGAAGAACGGTGGCATGCTGATGCTGCTTTCCGGCCAGAACGATTATTGGCGCATGCCCGACCGTTTCTGGGCGAAGCAGGGCTCTCCTGTGGCGGATTTGTTTGCCAAACTTGGCGTGGAGGCGACGGTCGAATTGGAGGCCTTTGCAGAAGATACGGTCGTGTCCGGATGTGGCGATTTTGGAAAGGATTATGCGGAATTGATTCCTGCGAAGAAGGAACGTCGTTTCATGCTGTCATATGGTGGCGTTGACGAAAAGAAGGTGTTGTTCAAAAGCGGCAAACGGATGATTGGCTTTGAAACGGCGGTAGGGAAGGGCCGTCTGATGGCTGTTGGCCTGCCGAGCACATATTATAGCACGGAGGATGGGTGCGATCTGCTGCGTGATCTGACGGCGCGCGCCGTCAAGGCGGCGGGGCTTCAGTTCGTGAAGACAAATCTAATGACGGCGCGACGTGGCAGAGTTGTGGCGGCGCATGCTCTGCGTGAGAACGAAGCGCTTCCTGGACGGTATATTGATTTGTATGACGGCCGTCTTCCCATTGTTGTCAATCCGCTGGTGAAGGCGGTGAACAGCCGCCTGCTGTTTGATATTTCCGGATTTGACATGAAAATCCCGCGTCTGGCCTTCAGCGGTGGCGAAATCGTCGAGGGAAGCCTGGCGGAAGACGATATCTGGACGCAATTCACCTACACGGCGGCGTCCGACAGCATGATCGCGACGCGAATTTTGGTCCCGAAAGGCATGTATCCCGCTGAAGTGACGGCACTTTGCGATGGGCAGCCAGTCGCCGTCAAGATGACGTGGAACGGCGGTTCGTCATCCGTGCTTTTGGAAATGGCGGGCAATGCGAAACCGACGGCCGTCACGGTTTCATGGAGCGACAAACCTGTGGAATCCGTTCCTGACGTTGAAGCGGAACTCATTGAACGCAATGTAGATAATGTGGTTCTTCGTCCAGCGACGGGAACGTTTGACGATGGCGGTTTTGTCGTGGCGGAGAAAGATGGCGTCAAGACAATCAGCCGCACCGTCAAGACGAATAATGAAAATCTAGACGGTGACTTCCTGATGAAAAACACCGCTGGCGCCAACGACGGTCTGCGTTTCTGTGATCGGATGGGACAGGTTGTGTATGTCTTTGATACGAAAGGAACTACCGATTACGTCGTTGACATGGCCGTCCTGCAGAACTACTATGTTGAAGTTTCCGCCGACATGAAGCATTGGAAGATGATCGCCGACTATTCGAAGAACGGGACGGTGGAGCATCTGAAGAACGGCGGCAACCAGACCGTTTTGACCGTGAAGGCGGCCGACCATGGCCTGCAGGGCGCGAAGATGTACATCCGTATCAGCAACACGGATACGACGCAAGGCTGGGGCGGCTCCATCACGTGGCTGCGCGTAAGTTATTCAAGAAAGTGATTGGCGACATCAACAATGATCAAGAAACGTTGAGATGATAGGCGTACTATCATCATGATATATGTAGATGTCCATGTTCATGCTTGTGCATTTGATTGAACGTCACGAATCAGTTCTTTGACTTGACTGGCGTTAAGACCAAGCGTAGCTTGAATATCCTTTTCACTCTTGCCTTGAAGCAACATGTTCGTGACAACAATCTTAATGATTTTATTCTTACCACGTTCTTCCCCTATCTTCAGATTGGTTTCCTTGACGTATTCATAGTAGTTG
>JAFZIJ010000188.1 GCA_017554445.1 Victivallales bacterium
ACGGCGCGCTCGATGGCGTCGCGGTAGGCGTCCTTCAGGGCGGCCGTCTTGTTGACGCCGACGCCGCGCCCCTGCACCTTCACCGTTTCGCCGCCATCTGCGGCGACGGACTGCGCGGCAGGCTGCGACGCTCCGCCCGCATCGCCCAGCGGCGTAATGCTGAACGTCTGTCCACCACCTGCGGCAAATCCGCAAGCAGCGATTCCAATCGCCATCGAAGCGACGGCATGCTTGACCTTATCTGTCTTCATGTGTTACCTCATTAGCATCAAATTCGTCCGAACGACGAAGAGAGTATACACCATTCTGCGTCAGATCGCAACGCCCATTCATCGCCCATTCATCGTCCGCTTGGGCCTGTCGCCCCCCCATGAGGCGCCCTCAGATGCGGTGCATCTTCTTGAATATCTCCGATTTGTTGTTGCCCGACAGTAGGCGGGTAACGGTTGTGAAAGGATTGTGGCTTCTGTTGTCCAATTCAATCTAGGGTTACTCCTCAACGGAAATTGTCGCCGACCCGATCTTCGCCACATCGTCGATCGGCACATCAATGCTGACCCACTTGACAAAGCTCTTTGCAAATCCGCCGACAAGTGGCGTTATCATCCAGAGCTGCGTACCGCCAGTGTATTCGTAACCATTTCCATGCTGCCGATGTCTTTTTTCCATGTTTTCCAGCATGACACACGCAAAGTTCATTATTTCCAAGTTGCGAAGAGAAAATGCCCGAGCCGATATCTCAATTCCATCGCGCCCCGCAAAGTGCAATTTATAGCCAACTGATTTATAGCCAACTGAAGGCGATGTTTCTCTAAATGTATCTCCCTCGCGCGCATTACACACCGTGTCGTGCTGCCATCTAACAATCTCGTTCACGCAGTCAAGTGGGACTTCATAAAGCGTAGCTGTGAACATGGAGCCCTTCTCTGAAGTCAGCAAGCCGACGAAGAAAATGCTATCGCCATCAAACTGCGATATCAACGACCGTCCACCATACAATTGCACGTATTCACGTCTAACCTCACGTCTGTTCTTGTGAAATGCCTCATCATATATGCCAATCACTGCTCCAACATCAGCCCCCACACATCCATGCAATATATAATCTTCGCCAAGTATGTTAAGAAATTGCATCCCCATGTATTCTTCGTTCAACGCAACGCCATATCGATAAAGGACATCATATTCGGGGTAACAACTTGGCGCACGGGCTTCTTCGCATCGCGTCATGATTCCGGCTCTGCCTCTTCGCTCTGTTCCGAACTTCTTGGCAATCTTGTCATTGTACGCTCTCACATAAGCCAAGTTGTTCTTCAGCTCAAGGCGATTGGAGGGCGCAACCTTTATCTGGTCGAGTATGCGCGACCATCGCGGAACAAACTCATTGTAGTATTTCTTAGTATCAACCTCGACTTTTACCGGATACCACAACCGCACAAGCGAAGAGTCCCCCTTTACAGCCTCGACAACGGGCGTGACGGTTTTCAGGGTCAGTTTCATCAGTTGCTTTAATGGCTGCAGATCCTTGAGTTCGTTCTTGATTATCGACAGTGCATCGTCATTCGCCTGGAAGTCCGTTACAATCTGCGCATGAAGATTCTTACAGACGTCGCCAAGTTGTATTGTAGTTGACGGCATAACGTCTCTTATCTTCTTGGTAAGCGCACGCCTGCGGACATCGGCGAGAATCGTCACGGACACAATCCCGTTTGTCGTAGTTGACTCCTTTGCAACCCTGTAGTTTTCAATGTAGGCATTGGACTGTGTGAGAATCTGATTCTTTACCAGTTCTTCGTTATTTACCATCTGTTCTGCGTCCACATACAGGCCGACAGCCTGTTCCACGGCATCGCGATAGGCATCTTTCAGCGCCTCGGTCTTATCGACGCCGGTTCCCCTGCCGCGAACTGTCACAATCTCCGCATCCTGCGCGAAGGCTGCCAATGCCACGGCAGAAGCCACGATAGCCAATGCCTTCGTAAGTCTCTTCATGGCCTGTTCATTCCTTTCGATTTGCTGTTTGCGCAAGTCAATCTGTTTCACTGCAACAGAATTTGCGGACTCCGTTTACCTGGCGATTTCGATGCGTTTCACGCGTTGTTTATCCTTGGAGCTCATTTCCTTTCCCCGCCGCCGACATAACGGACCTTCACCCGCGCATCCACCACCGAATCGTCCTCAGCGGCTGTCTGCGCGTGCGTAACAGCAACCGCGCCAGCGACCACTGTGGCAACCATTGCCACTCTAACGAACATTTTTACTTTCATTTCTTTTATCCTGAGGTAATCCATAGACCCTTTTC
>JAFZIJ010000189.1 GCA_017554445.1 Victivallales bacterium
AAGAAGGTCGGTATCATCACATCCGTGACGATCAACCACGCCACCCCCGCCTCCTTCTACGGCCATCGCGCCAGCCGTAACGAATACTATGAAATCGGTCTGGATTTGATCGATTCCGGTTACGACTACTTTGCCGGCGGCGCCGTCGCCTCCCCGAACAATGAAAAATCCCCCGCCTACAAAGGCGACATCTACGAACTCGCCGCCAAGGCCGGTTACAAAGTCGTCAAGACGCGCGAAGACTTCCGCGCCCTTTCACGCGAAAATGACGCCAACAACAAAGTCATCGCCTGCGGTATCGAAGGCCCCGGCTACATGCCCAACTATCTCGACAATCATGAAGGCCTTCTTCTGACCGATTTCGTCAAGAAAGGCATCGAGCTTCTCGACAATCCGAAAGGCTTCTTCATGATGTGCGAAGGCGGCGCCATCGACGTCAACTGCCACGCCAACGACGCGGCGACCGTCATCTTCGAAACGCTCGCCTTCAACGAAGCCGTCAAAGTCGCCTACGAATTCGCCCAACAGCATCCGCAGGAAACCCTGATCGTCATCACGGGCGACCATGAAACTGGTGCCCTGACGCTCGGTTTCGCCAACACGGGCTTCCGCGAAAACATCGACAAACTCGCTCTCCAGAAATGCTCCTTCGGCAAAGTCAAAGACAAGCTGAAAGATCTCGGCAAGAACAAGCCCGATTTGGAATTCGATGACATCAAGCCCATTCTGACAGAATGCTACAGCTTGAAATTCGACGGTCCCGCCGATGACATCATGACCGTCACGCCCGCTGAAATCGAACAGCTCAAGGCCGCGTTTGAAAAGCAATACAAGGCGGAGAAGAAGAACGGCAACGCCGTTCAGGTCACCGCGCAGAAGATTTTCAACGCGAAGGTCGGTATCGCGTGGCATTCCGGCGGCCACAGCGCCCTGCCCGTCATCACGAGCGCATGGGGCAACGGCTCCGAACGCTTCAATCTGGGCGAATTTGAAAACACCTTCATCTCCCATACGCTTAAGGAACTCGTGAAGTAACAGTACTTCCGCTCCGTTTTCATCGACCATGCGCGGATTGCCGCGCATGGTCTTTGTTTAAAGTAACGACGGCGTCTCGCCGTCGAATGATGAGCCGTCGGCGTCTCGCCGTCGAATGATGAGCCGTCGGCGTCTCGCCGTCGGAATAACAACCAAATCCTTTCCATCTATGCATCCAGCCCTTCATTGGTAACGACGGCGTCTCGCCGTCGAACGGTGTGCCATCGGAATAACAACCAAATCCTTTCTCCATCTATGCATCCAGCCCTTCATGGGTAACGACGGCGTCTCGCCGTCGAACGGTGTACCATCGGAAAAACAATCAATCCAATTTATGCATCCAGCCCTTCATGGGTAACGACGGCGTCTCGCCGTCGAACGGTGTACCATCGGAAAAACAATCAATCCAATTTATGCATCCAGCCCTTCAATATATAAAGGAAAAGAAAACAGATCTGATCACGATCGTGGTCTTCCTGTTGATTTGCTGGGCGTTGACGTTCATCAACTTGCATCCAAAGACCGATCCCGAGCCGGGCACGAAGGAACGCGCTCGCGTCGTTTCCGTTGACAATTCCGAAATCATGGACATCGGCCTCCTCAAGACAGGTCCGCAAAACCTTGAAATCGAAATTCTTAGCGGCAAACACAAAGGCGAACGATATCCCGCCAACAACCAACTCCGTTCGCAAATGGAATTGGACAAGATGTTCGAAGTTGGCGACACCGTTCTTGTCGGTTTGCTCCACGACGCCATTCCAGGCGTAACCGTCTTGAACGCACAGGATTACTACCGCATCGGCTGGACCGCCCTTCTCTTCGGTCTGTTCTGTCTCCTATTGCTGTGTTTTGCAGGTCTGACAGGCCTTAAGGCGTTGGTATCCTTCGTCTTCAGCTGTCTCGCCGTTTGGAAAATCGTCGTTCCGCTCTGCCTCAACGGCGTTTCGCCGATTCTAGCCACCGTCGTCTGCGTCTTCTTCCTGACAGTTGTCATCATGTTTCTCGTGGCGGGCTGGTCGCGAAAATT
>JAFZIJ010000013.1 GCA_017554445.1 Victivallales bacterium
AAACGTCCCGCGCCTCGCCTTTCCAGACGATGCGTGGGAATGGTTCACGAATGCCTGCCGCGATATCGAACTGCCAGTCGATGACGCGAAACGCCCCGTTCTAGAAGCGCTTTACAGCCATCTGCTGTTCGTCAACGAATCGCTGAATCTGACGCGAATCGTCACGCCGTTGGACTATCTGAAGTTCCATGTCTTTGATTCCCTGACGATTGAAAATCTTGTCGCGGCCTACACGAAGCCAGACGACATCGTCGTCGATCTCGGTTCCGGCGGCGGTTATCCGGGCCTGCCGCTCATGACATGGCTGCCAGACCGTCGTTGGGCATTGGTGGACAGCCGTCCGCACAAGGTCGAATTTCTCAACGAGACACTGAAGCTGACGCCCGCCGCGCAAAATGCGCACGGCTATGCGTTCCGTGGTCGCGAAGCCGCTTCACAAGCTCCTGAACTCTTTCAGAAATGCCAACTTGTGACGGCGCGAGCCGTTGGCAAAGGCGTTGAATTATTGCAGGATGTCACAGCTCTTTTGGACATCAACGGCATTTTCATTTTGATGAAAGGCCCAGCCTGGCCGGAGACGGAGCAAAAGGATTTTCTACGCGCCCTGCCCTCCGCCGGCTTCGATTTGATTGAAGAGCAGAACATCGCTTTGGACGAAAGCGATCCCGACCGTTGGGTCATCATCACGACCAAACTCAAGCATCCCAAACAAAAAGCCACCGCTTCCAAAGGAAAATTCAAAGCCTCTGAAAGACGGCGGAAGATGAACAAGGGGAACTAAAATCGGAGTCTGTAGCTGTTTAGTACAGAAAGCCAAAGCACCATAAAGGGATGCGGTTTCCATGACCAATTTCCGTATTATCCACGGCTAGAAAACTATTTGGGATATCTTTAATTTGGTCGAAAGACTTTTTGTGGCCTCCAATTTCATACAGATATTTACCGTCAACTTCAAAATCCCCGTGGGCAGGATAGACAATCTGATGCTTTGTACACAGCTGATTGAAGAAAAAACATTCACGGATGGTGCCAATGTCCGCCTCTGGTGCCAATGCGTGCATCAAGTTGGTGTTTTCACAATAGATTTTCGCAGGGCGTGAAAGATTCTTAAGAGTTGCACCTGAAGCTTCAAGAAGATTCAATAATCTTGCCCTGTCCAAAGCATACAGCATTTTCAGGCCTTGCTTGTAATCAGTCTCCAGTTCAACGCAAAGCTTGGAGAAATTGGGAGTTTGGGGTGGGTTTTCTGCCAAAATCATCAGCATTTTGCGAATTTTACGAGTCGTCGAAGGCAAGGCGTCGTCAATGGATGGATAATCACTCTCCAATACTTGTGTAACAATCTGCTGGAGGCGTTCTCCATATCCGTCACCTGGCTCTTTGTAAAAGGGATAGTAACCTTTAAGAAGATATTGGTCAAATTCATGTTGAACCGTTCCGCACAAAGAACAGACTTTTCTGCCCAAATCCACGTGGTTTGAATGGAGCTCCTCCAATGGAAGCATGGGAAATTCGCATATTTGCTCAAAAGCCAAATATTCTCTAAAGGAAAGCCCAGGTAGATTGTAAAACACTTGACGGCGTGACAAATCGCCTTCGTCTTTGCTGATTTTCAATAATGAAGATCCAGAATAGACAAGAAAAAGCTCTGGATAATCATCATAGAGATTCTTTATCAACGTCTGCCAGTTTTTATGATAATGGACCTCATCCAAAAAAAGATGGGTTCCACCATGCATGACATGATAATCAATCAAATCAAGCAAAGAGTGATTTGCAAACCATAAATTGTCAAGTGAAACATACAAGACCCGGCTCGGATTTGGAAAACTCTCCTTAATCCGTTGAAGCAACATCGTTGTTTTCCCCGTGCCACGAGCTCCTTGAATGGAAATTAGACGTGCATTCCAATTGATTTTGGAAAACAAAAATCGATGAAAAGTTGAGCTAATACTTTTCAAACGACGTTCTTGTATCTCATAAATCCTTTGTATCTCTTGACTTTCCATGATGCTTTCCATGTCACTCTTGGTTTGAAAACCATAAAATTTGTAATTATTTTGGTTTGAAAACCCAAATATACCATGCTTTTTATGGTTTGCAAACCATAAATCGAATTTTGGCATATGGGAACCAAAGGAATCGAGAGCAAAAAACTAAAAATGGGGCTGTTGCAAAACTCTCTATCAACCGATCACGAAGAGGCTGAAAAGGATATTGAACTGCTTTTTAGATTATATGGATTGCGGCCAGATTTTTTTCAGGAATTCAATGCTCTTGCGCGCAATCGTTTCCGCACCGAAGGAAAAATCGAAAACCTCCACGGAAGCATAATCGTCATAGCCGATGGCGGCCAAGCCACGTTTGATCGGAGCATAGTCCGTATCGCCCCAGCCAGGGCCGTTGCGATTTGCGTCATTCACATGCAAATGAGACGCGAAGTCCTTGCCGTCCATAATGATATCATCCAATGACCGTCCCTCGCCTTCGCCGCACATCGCCTTCACATCCAAATGCAGACGGAAGTTCGGATGATTGACGGCTTTGCATAACGCAACGCCTTCTTTAACCGTCGTGATGAAATTCGTCTCAATAGGACTAAGCGGCTCAATGCACAGTTTCACTTGACGCTCCGCCGCCTGTTCCATCAACGATGAAAACGTCTCCCGCGCATATTCAAATGCTTGCGCGTACGTCAGTTCCGGAACGACATTGCGGCTTTTCGGAGATCCGATGACCATGCGGTCGCCGCCCAAATCCGCGCAGAAATCAATCAACGCGGAGAAATAGTCCCGCGTCTTTTTGCGGAGGGAGGCATCCGGGCCATTGACATACAGGCCGACTGGCTTCACAAGAAGCCAGTGCAGCCCAATGATTTGCACACCTGCCGCCTCTGCGGCGGAACGCAAAGCGTCACGACGGGACATCGGAATGTCCCGCACATCGTCCGCCAATGTGTAGGGGGCGACTTCCACGCCGTGATAGCCTGCGTCGCGCGCCAATTTCAGCGCGTCCTCCAGCGGCCATCCGTCGCAGAACTCGTTGCACATCGCGAACTTCATGACGCCCTCCTATAATACAAAGATAATTTCAAAACTGCTCAAATGTTTTTTAAGGAAACCACAGAACACACAGATTACACTGATTTTTTCACAGATAGCCTTGCCGCCGAGGCCGCCATGAAGCATAAGATTTTGATTATAAATAAAATATAAAACAAGCAGAAATCATCGGCCTCCGGTGCCAAGACTGGTTCTGAAAATCACAGATGAAAATCAAACTCAAATAGATCAAACCACATAAAGACTTTTGAAATTACCTCTTTTGCAAAGATTTTGCCATGCGCTTTTCTGTCGCGCGAAGCGCTTTTACAACCGCCGCAGCCGCCGGAGCCGTTTGCGTCATTCGCAATCAACGTCTTGTTTCTCCTTTGAATCCTCTGGATATCGTCGGCCCGGCGGCGAGGCTTTTTCAGTGTATTCAGTGTATTCTGTGGTTTGAAATTTCGTGCTCTTTCGTGTATTTCGTGGTTTCAAAACAACGATTTGATGCAGATCAAGCCGCTTATTTCGCAGGCGGTTCAATGACGTCGAAGCCCGTGTACGGACGTAGCACTTCGGGAACGACCACGCTACCGTCTTCACGCTGGTTGTTTTCCAGAATCGCGCAGACGACGCGGTCCGTCAGACCAGTCGCGGAAATCGTGTGGACGAAGCCGCGGTTGCCGTCCTTATCCTTGTAGCGGATGTTCAGGCGGCGGCTCTGGAATTCCCAAAGGTTCGTGTTGGACGTAACTTCACGATAGGCGCCAAAGCCCGGATACCACGCTTCGATGTCGTATTTCTTATAGCCAGGGGCACCCATGTCGCCGACGCAGACGTTTACGACTCGGTACGGAATGCCGAGAGACTGCAGCAGATACTCTTCGTTCGCGAGGCATTCCTCATGGCACTTCGGGGAGTCGTCCGGCAGGCAGAAGATGATCTGTTCAACCTTGTGGAACTGATGGACGCGGAAGATGCCGCGGGACTCTTTGCCGTAGCTGCCTGCCTCCGTACGGAAGCACGGCGTGTAGGCGGTATAGCGGCGCGGCAGCGTTTCAGCTTCCAGCGTCTCGTCCGCATGGTAGCCGACCAACGTCTGTTCACTTGTTCCAATCAACGCAAGATCTTCGCCCTGAAGCGGATAGGTCTGATCACGGAAGAACGGCAGATACCCCGTACCGTACAACGTGCGCTCTTTCGCCAGGCAGGGAGACATGAACAGCGTGAAGCCGCGCGCCACGAGTTCCTTCTGCGCCCAGAAGTACATGGCCTGCGTCAACTGCGCGCCTTTGCCAACCCAGTAGTAGAAACCAGCGGCGGCGACTTTCGCACCACGAGCCGTGTCGATGATGCCCAGAATCTCGCCGATGGCCTGATGGTCGCGCCCTTTGAAGGGGAACTCAGGCTTGTTGCCGACAAAGCGGATGGCGACGTTGTCGTTGTCATCCTTTCCTTCGGGCACTTCGTCGGACAGCAGGTTGGGCATCCAGCTCATCTGCTCTTCGACCTTCGCCTTCAGTTCTTCCATCTTCGCTTCTTTCTCGCCCAACGTGACCTTCATGGCCTTCACCTGTTCACGGGCTTCCGGATTCTTCTGGCATTCCTTGCTCAGAGCGTTGCGTTTCGCGCGCAAGTCTTCAACTTCTTTAATCAGAGCAAGATACTCTTTGTCCATGGCGGCCAGTGCATCGACGTCCACGTCGCAACCGCGGCGTTTCGCATTCGCCTTGATCATGTCCAGATTTTCACGAAGCAACTTGATGTCAAACATGTTTCCTTACCTTCTTTTTAAGTGATTATTATATTTAAATTGTTAATTATGAATTGTTTTTATCGACTATCGCGAATTTGATCTGCGCTTCCGTCACAAGTTCGGAACCGACGTAGAACTTGCCAGTGGCGATTCCGAAAGCCCCTTTCTGTTCACAGGAAATCTCCTCCCAAATCCGCGAACCAGGCAACACGGGACGATGAAATACGGCGTCATCAATGGACATGAAGAAGCCGAGCTTCCCTTTCATCGCGGGCTGATTCAATAGCGCAGCACAGCCCAGTTGCGCACCAGACTCAATCTGCAAAAATCCTGCGAACTCCGCATGTTCCGTAGCCGCCACATACATTTCCGAACCTGCAACATTTTTGAAACCGACCACATGGCTGGGATCGTCCAGACCATATGATCGATCGATGAACAAGAACGGATGGCGGTGCGGCAGGACTTTCATGACCGCCACGGAATCCAAAAACGTCTCCGCTCCAGCCACGGATTCGCTCAAGGGATTCGATCCCGTCGTGTCATATGGCTCATACCAGTCAGAACGGCGACCCAATATGACGGAGCCGCTGGAGGCCAGTTTGCCGTCGTCACACGTGTTTTTCACGTTGAATTCCACCGTGCCGTCTTCATTCTCGCCTTTCAATTCGCATTCGACAGACAGCATCATGCCAGGCATGACGGGCGAGCGGAATTTCACACGTTTCAAGCCGAGCAGGACGATATCGCCCTCCCCCGGAAACATTTCATTGAAAAGGACTTGACTGGCCTGAACCATGCCCGCCGTCTGCAAGACACCAGGCAACACGGGCTGGCCCGGGAAATGCCCCGCGAAATGGCTCTCGCCAATGGACGAGACCTTCACGCCGGACGCGCGGCCGGCTTCTTTGTCAACATCCAGAAAATCAAGCATTAACAGCGGCGCCCCCAAGCGAAGGGCCCGTTCCAAATCTTTGCGACCATAATGCATGCTCATCACACTATCCTTGCAACCATGTCCATGCCGTCATCGGGCAGACGGCTTCGAACGACTTTACCATACTATAAGATATTGTTTTTCTTCCGCTTTACAAGATTTCACAGGTTATTAATCACCAAAGTTATCCCGCAAATGATGAGCATCACGACTACAAAACGCTTCACGGCGCGTTCAGAAAGCCAACGGCAGCAATAGATTCCGCTGAAAAGCCCCAGCAGCATCACTGGAGCGAGGCATAATGCCTGCTTCAGGATGTCCCACGTCAGAATGCCGTATATCACATACAGTCCGATGCGGAACAGCGATTCCACGGTAAACACAAAGCAGACGTTCGCCTTGAACGCATGGCTGTCTTTCGCCGTCCGCCCGACATATGCGCCAATTAACGCACCGATGCCGTACAATCCGCACAGGATGCCCGAACAGACGCCAATGATCGACAGCACGACCTTCGACTCCTTCATCTGCCGTGGATGGAACTCTCTCAGCAGCAATTCAATACCGATGCCGATGATCACAAAGCCGAAGATCACCTTCACGATATCTGCCTTGAAATTCTTCAGGAAGACCGTCCCCACCACGCTACCGACGAGAACAATCGCCGCCAACGGCCCGCAGACCTTCCAGTCCAGTGATTTGCGTTCACGCCATGTGATGATGACGCTCGTCGGCCAGCCTATGATCAATTCCACTGGTGAGATATTGATGTTGTTGTGGCTGAAGCTCAAAATCGCCGAAAACAAAATCGCGTTCGCGAATCCGCAGACGCCTTTCACAAAAAAACTACAATATGTCGCGACAATCCACCAGAACATGCGTTGTCTAATTTACCTATTTATTATAGCGATTTCCAAGCCGCCATTGCCCCAGCCGGAATCGCACATGATTTCACGCTTCAACGAACTCCATGCCGTCCGCCGGAAACTTTTTCACAAGACGATACGCCAGCATGAAGGACAACGCGAACGACAGGATGTCCGACAACGCCGTGCCGATGAACAGCACCGTCAGATTCATCGTTGCCCAGCCCAACAACGCCAACGGAATCTGGAAGCCAATGACACGAGCCACTTTAACCCATGAATCCATCTTCGGATGGCCGCAGGCCGTCAGGCAGAAGCAGGAGAAACGCATCGCCTCGATACTGCCGAAACCGAACGAGACGATTCGCAGGAAAAGTTTCATGACATCCTGTACTTCCTGCACAGGCGAGAAGAAACGCACGATGTACGGCGCTCCGATGATGCAAACCACGGCGGCGCAACTCAGATAGATTTGCGCGAAACGTACGGACATGTAAAGGCATGTCTTCACACGGCCGTACAGCCGTGCGCCGAAATTCTGCGCCATCATCGGCGTCAGCGTGATGCCCAGCGACATCGGCACGACGAAAAACACGCCCTGCAGCTTGTTGCCCGCCGAAACGCCCGCCACCGCCGCGTCGCCGAATTTCGACGTGATCTTCGTCGTGATGAAATTGGCGATCGGGAAGAGGAACATGCCGAGCATCGCGGGAATCGCGTAGCGGATGATCTGCCCCCAGAATTTCATCAGTTCCGGAATTGGTATCGTTTTGAATTCAAGGAACTTGTTCTTCCACAACATCCAGCAGCTGAAGACCGCCGAAACGGCCTGCGAGATGATGGTCGCCACAGCCGCGCCTTTGATGCCCATGGCGGGAATCGACAGCGCGTCCAGATGGAGATGGAGGCCGAATCTTTCCGCAAGCCACGTTTCACAGAACGCCGTGCCGAAAATCATCAGCGGATCAAGAAAAACGTTGAGAACCATGCCCACGATTGTCATGAGACTTGCAAGCCGCGGGATGCCGACCGTGATCAGCAGCTTGTTGCCAAGAAACGTCAACGCCGCCGTGATGCAGCCGAGAAACCACACATCCATGTATTCGCACGTCAGTTGCAGCGTCTCGCCCTGCGCACCCATCAGGCCGAACAGCGGCTTCGCGAACAACGTTCCCAAAACGCCAAGCAGCACGGCGGACAACGCCACC
>JAFZIJ010000190.1 GCA_017554445.1 Victivallales bacterium
CATGATCCCTTCGGATGGATTCGCTTGGATGGAATACAGCATCACTCCGAAGCTCATCTCACTCACTGCGGATTCCACATTCCAATCCGAGCTTGCAAACCATATCCTACAGGAATGTTTGAACATGTCGCGATTCGGCGCCGCATCGTTAAGGAACATACCAATTGTCGCCCGCAGCCCCGATTCCTCCACGGCGCGAACGGTTCCCGGCAGGAGGAAATACATGTCATTGAAATACACCGTGCCCGAATGGATCATCTCCATGCAGGCCAGACGCGTCCCCCAGTAGATGTCCTCTTCCTGCAATTTGGCTTCCGCCGGCCAGATGTGGTTGTTCAGCCAGTCCATCAGCTCCATGTCGTCCGCATAGCCGCGCAACAGCGTCATAGGTGAATGGGTATGGCAATTGTAGAAAGCGGGCACGGCAATGGAATAGCTGCCGTCGATGATCGTGTCAAAACAGGCATCATCCAGAGGCCCGATGTCCGTGATGAGATTGCCTTCAATGGCGATGTCCGTCCGCTTTCCGTTCAGTTCAACTTGTTTAATGAGAATGCTCACAAGCCCGCTCCTTTCAATTCGTTAGAAATCAAGCCGCCATCTTCGACGGCCTGCCAATAATATGCCTCGACGGACGGCGGAATGCGATGCACACCCGCCGCCATGTTACCATTTTTCAGTTCCAAAACGGCGGCGTTGGACAGCGCCATCGTCGCGTCGATGTAACGCAACTGCGTCGGTTCGTCCAACAGGAAATTGACGGCTGTTCCGCCGCAAAGCCGCCGTTCCATGGGCAGTTCGTCGCCCCATTCGTCCTCTATGCCGATGGCGGCGACCAACTGGTCACCATCCCGCAGAATTTCCGCTGCGCCATTACCATGCAAGGCATGTCGAACGCCTGTCGCCGTCACGACGCACCACGCCTCCCGTACAGCCGCCTGAATCGCCTTGCGGTCATTTTTATCGATCAGCGTTACATATTCCGCAACAGGAACTTCCGCCCTATCCACAGCCGTCACAACCGCGCCTTTTTCATGACAGTAATAGGCCACGCCACGACCGACCTTTCCATAACCGAAAATGACGACGTTCTTACCTTTCCAGTCACGATAGCCTAACTTCTCCATACCGCGCATGAAGCCGTCGCCCGTGCCCAAGCATGTCTCAATCGTCTTCACACGGCTGTCATCGACGAGAATCACGGGGAGTTTCGACGTTTCATAATGATAATAGCCCGAACGCGTTAGCTCCACGACTCCTAGCCTCGGCGTCAATCTCGCATGGGCGCCGCCGCAATCCAGAATGCAGTCGTAATCGCCTGCCGTCGCATTCTTCACAACGGGAACGCCCCATTCCTCTAGTAGCGGCAACAATGCGGCATCATATGGAATCGCGTCCGACACAGCGACCGTCAATTCCGCCCCGCCGGCCAGCAGTGGCAGGAATTTCACAAGCGTGTTCGTGAACAACGGCGTTCCATCCAGCAACTTCATGCCTTGCAACGGTTTCTGCTCTTGCCAGTCATGGATCTGACGGCGCAGCGCAGGATATTCCGCAACGTCATATCGCTGGGAAATATGATTGGTAATCAATTGGATGGCTTCGGTTTTCATCGAGAGAAATGGAACGGATTGGACAAATCGTTTTCATATTATTTAATATATCCTTTCTTTCCCAAATATGTACTGTTGCTGACCATGTTTTTACACATGAGAAACAGGCTAAAAGATTGAAAATCATCATCTACATCATATATTTATTAAAGTAGTCTATTCATTAAATAGACAACAATGAATAACAAAACATTTTCCGCTGAAACATCAGGAACCACACATGAACACACAGGACAACAGGAAACTCAAAATCCTTGTCATCAACCCAGGCTCGACCTCCACGAAGGTGAGCCTTTACGAAAACGAAAAGTCGCTCTTCGAAAAGAGCATTTTCCATGACGCGCCAGTCTTGTTGCAGTTCCCCCACGTGAATGACCAGATGCCGTTCCGTTATCAAGTCATCATGGATATGCTGAAAGACTACGGCGTCGCAGCATCGGAAATCGACGTGTTCGTCGGCCGTGGCGGCAGCGCTTATACGCAGCCAGGCGGTGTGACGGCTGTTGACAAACGTCTTTATGACGATACAGTGGCGGCAGTCGGCGGCAGTGAACACCCCGCGAAGCTTGGTGTCATGCTGGCATGGAAGTTCGCACAGGAATTCGGCCGTAACGCCTATACGCTGAATCCGACAAATGTCGATGAATACGGCGATTACGCTCGCCTGACAGGCATCAAGGGTGTCTATCGTTTCTCGCATTCTCATGTCCTCAACCAAAAGGCCGTCGCGGAATTCCATGCAAACAAGATTGGTAAACGCTATGAAGACTGCAATTTCATCGTGGCCCATATCGACGGCGGCATCACCGTCAGTGCGCATGACCATGGCCGCATGGTCGATGGCAACATGGGGGCGGACGGCGAAGGCACGTTCACGCCGACGCGTATCGGCAGCGTTCCCGTGCTGTCGCTGTTGGATTACATCGACAAGCATTCCGTAAAGGAAGCGCGGCTGATGTGCTCCCGCGCAGGCGGTTTCGTCAGCCTCTTCGGAACGGCTGATTCGGATGTCATTCACAAAAAAGTCGAAGAAGGCGACCGCAAGGCCTCTTTGGTCTGGAATACGATGATTTACCAAATCTGCAAACAGATTGGCGAAATGAGCGCCGTCCTCTGCGGAAAGGTCGATGGCATCCTGCTGACAGGTGGTCTGATGCGTTTCCAAGACATCATCGACGGCATCCAGATGCGTTGCGGATGGATCGCACCCATCAGCGTGTACCCCGGTGAGATGGAACAAGATGCGTTGGCGTTGTCCGTCCTCAAGGCTTTACGCGGCGAAGCGCCGATTCTGACCTACGCCGGCAAGCCTGTTTGGGATGGTTTTGAAGGCGTCGATCTTTGATACATAAGATTTTCAACAAAAGGAATCAACCATGGGAATGATAGAACTCGTAAAAGTGAAGGCGCGCCAATGCGTCAAGAAAATCGTTCTGCCGGAAGGCGATGAACCGCGCACCGTGCAGGCCGCCGTCAAAATCCTTCAAGAAAAAATCGCCTTCCCGATTTTGATCGGCGATCCCAAAGCTATTAAGAATGTGGCCACTGAAAAAGGCGTCGATATCACCGGCATTGAAATCGTCAATCCGCAGGACAGCCCGAAGGCGGCGGAATACACGAACGCCCTCTATGAACTGCGCAAAGCCAAAGGCGTGACCGAAGAACAGGCGAAACAGCTTGTGCAAGATCCCATGTATTATGGTATTATGATGGTCAAGCTTGGCGATGCGGACGGCCTCGTTTCGGGCGCCGTGCACACGACTGGCGACATGCTCCGCCCCGCCCTCCAGATCATCAAGACGAAGCCCGGTATCAAGGTCGTCTCCTCCAGCTTCCTGCTGGACTGCCCCAACAAGAGCCTCGGCCACAACGGTTTGCTGGTCTATTCGGACTGCGTCGTCGTCCCCTGCCCCAACGCGGAGGAATTGGCGAGCATCGCCGTTTCCGCAGCGGAAACGGCCCGCGTTCTGTGCGGCATCGAAGAGCCGAAAGTCGCCCTGCTCTCCTTCTCCACGAAAGGCAGCGCAAAGCATGAACTCGTCACAAAAGTTCAGGAAGCGACCCGTATCGCCCACGAACTGTCCCCCGATCTCGCATTGGACGGCGAAATGCAGTTCGACGCCGCGATCATCCCTGAAATCGGTGCCTCCAAGGCGAAGGGAAGTCCTGTGGCCGGCCATGCCAACGTGTTGATTTTCCCGGACTTGCAGGCAGGAAACATCGGCTACAAGATCACGCAGCGCATCGGCGGCGCGGAAGCGTTTGCCGTCCTCCAAGGCCTTGCGAAACCGTGCAACGACCTCTCGCGTGGCTGCTCCGTCGATGACATCGTCGCGACAGTGGCTCTCACGGCTGTTCAGGCTCAAGGCTGAAAAAGTAGCCATTGGCGTTCCGCTTTAGATGGCGGGACGCCAATGGCACCTCCTAAAATGACCAATCAAGAAATATTAGCAATCGCCTTGCAGCAATCAGCCATTGATTGCAATTGTCAACCAGACGATTTTCTTGCGCATGAAAACAAGGTAGTTCTGTCTCAAAAGAACGAAAGCGCAAGAGTTTATCTACCGCTTCCGTTTGAATGTGATCTGGTTTCGTATGGCAACAATATCGTCGCGCAGGTTAGTCCGAGAATGAAGGAGGTTGTAAGCTGGTATATTGAAAAGTATCCTGTCGCGCATTGCTTTGAAACGCCTAATGCACTTGCCCTCAACGAGAAACTGGCGCAATTCAATTATAAAGTATGCTTTATGGCGGAGTATTTTCTGCCAGATGTCAGCAAACTAGTCGAACTGCCCTGTGATTATGAAACAAGAGTTCTGCTTCCCGACGATTTTGAATCGTATTATACCGATGAATGGAGCAATGCCTTGAGCAAGAAGAGGAAGCATCTCGACCGATTGGCCGTTGGCGCATTCGACAACGGCAAACTAATTGGCCTTGCCGGTTGCTCCGCCGATTGCAAAACGATGTATCAGATTGGCGTTGACGTGCTTCCAGAATACAGACAAAAAGGCATCGGTTCGGCGATCACAAGCAGACTTGCCATTGAAATTTTGAGGCTTGGCAAAGTGCCGTTCTACTGCGCGGCATGGTCGAATATCCGATCTGTCCGCAATGCCATTACAAGCGGCTTCCGCCCCGCCTGGGTAGAACTGACCGCGAGAAGCAATGAGTTTGTCGATGAGATGAATCAGTAAGCGATAAACAAACTTGTATCTCTGCATCTCTGCGTTATAATCGAAATTTTCTCCACATGAATATTCATTGGAGAATTGATTCATCCAACAGAAAGTCAATGAGATTGACATGCAGGATGCCATCGTCATCATACCAGCGTCTGACCGTATCACGTTGAACGATGATTTTCGGGAAGGCATTCCGCACAAGCAACAACGATTTCCGCTCACTCTGCTCCTTTTCAGGCGTGGGCATCATGTATGCCGTCTGTATATAAAATTTCTTACCATTTCCCCCAGTAGAGATGAAGTCGATTTCCCGTGAAATGTCGTCCTTCTTGCCATTCTTCATTTCAGTTGATTTCACCACTCCGACATCCACAGAAAAACCTCTGGCAACCAATTCATTATGCACAATATTCTCTACTATGTGAGTGGCCTCTTGCTGGCGGAATCCCAGCCTGGCATTGCGCAGACCGATATCTTCGCTATAATATTTCAACGGCTGTTTGATATATTCCTTACCCTTGACATCGTATTGCTTGCATTCCGCAAAAAGAAACGCATCCTTCAGATGATCAATATATTGCGTAATCATATTCTGAGATTCTTTGATATGGTTTACGGAAACCATCGTGTTGTAGATATTCGTCGGATTGCTCAACGAACCAATGGCTGACGAAAGAACATCAATCAATGGTTCCAATAGTTCGGGATGCTGTATCCTTTTCCGCTGGATAATATCTTTGACATAGACTTCTGAAAAAAGCGACTTGAGATACGCCATTTTCGCCGTATCGTTTTTACGTTGCAATACGACTGGCATACCCCCATAGAACATATACTGGTCAAACGCCTCATTGCGATCACCGCCAATTGCGGAATACAATTCATCAAACGTAAGCGGATGAAGCCGAATTTCATGCCCACGACCACGAAATTCGGTCAGAATATCGCTGGCGAGCATTTTTGAATTACTGCCCGTCACATAAATGTCCAGATTATCCAACGTAAGCAAATCATTCAACGTATCATAGAAGGTGATTTTTTCACCATCTGGATCATACGGATCCGGTATTTTCCGCGACATCTGGATCTCATCCACAAACAGATAGTATTGTCCAGGCTTTCCTTCCACTTTCTCCCGCACGGCGAATGCCAGAGTCATTGGATTACGATAGCGGAGATCTTTCGCCAAATCAAGGCGATAAGTCAATATATGCGACTCATCCACTCCGTTGGACAGCAAATATTTTCTAAACAATGTATGAAGCAGAAACGATTTTCCGCAACGGCGGATTCCCGTTATGACTTTCGCCTGCCCATCCCACTGGCTGTCAATCAACTGTTGAAGATAACGGTCTCGTTTTATTTCCATGTTCACGCCTGAATTTTGAGTTTCAAGTCAATTTTTGTCCTGTTTCTCAATAATCTACACCATTTTGTGTTTATTTCCACATAATTTTGATTTTTAATAGTCATTTTATGTCTCAATCTCAATCTTCAGGCTTAAGGTGAATTTAAAATCTGATGGGATGTTGCGTTTTCATGGAAAATTGGCCAATCTGAAGCATTATTTCCTCAACTATTCTGATTGACATCGTTCTCATTCAATTCATATTATATTGAAACGATGAACAAATGCCTCAAACAGGAGCAAACAATGGCAAACGAATGGTTGACGGATGTGGCAGGGCTATGCGGCGTCCATGTGAAAGCGACGGACTTAAGTCCCGAACCATCATGGCGATACATGCCCTACGAAACGATGGACGGCATTAAAGGCACAATGATTGTGTCATCGGCCCAAGGCGGAATGACGGATTTGACGTTGCCGCTTCCTGCCTTTGGTCCATGCCGCATCTATGTCGGAATGGGTTGTTTCGGCAATTTCACGCGTATCAAGCTCCGTCTGGGCGGCGAAGAGCAATGGCGTCTTCTCAACGGACAAGGCATCAACTGGTTTCCAGAATGCATGGAATATCTTTATAGAGAAGCACATCTGACGGGCCAACCGCTTGAAATCCGCCATGCGTCTGAAATCAGCACATTGGCATGGATTCGTCTGGAAAGCATGACGGAACAGCCACCAAGTCATCGTCATCACTGCGTCGCCACAATGGACGGATATTGGACGGACACGCTGGCCAGTTACTATGACCGAATTGCCTCATTCTCAGGCGGCAATGTGGAACGGCTGCAATTTTGTCTTGGCGAATCGGACGTCGTGTCGCATTTTACGACAAAGGTCGGAACGAACGGCTTCAACATGATGTTCGGCAGCCACATGACCAAACTGCACTATGACATCACGAAACAGGTCAACAAACTGCGTGAAGAAGAGCCGCAATTAGTTCCCAAACTGATTGATTTCACCCATCGTCAAGGTATGGAATTCTACGGTAGCGTCCGCCTCGGAGCATGCTACATGCCAGGCACTTGTATTTATTCTGAATTCTTTCATGCACACCCGGAATACCATTGCAAAACACACGACGGCACACCAGTCACCCGCCTGAGTTTCGCCGAGCCGGAAGTCCAACAGCATTTTCTGCGGCTTTTCGATGAAATGACAGATTTCGATCTGGACGGCCTCAATCTGATTCTCATGCGCAGCGTGCCGTTGATCGCCTTCGAACCCGCCTTCTGCCATGCCTTCCAAGACGCTTATGGCATTTCACCTTTGGATCTTCCAGAAGACGACCAACGGATACTCGCTCTGCGCAAGAAAATGATCACTGATTTCTTCCGAAAAATCCGCAAGTTGCTTGACGACAAGGGGACGAAGCGCAATCGCCGTTTTGGCTTCTCCATAGACGTCTTGGCGACGCCGGAAGCCAATCATTCCTTCGGCATTGATCTGGAGACGCTTGTGGCGGAAAAAATCATCAATTCACTGGAAATCGATGGCGCGCTCATGAAGCGGAATCATGATGAAAAGATCGCCAATATCGACTACGCCTATTTTGGCAAACTCTGTTCTGGAACGAATTGTCGCTGGTATCCCAAAGGCGAAGACAATGGAAGCGGTGCACTGCTTCCGAAGATGTTCCATGACGCCGTATCCAACGGCGCGTCAGGACTTTTCCTATGGGACGTCTGCGACCATACCGCCATCTGGCCGCGCCGTTGGGAGACGCTGACCAATCTCATGCGTGGCGTAGAACCTGCCGCGGCTCCCGAACGGCTCCATCTCCTCCGCACATTGGACGGCTTCGACTACGATCAATTCACCCCACATAACGCCTTCTAAAAAATTTGTCCCTTTCGCCCCTTTTGTCCCTTCAATCCATTCACTACCATGAAAAACAATCCTTTAGACCACGAATGCACCAGCTGGATGCTCCTTTCCGAACTGACGGGCGGCCCCATGATCCTCCATAAAAACCGTGATTCCAGCAAAATAGACATCCGCCTCATCAAAAGCGAAGACAACGCAAAAATCAAATGGCTCGGCCTTGGCGACGATAATCCCTGCATGGGCTTCAACGAAAAAGGCGTCGCCTGCGTCATGAACAGCGGCGAAACAACGCCCGAAATCGCACCAGCGACGGAAGGCCGTCTGACAACGCCTGAAATTCTTGTGCAAATCCTTGGAAACACGAAAAATGCCAAAGAAGCCCTGAAAATGCTCACCGTGTTTATCGAAAACGGACAATACACGCATAAAAACAGAGGATCCATTTTCTTTATCATGGACACGAAGGGCGGCTACATCGCTGAACTGACCGCCAAGCGCGTCATGCCTGTCGTAGTCACCGGCAACATGACCATTCGCGCCAATATCTGGCATAATCCAGGCATGGCGCAGTATTCCAGAAGTGGCATAAAATCAAGCATGAACAGCCTGTCCCGTGAATTTCAGGCCGCCAAAGGACTGAATGAAGCATTGGAGAAAAACGGCGTCATCACATTGGAGGACATCTGGCGGACTTCCCGCATGCGCGGCACGATGGAATCCGTCATGACGGATCACGGCCTCTGCAACAAAACGACCAATTCCGCCGCCACGATCGCCATTGACCGCGACTATCCTAACATGCTCAGTACGATGTACGTAGCCATTGGACCAGTCGGTCATACGATGTACATTCCCGCGCCGATCTGCCTGCGTGAAATCCCGCAGGACATCGCCGACCGTTCATGGTCCAAAGCCGCCTTCGCAAGACGCGAACAGCACGGTCTCTCGTTCGACAGCAACGTATGGCTCCCCCATGAAAAAGCGGTCATGGCCATCTACCGCCCCGCCCTCGAAAAAGCAAAGAAAGCCCTGCAAAACCGCCAACGTAAAGATGCGCAGGACATCCTCAACACCGCCTTTGCAAAGTGCTGTGAAATCGCCCGCAAAGCAGTGCTGTGACACTTTTTCTGAAATTGTCATATTCAATCAAATCACCAATATCCTTTCATTTGAAACGTTATTTAAAATATAAGATCCAATTTCAAAACTTGGGATATAGAGGTCGTCTTGGTCTTGGCAACGGCGGGAAACGCCGTTGGTACCTCCGCTTTTGAAATTACCCATAAGATTTATTTAGACTCTTCACGAGACACAATTTTTTCATCAAACTCCATAAGATTTTGCATATCAGTCCGTCTAATGATATAAAAAAACAAACAACGTGTTTCGTGACAAACTTATCATAGACTTCAGCAAGCAACAAGGAAAACTCCATGAAACTCACGCCAAAAGGGAAAAAAAGACAGGCCACAATCGCCCAGGCCTTGAAAAAAGGACTGCCGTTGGCGGGATTGCTGTCATCGTTGGTAATGACTACGGGTTGCGACTTGTTCAGGGCGGTATTACCACGTCAAACAGTGGGTGACGTACCGATGCAGAAGCCATCCCAAGTCAACACCCCGGAGCAACCGGAAGAACCAAACACCCAACCAACTCAAAATCAATTACCAGACAATCCTGCCGAAGAAAAAAGCAAAGCTTCATGCGACTCGTTCAAGGCGGTATTACCCCGTCAAATAATGGGAGATGTACCGATTCAATTACCAGACACTCCTGCCGAAGAAAAAAGCAAAATTTCAGAACCCCAGTCTTTGGGGTCACAAATCACCACTGGTGACTCCAAACTTCCAATCATAACAATTTTCAATGATGAACAAAAAGACAAAATACTTGAAATAATTAATCCTGATACAATCACAGATCCAAGCAAGCTACAACCAAGAGCAAGCGATCCAATGAAGCAAATCAACGAATGATTCCGAACAGGAGAAACATATGGGACTCAGTCGAAAAAACAGAAAAATACAAGCCGCCATCGCCGACTCCTTGAAGAAAGGACTGCCGCTGGCAGGATTGCTGTCGTCGTTGATGTTCACCACGGGTTGCGACTTCGTCAAAGGTATCATGAATCGCCATACAGTGGGAAGAATCGCCCCACCGAAGCCGCCAGCAATCACCACCACGGAGCAGGGAGAAGAGCCGACTGTCCAGCCGTCACAAAATCAACAGCCGGACTCTCCCAACGGACAGAACAACGACGCGGATCCGCGTCCAACCATGGGAAAACCTGCGCCTCCCTGCGAAGAAAAGGACCAGGAGAAGGAAAAACAGCCGCGTCCGCTCATGGGAGTGCCATTACCACCGCCCGCTGACAAGGCAAATCAATAACCGTTGCGCCGCTTCCATTTATCCATGCTTCAACTTCCTCCGCATCTCATTCTCGAAGTCACCACCCGCTGTAATTTTCACTGTCCGTTCTGCTATTGCGTGTGGCATGAGTTTCCAGAACTCGCTAAGCCAGAACTGGATACGACGGCATGGGAGGATATTCTGCGGGAATGCGCCGCCCGTGGCATCCAAGACTTTTTGTTCACAGGCGGCGAAGCGACGTTGCGAGAGGACATCTGGCATTTGATGGATTTCGCACGTAAATTGATGCCTTCCGCCCGTCTGGCCCTCTTCACCAACGGGAGCCGCATGACGGAAGACAAACTGCTTTGGTGCAAGGAAAAGAAAATTGAACTTTCGACAAGTCTCCAAGGATTAAAGACTTACGGCATCCAGACCGGCACTCGGCGGACGTATGCGAAAACACTTTCCTTCATCGCCAGAGCCGCCGAACTGGAATGGCCGGCCGATGTCAGCATCACGGTCAGTAAAACCAATCGTCATGAAATCGCCGACATGGTGGCCGCCGCCCTTCTCTCCCGTGCGAAAAGCATCCAGATCGGCCCCGTCATGCTCGAAGGCAAGGCACGCAACCATCCGGAACTGGCGTTCTCCCATGACGAATGGGAAGCGGTCAAAGCGGAAATCAACGCCTTGCCGGATGGCGGCATCCCCCGTTGGTTCGTCGATGAAATGCTCTGCGAATGCCGCTTGCAGCCTAAGGAATTGGTCAAAACGTTTGGCGGCAACGAATCGCGTCCATGCACGGCGGGCAAGACCTTCGGCGTCATCGGCCCGTCGGGCTATTTCCGCAAATGCCTTCATACAATTGAAAATATTGAATGGAGATAGGAATAACGCATTATTCTGCATTATTATTTCCTACCCATTAATTTCAAATCATTTATATTTTTCCATACCACATTTTCAACATCATTTACTGCTAATTTTGTCGCATTTTCAACAACATTTTTATTCATTTTCAATAAAAATTTCTCCTAATTACCTTCTATATTTTATGATGGACGTATCTTCTTTCATATCTCCAACAAGTGTTGGACAATTCAGTTTCATTGATTATATTTTGATTATTCGTTAGTTCCAATATGCCCAACCATGTATAAAGATAAATATCTGCAGAGGAAATACCTCCATGGAAAAGAATGAAGATACCCCAAAGAAGGAAACAAAATTTCAGCGTTTCAACCAAATCATTGCCCTGAAAGGCGCCCCGTATGAAGCATTGCTTCTGGCGATCGCCCTGTCACTGCCGGCCAATGTTCTCCTCCCCCGGGCACTCGAATCCGGCCTGCGCAGTGAATGGACGTTATGCGCCATCATAGTCATCATCTACTTACTTCTACTCAATGCAACTGGACTACTTGCCTCCAACATCATCCATGAAATGGACAAACTGCTTACGCCTTGGAAATGGCTCAACAGCATTTTGGCAGTCATTGTAATTCTTCTGTTTTCTCCTATCGGCTTTATCATGGTTGCCTGGCTTGGGCTGAAAAAACACCGTCCATGGGCTGTTGTCGCATCCGTTATTGGCTTGATTCTGTTTATATACGCGCAGTGCGTCTGCATGGGATACTTCTCCCTACAACCGCTTCCGCTGTTTCTGAGCATGTGCATCAGCCCTCTCTTTGTGATGGCGGGCGTCGTCTCCGCAGGCGGACTGAAGCTTCGGCAGAACATTGTCAAAATCTCCTTCGCCATCGCCGCCATCACGGGCATCCTCCGCATGACGACGGAATTTCCCCTTGTATGGCAACTGACAGCGTCCCCCGCCCAGATGGAGGCCCAACTTGCGGATTACCGCCAGAAACACGGCATCAACGTCCAGTCATGCGACGAATCACTTGTCAATGAATATCCCCTGCAACGTGTCATTGCGATCACCCAAGCCCGCAAGGAAGGCCCCGCCGGTGACCCGATGCTCTCCTATCGGCAAGCCGGTGTCCAAGAACAATTTGCCAAGTTATACAATAACCCCGAAGAGTTGCGCGACGCCATCTTCGCCCTGTCCGCCATGCCGCCACGTTCGGTCGCACGTGCGGCGGAACTCAACGAATTGCCAACAATCAATGTACCAAAGGCTCTTTTCGAGGCCGGCCATTTTCTGACGTATGAAATGATGGCCAAGGCCCAGCAATCCGATCTCGTCAAGCAGGACAACGCCGCCGTTGTCAGTTTGCGGGACTGGTGTCTGCAGCAAGAGTCAAGTCCTTTCGCCAAACTCAATGGTCACTCGCTGGAAACCGAACGTCTCAATGCATTGGCCCGCACGCTGGCACAGCACCGATATACGGAAAAAGAATGGCTGGAACTGCTTGGGAACGAACCAGATTGGCGCTACTTCGCCGCTTGCGCTTATAAGATGGAAGCAGATGGCAAACCAGCCATGCCTGGTCTTTACAACGATGCTTTTGCAGCTTTTGAAACTGGTGCACGGCGATTTTTCATCCGATGGATCGGAAACAGCTTCTACTGCGGAATAACTCTCTGGATGAGCGGTATTTCCTCTATCGCAAAACGGTTGTCCATCTATCCAACGGCTTGTGAGCAACGATGCCTTGCACAGTTCATATCCCTATCGCTGAATGAAAATTCGACCATGGACGAAGCCAGAAAACTCGACGCCAGCCACGATATTTACCAGTCGCCTTTGTTCTCGAAGCCTGGAAAGCTTTACTATTCCATGCATTATTCCATTCAGGACGCACGGAAGATGGCGATTCTCGCCTGGAAAATCATGGAATACAGCCATGAGCATCAAGGTGTTCTGCCGGAAAATCTTGCAGAAATCGGCGAGTCGCCTGTCTCTGCTTTGAACAACCTGCCGTTTGTCTATGAGCATGGCGATATCAAAGTAATTACAGACGGCGGAGCCAGCACCACCATCCGTGGATTCAGGCTTTTCATTCCCCATGAAGACTACGCTTCCAAACCGAATTGGAGAAAGGCAAGCTCCCTCATGGAGGTTTCAATGGAATAACGCAAAACAACTCCAGCCTATCCAGACCATCCAGAATATCAAGAACTTCCAGTAAATAATAGTTGAAAAAAAAAGACCGGGAGCCTGAAGCCGAAGCAACAAACTCCCGGAAGAAAACGCGGTCGCCAAAAGAATTTTGATTATTGATGATTGAACGGTAAATCGATATGTGCTATAACTTAAATTTTAAAAGGTTCTTTCTCTTTCCCGCTAATCGCTAATCAGAAATTTCCAGAGCACCGAAGTGCTCTTGCTTCCTTTAGAAAAGGAATGTCGAGGCGACGTTGTTTTCTTTTTGAGGCGCCGGTCGGTCAATGACTGAGAGGCGACTCAAAATCAATTTTCGTTGCTACATTGAAGGCGTCCATTTCGTCCTGCAGGCGGTTGCATTCCTTCTGGAGCTGTTCACGCATTTCCAGAATCTGTGACGCATTGAAGACAACTGTCCGTTTGAATTCCTTATAGGTTGATTCTGTCAATCTTTGGAAAACCGACGTTTCGTCCGTATTGATGCTTTCCAGCTTTGCAAGGGCGCTTTTATACTCGTCCATGCGGTAGATACGCTCCAGATTTCCCGCGTTGGCGACGCCGATCTTCGCTTTGAGTTCGACAAGCTTCTCCGTATAAAGTTTGATTTTATTATACGTCTCCGCCACGTCCACAACACGCCGAATATCTTCGCGTTTTGAGTTTTCCGTTTGCAGAAGCGCCCATGCCCGCGCGATTTCGCCAGCCAGACGGTTCTTTTCCTTAAGTGCCTGTGCTAATGTGATTTTCATGTTACTTTTCTCCCTTCTTCAATCAAATAACTTTTTTCTTAAAAAAACAAAAATTAATGCCAAATCACCGTCTTGTCCAGCGGCTTTTTCGTCGTGTGCATGCGGGAGGGTTTGGCGTTCTCCGCAGGGAAGCCGATAGGCATGATCAGCACGGTCTTTTCATTGGCAGGCAGTTCGAAAAGCTTCTCCAACTGCGAATTACGGAACATGTTGACCCATGTCGTGCCCAGACCGAGCTCAGCGGCCTGCAACATGATGTGCGTCGCCACGATGCTCACATCCTCTACGCCGGAATGCACGCCGGGCTCCTGGCTGTGCTTCCACTCTTCATCTGAATTGTACGAGAAGACCAGCACGACAGGTGCGCCGTAACGGCAGGGCGATACCGTGTCCAGTTTCGCCAAATCCTCCGCTTTCGTCAGCACATGGATGCGATGAGGCTGGAGGTTTTTCGCAGTAGGAGCCACGTTTCCTGCTTCCAACACTTTGATTAGCAAGTCCTTCGGAACAGGCTTATCAGCAAACTGACGCACGGAGAAGCGCTTTTTCGCCAGATTCATGAATGGCGAATCGCCTTCCGCTGCCATCGCATTCCCGCCCAAAAACATGGCCACGCAAACAACGGCAATGCAAAATCCCGCTACCTTTTTAAATTTTCTTTCCTTCATCATGCTTCACCTTATTTGAATTATGACCAATTTAATAACGAAACTAAGCTTCAATTTATTGGACATTTACCAAATTGCAATTGTTCCAAACGACATTTGCATTGTCACCACCATTTGTTATATTGTACTTAAAAATATATCAATCGAAAGTTCAATTACATTTTGCAAAGGATCAAACCATGCCCATCACGCAAACAGCTGTCAGCTACTACGGCCTCGGATATGTCGAACACGCCGCCGTGGATTTTCAGGAAATGATCGCCCACGGTTGCAACACCGTCTATCTCGCCGTCACGGAATTCGATTTCGACTTCTGGCGGCCGAACATTCCGAAAATCGTTGAAAAAGGCCATGAGCTTGGGCTGAAAGTCGTTCTCGATCCATGGGGCATCGGCAAATATTTCGGCGGTGAGCAAGTTTCCAAGTTCCTCCAAAACAACACGGAAAACCGCCAGGTCTCCGCACTGACAGGCGAAAAACTCCCTTACGCCTGCTTCAACACGAACAGTTTCCGCAACTATTTCATGAACTTCTGCGTCACGCTCGCCAAGGAAGCGGGAGCCGACGGATTCTTCTGGGATGAACCGCACTACGCATTCCCGAAAGGCATCGCCTCCATCACGGGCGGTGTTGCCGATGACTGGACATGCCGTTGCCCCGTTTGCCAGAAGAAGTTCATGGACTACTACGGCTACGAAATGCCTAAATATATGAACGACGATGTCAAGCAGTTCCGCTGGCGGGAGGCCATGGAAATCCTCTCCAACACATCAAAAGCCATCAAGGAAATCAACGCCAAGCAGGAAATCACCTGCTGTGTCCATGCCACGCAGAATACCTACTACGTGACGGAATACCGCGGCTACGATAATTGGGATACGGTCGCCGCCTGCCCGTATTTCGACGTCTTTTCCACAACCATTCTCAACTGGGCATTGCCCGAAGCCTTCTTCCGCGACATCACGGAGCGGACCGTCGCCGCCGCCCGCAAGTACGGCAAGAAATCAGAACGCTGGCTCATGGGCTACTACAAGCAGCCCGCCGATTTCGCGCAAATCGACAAAACCGTCGATCTGTATGAATCACTTGGCGTCGATCGTCTCTCTTCATGGACCTACCGCGGCGGCTATGGCACGGTTCTTGCCGCTCCGGACGCGCTCAAACTGTGGGATCGCATCGGCGAAAACTACAAACGCGTACTCAAAAAATAACAGAGTCTGATTGCCGAAGGAAAAAGCGACATGTTAAAAATCCATATTCCAAAAGACGAAGGAATCTACGGAATCGCCGCCCGCACATTTGCGGATTTGTGGTGGCAAGTTACTTGCGTCAAGCTAGATATCGTCACGGAAGCTTCTGCTGGCGACGATCTCGTTGTCATCGGTTCTGATGCGGCGAACCATTTCGTCCATGAGAAAATCATCGACGGAACGATTCGCGATTTCGCTCTGCGCACAGGCTCGGACGACTACGTCATCAAATCCGCCTTTGAGAACGACCGCCATCTCCTGTTTCTCGCGGGCGGCCGCGGTCGCGCTTTGCTCTACGCCATCTATGACTTCTTCGAACGCCGCGCCGGTTGTCATTACTTCTGGGACGGCGATGTCATTCCGTCATCGCCGACCATAGACATCGCGAATCTCGACGTCTCCGAATCGCCACGATTCGATTACCGCGGCCTACGCTATTTCGCCCACCGCAGCCTCGACCGTTTCCAAGCGGAGCATTGGAATCTCGAACAGTGGCAGAAGGAAATCGATTGGATTCTCAAGAAACGGATGAACTTCTTCATGCTGCGCATCGGCCTCGACGACCTCTTCCAAAAGGCGTTTCCGGACATCGTCGATTATCCAAAATGGGACGTTCCCGAAGCCGTTCCACGTTCGTATGACGACCGCAACCTCTTCTGGTCGTTGCAGGATCGCGGCGAACTGCGCAAGCAGTTGCTTCAATACGCTCGCGACCGCGATTTGCTCCATCCGGAAGACCTCGGCACGATGACGCATTGGTACAGCCGCACGCCACTGCAGTATTTGGATAAAATCAAGCCTGATTTCGTCCCGCAATCGACCAGCGGCTACGCGGAAAAGACAGGCCTCGTATGGGATATCCGGCAGGACAAGAATCTGGACGCCTACTTCAAGCTGACGGAAACGCACATCCGCGAATACGGCTCGCCCGAACTTTTCCACACAATCGGCCTCGCGGAACGCCGTTGCTACAAAGACGATACGGCCAACCATGAAATGAAACTCTACACGTACCGCCGCATTATCAATAAGTTGCGTGAAAAATACCCGCAGGCCCCTCTGCTGATCGCTTCATGGGACTTCTGCATGCATTGGCGGCCTGAACAAGTTCGCGAACTCGTCTCGCAATTCGATCCCGCCAATACGATTATTCTCGACTACACGTCCGACACGGATGATGAATTGAACAATTTCAAGAACTGGGGCCTTCTCGGCAAGTTCCCGTGGATTTTCGGCATCTTCAACGCCTACGAGGCCCATTCGGAAATGCGCGGCAACTACAACGTCATTGAACGCAATCTTCCCATGGCCGTAGAAGATCCTATGTGCAAAGGACTTATCTATTGGCCGGAGATTTCCCACTCCGACACGCTCATGATTGAATATTTCGCCGCCAATACATGGTCGCCGACGCCGTCGAACATCAAAATCAACGATTTCGTCAAAACGTTCTGCCATAATCGTTACGATGAAGAGACCGCCGAAACGATGCTACCGATCTGGCAGGCCGCTCTGCCGTTGGCGAAAGCCGACCACTGGTCGGGCCCCAATTCCACATTCGGCCATGACTACGAACTTTACGCCATGCGCATTCCGCAATGGGCCGCCTGGACAAGACGCCATCTGCTGCAAATGGAGATGTTCGCCAACGGCGTCAGAGGTCCGCTCGCAAATTGCCAATCGTTATTGCAACAGCTTGCGGCCGTTGATCTTGAAGATGCCACGCCATTCGTCAGACGCGATGTCATCGACATCGCGCGCATGGTTGCGGGACGCGCCGCCGAATATGCCTGCGCATCTTTCAAACTTGCGGCGGAAGACTGGCGGAACGGTATCGTTCCAAAGGAAAAGCCGCTCGCCTTCCTTGCGAAAATGCGGGAAGTTCTAGCCGTCATGCTGGATATTCTCTCCGCCAGCGATGAATTCTCCCTGTATGCGTCGTTGCAGGCACTTCGGGCGAAGCATGAAACAAATCCGAAATTCGAAACCACATTGAAAGGCAACGCTGAAAACAACTACTGCCGCACGCAGATCACGGAACTTGTCTCCGACGTCTATATTCCCGTCATCGACGCCTTCACGGACTATTTCGCCAAACGCTTCGATTCCGGCAACCACGCTCCGTTCAACGACTTGCTACAGCCACTAAAGGAAGTTGCACAGCCCATCGTCGATGCGTTCTATGACAAGCCGTTGGCGGACATGCAGGTTGATGCAGAAGCGGCCTTCAATAAACTACCGCAGACAATTTCGAAGATGGCGACCATCATTGCAGAGCTTACAAGCCTATAAATATAAAAGGAAACGATTATGGGAAAACTCAATGATTTCGGCTACGTCGATAACGCCTTCGCCAACATCCGCAAGGTCGTCGATGAGCAAGCCGACAACATCCAGAAGGCCGCCAGCCTGATGGCGGACGCCATCGCGAACGACCGACTCATCAGCGTCTATGGCGGCGGCGGCCACACGACGCTCCCCATGGGCGAAATGTTCTTCCGCGCGGGCGGCCTCGCCAACATCAACCCGCTCATGGAAACTGCCCTCTCCGTTTTCAATCAATCACTTAAGTATTTGGAACTGGAACGCACCGTCAATTTCGGCGCGTCCATCATCAAATACTACGATATCAAGCAGGACGACGTCGTCATCATTTTCCACAACATCGGCATCAATCCCGCCACGATCGACGCCGCCATGCAGATCAAGAAGCAAGGCGGCAAAATCATCGCCGTCGCAAGCTCTTATTGGCAAAACGAAATGCCGAAAGACCATTTCATCCGCCATCCGTCCGGCAAGAATCTCTTCGATTTCGCAGATGTCTGCATCGACGACTACAATCCTGTTGGCGATGCCATCGTGAACATCCCCGGGCTGGACACACCGATCGCTCCCGTCTCGAACATCGTCGATTTCACGATCGCCCATCTGCTTGAAATCGAGACGGTTCGCCAATGCGTCGAACGCGGCATCGTTCCGCCCGTTTGGAACAGCGCCAACGCGCCCGGCGGCGACGAAAAGAACGCCGCCTATCTTACCAAATACAAACCGCGCATCAAAATGCTCTAAAAAACAAACATCCCAAATATCCAGAACATCCAGAACATCCAGAACATTTAGGAACCACCATGAAACTAAAAGAAATGAATGCGGCGCTGCAACGCCTCCGCGACAAATACGCCGTCAAGGCGGACGGCGAGATCGTCGCCGCCAAGGAAGGCTCCATCGGCAATTGCGCAGAACTCAAGCTCGCCGACGGCACCATCTGCAAGTTGCTCCCGTGGAGAAAGGAACGCCGTTTTATCGAATTGAAAAATCTTATCGACAACAAGATTCTGGAAGGCGTCTCAACCCTCCGTTTCATGAATCTGAAAGCGGCGGACTGCATCCGCCCGCTGCTCTACCGCGAACTGGATCTGGCGGCTTTTCTCGGCGAAGCGGACGTCACGTCGCTGTTCGCCACCGTCAACGGCAAAACCGCCAATCTGATCGTCCGTCTGGCAGACGGAAAGAGCTGCTCCATCGAATGTTCCGCCGCCCTGCCCGCCAATGCGGAGCCGATTGACAAGCATGAAATCATCGCCCGCCGTGGCGTCGCTTGCGACCGCACCGTCGATACGCAGGTTCCGCAGGCTTCCATCTACGAATTCACGGCCGACGGCGAAAAACGCTATACCGACACGGATACAGAGCTGTTCGGCTTCGAACTGGACGAAATTCTGACCATCCGCGCCGCCTATGCCGTCCTTTCCGATCCGTCGCTCGTCGCTCAATGGAACGCCATCGACGCAAAGGTCACGGCGCAAGTCCAGAACGCGTTGGAATCGGACAAGTTACGTAAACCCGTCTGCTGCTGAGGAGGAACATCCATGAAACCTGTGAAAATCGCCATGATGGCCCTCACGCACGGCCATACCCGCAAATATTATCAGACGCTACGCGAAAACAGCAAGCTGGATTGGGTCGCCTCCTGTGCCGCAGATCAGCGTGCAAAAGACGTCTATGAACTTTACAACAACGGCGTTCCCTGCTATCTCTCTGCGGAAGAGATGTTTGCGAAGCATCCAGACATTGAGGCCGTCGTCATCGCATCCGCCAATGACCAGCATCTGAAAGAGATGAAACTCTGCGCGGAGCGCGGCGTCCACATCCTCTCCATGAAGATTCCGACCTTTGATCCGAAAGAATACGACGAAATGATCGAACTCGTGGACAAGGCGGGCATCGTCTGCCAGATCGAACTGGAAATGCACTATAATCCTGTCGTCAAACGACTTCAGGAGATCATCGCATCCGGCAAGCTCGGCAAACTGCTGTCCGTCCAGATGACGAACATCACACTGTCGCCTGTCTGGGCCTTCCCGTGGCAGGGCGTGCCCGAAGCCTCCTACGGCTCGCGCGTTCCGCTCAAGAAAGGCGACAGCCGTTTCCGCGGCGGCGCCCTCTGCGATCATCCGCACATCTTCGATTTGATCCGCTGGCTGACAGGCTCCGATTTCGACTACGTCTATTCGCAAGTCGCCCCCAACCTCCGTCCGGATATCGAAGTGGAGGACATGATTCTCGCCAGCGGCAAAATGAAGGACGGCACGGCCTTCTTGTTCGATCCGTCGTGGTCGCGCATGGAGGAACGTCTCGCCGTGCCCGCCCCCGGCTGGGAAGTCTTCCCGAAACGTATGGAAGTCAACGTCACCATCACAGGTGAAAAAGGCACCGTCATGTGCGACTGCTTCGGCCCGAACGTCTATCACAACGGCGCGCCGCACGACCGCTACACCGTCCAATACACGTACTTCGACGAATGGATCGGCCTTATCGACGAATTCGTCGATTGCATCCGCAACCACAAGCAGCCGAAGATCAATCTTCGTTGGCACCGCCAGACGATTGACTTCATGAACGCCTGCTACAAGAGCGTGGAGACAGGTCTTCCTGCCAACGTCTAAACGGGAGGAGGGTCCCGCTCCCGCGGGACCGGACGCGCAGGAGCGCGTCCCCCTATAGCTTAATACTTGGTATTCTGGAGGTTCTGGCATTTCTGGATAATCTGGAGACAGCTTGATTCCAGCAAAACCTGAACATCAACTTAAATCCAGAACATCCAGAACATCCAGAACATCCAGAATAATCCCAACCTAAAAAGGAAACCACCATGTACCAGTATGCAACATCCGTTCCCGACAAAATCGCCTTGGAGCCAGAATGGCTTGAAGGTCTGAAACGCGCCAAATTGAAGCGCATCGAATACTCCTGCGCAGGCTCCACAAACGCGGAAAACATCGGCGAAAAAGTCCGCATCATGGCTGAATTGCAGGACGCTGGCAGTGTCATCATCGGCAGCATCCATATTCCGTTCGGCAGAGGCTGGGAGTTCGCCGACCCCGATGAAAGCAAACGCAAACCCGCTTCCGACAACACGGCAGCGTTCATCCGCGCATGTGCTCCGTTGAAATGCAAAAACTTCACACTGCACGGCTGTCTGGAGCCTGTTCCATGGGACAATCCGGAACGTGCCGAATGGCTCAAGGCGTTCCGCAAAACGCTGTCGGAACTCGTTCCCGTCGCGAAAGAACAAGGCGTAAGTATCAACGTGGAAGACCTGCCGCGTTCATGCCTCGGCAACACGGCGGAAGAACTTGCCGCGATGGTCGATGGCTTCCCGCTGGAACAAGTCGGCGTCTGCTTTGACGTCAACCATTTCTGCGGCCATCCCGAAAAACTGGTTGATGGCATCAAACTGCTTGCGCCGCGCATCCGCACGTTCCACATCTCCGACTACGATGGCATTGATGAATGCCATTGGTATCCAGGCTTGGGCGTCATCGACTGGGCAGGCATCATGGAAGCCGTCAAGCAGCTGCCGAACGACGTTCTCTTGATGTTTGAAGTGTTTGGCTTCCTGAACGCCCCGAAATGGCAGAACAGGGCCATCGCTCCCGATGTGATCATGAAGTCCTTTGAACGCAACGTGTTCTTCATGGAAAACGCCGCTGAGATTCAGCGGCGAATTAACGAACTGAAGATAGACTGAGACTGAATACTGGAGTTCTGGATTTTCGGAACATACTGGATATTCTGGATATTCTGGAGAAAAACAAAATTTCCAGAACTTCCAGAACTTCCAGTATATCCAGAAACAGAAGTCTATGCCTAGTAGGCTCTTATCTCATACACCGTCACATCGGCCGCGCCATTGGTAGCCGTGAAGCGGAATTCGACGACATCGCATTCCGTCGGAGGAATCGCCACGACATTGTGCCGTTGGTGATTGTCCCTTATCTCTTTGGTATAGACGGTCTTCCCGTTGCGGAAGGCCGTAATGGTATAATCCTTCACGAGTTCCGGCGGGATGCCGATACGCTGCTGGGCTTGGCGGTTGGCAGACATCGTGACGCGAATTGGATAGGCAAAATTCGAATCGAACGTCAGCCGCAATTCGGAAATGGTATGCGGAGCATCCAATTTCATGCAGAGCGTTTCGCCGTTGGCGGACAAGCCATTGGAAATCCATGCGTTTGAATCGTCGCCAAGCTTGCGTGAAACACCGTTGACGACATTCTGCGGCGTGCCGTTCGGTTTTGCGGAACTCGCTGTAAACGTCGCCTTTCGTGCAAAATCCTTTTCGTCTTGATTGAGAATATTCGGCAGGAAGCCGTCGTCTTTCAAGATAAGTTGCTGGACTTCAGGAATATGCGGTGCCAATTCACGTGGCAGGACGTTGTATTTCACGCATAGGGCGGCGGCGGTGCCGACCGCCTGGCCGCCGACGGCGCAGCAGCCGAGAATACGCGTACTGGCAAGTCCAAGCTTGGATGTACTGATGTCGCGCCCCGCCAGGAAGAGATTGCGGATGTTGCGCGAATAGTACGAACGATATGGAATCGTATAGACGCCTGTGAAATGATGGCAGTCGCTGGGCAGGACGTCGAAATCCAGAAGTCCGTGCGGCGCATGAAGATCGACGCACCAGCCGCCGTAGGCGACGGCATCGTCGAACTGCCGATGTTCCAGAATGTCGCATTCGTTCAGCACGTAGTCACCGAGCAGGCGACGGCTTTCACGCATACCAGGCAATGCGCCAACCCATTCGAGCGCAAAGTTTTCCGCACCATGCTGCCCGCCGTTTTTGATGTGGTCCCACAGACCGTAGGCATAGGCCATCAAATCGTCGCGGATTTTTTCATAGTCGGGAATGATATCGTCGCCATCGCCCATGAGCTCCAACCACCAGTAACCGTAATCGACTGCGGCACAACTGCATGCGGAAAGGCGGAGCCATTCTTCCGGATCGGGCGCCATGCTCGCATCGACTTTCATCGTTTTGGAATGGACGCGATAGCGGAGTTGATGCTCCGTCAGTTTCTTCGCGAAGGCCGGCGGTTCGTATTTGACAGGATGGCCTGTATCGACGGCTTTCATGAGAATCGTGTTGCCCATGCGTTCGTTATTGGGCTGATCGGGAGCGTGCGGTTCGCCATATTCTTTATTGGATTCGCTGCCCTGCGTGTAGTCCGCTCCCGCAAAATAGCCGAGCGTGCCGTTGCCAGTGGCATCGACGAACAACGGCGCGGAGATTTTCAACGTCAGTTCGGTCGTCTCTTGGAAGCAGGAAATCGACGTGATGATGTCGCCATCGACGGAGCAGTCGAACATGGGGCAGTTCAGATAGACTGTCAGATTCTTTTCGTTTTTGGCGGCTTCGAAGAGAACCATGTCCCAAATGGAATAGTTGAACGTGTCGTTGCGGCTCTTGTTTTCGAGCATCAGTTCATAGAGCAGGCCTGATTCCGCGTAATCCGTCTGGCGGAGGCTTTGGTCGGCGCCGCTGATGTGGATGCGGATTTCGCTGGAGGCGTTGCCGCCGAGCACGGGACGAGCGTGGACGAGAGCGACGTTGGCACCATGACGCGCGGCGGAAATGGCGGCGCAGAGGCCGGCCATGCCGCCTCCAACCACGACGATGTCATAACTGGCTTCTTGATAGCGTTTTCTCATATTGATTCCGTTTGTTTTTATATTTTAAATTGTTTTTGAGGGAGGGGCCCGCTCCTGCGGGACCGCAAACCCGTATCCGATCCCGCTGGAGCGGGACCCTCCCATTGAATTACGCAAGCATGGATGGTTTGATGTGTCCCGTCGTCTCGATGGCGTTCGCCTTGAAGACGTTGACAGTGTCGTCGAGCTCCGCTTCCTGCGAGAGGATCCAGATGCCGATTTCGCCGAACTGATGCACCATGTCGCAAAGTTCTTGCGTGGCTTTTGCGCCTTTGAACCAGCCCGTCAGCTTGTTGTCGTAGCAAACCCAAATGGTCAGGCGATGGCCTGCAGCGACTTTCACGACATCTTCCAATGTCGCCTTGTCGTTCGCGCCGTCCCAATGAAGCTCCGCCTGCGGAAAACGTTTGGCGACAAGCGCGAAGCATTCCGGCTTGCGGCAGGTGAAGCCGATCTTGCTTCCAAGATTGGCCTTTTCCAGTTGCGAGAGGAAGATTTCCTGCTGTTCCGGCGGGAAGGTCTCCCACACATTGTCAAATTTGAAGGGAATGTTGTGCGCCTTGATGAAATCGATCAGTTCCTCCAACGACGGTATTTTTTCGCCTTTGAATTTGGGATCCTTCCATGAGCCATATTCGAGTTCGCGGGCTTGCGCAAACGTCAAATCTTTGATGGCGGTATCAGGCGGGAGGGTGGAACCATCCTGACGGCGGCCTGTGCGATTGACCGTGCGGTCGTGAAGGATGACGATATGGTTGTCCGCCGTGTATTTGGGATCGAGTTCAATGATGTCGTAGCCTTCGTCAATGGCGGCTTGGAAGGCGGCGAAGGTGTTTTCGGGAAATTCTGAACTGACGCCGCGATGGGCTTGCAAACGGATTTTGGACATGGTATGCCTCTGTTTTTTGTTTTAAACGAATTTGATTCTAACTAACTATGTAATATAATGTCATAAAGGAAAAAAACATTTCTTTCCTAAGAATGGTTCATTTTTTGAATAAATGTTCTTCCCGACGGCGGGACGCCGTCGCTACCACCTAATACGGAGACTCTTATGAAACAATTTGTGAATCTTCTCATGATGGCGATGGTCGGCGCAAGTGTACTGAACGCCTATCAATTTAAATTTGATAACAAGTATGCCGTCATGATCACGTATGGCAACGGACAGCAGTTGAAAATGAACAACTTGTGGACGATTGAATTCGCAGATGTCCTGCCGGGAACGATGAAAAAGACCATCACGGCCGCCGAATTCCTGTCGAAGCCATGGAACGGAACTGTGCGGGGAGGCATGGTAAATGACGGCGGAGCGGCTGAAATCACGTATGAAAGCGAGCTGCTGAGTCTGACGGTGAAATTCGAATTCGGACGCGGCATCAATCTGACTGGCGAAGATCCTCAAAAAGAACGATTTGCGGTTGGCCGCGATCTGAATATCAGCGCTGTTATCAACTGGACGTCCCTTCCGATTCTGAAGCTGACGCTACCGGATGGTATTGATTTCGGGCTGGACGGATTGAATCGCGTCGTGTTTCCGATGCGCGGCGCGGAAGGGCTCGGCGTCGCCTACAAGCCGTCGTTTTTCAAAGAGCATAAGTATCCGCATTGCAAATACAAGACGGCGCCTTCAGGGCCGCGTGGCTATGAGTATGTCTATGGCGGGCCGTTGAAGTCATTGGCGGACCGCGAGCCTGTCCATCCGCTGAAGGTGACGGACGAAGGTCGCAAGTGGTTCACTGGCGAAGTGATCCGTTCAGTCGAATCTCAGGTGATGCGCGTCAACCGCCCGCCTGCGGAAGGTCAGTTCGACGTGTCGTTGATTGAAAACGAATGCGGCCCCGCTTTGTCCGGCAGCCGATTTGGCGGCGATGGATGGCTGTTCCGCATGGGCGGCAACGGCAACGACAGCGCGACAGGCGATTACGGCGCGGCATTGTTCCGCACGATGGTGAACGGGACGATGAACGCGTTGATCTATCGTGACAAGGCGCGTTTTCAAGAGAAGAAAATCGGTCTCATTCTTTTGAAAAATGGTCCTGCGCATGGTTCATGGACGCCAGGCTCGCCGTTGGACTGGCAGTCGTTTTTGGAACGTGCTCCATTCATGGCGGCGTGCAAAGGAAAGTTCATTGTTTTGGAATCGGCGGACGCCATGCGGGAAGCATTGCGCGGCAATGATTTCGCGATGATTCTGAATCCATACGGAGAATTGTTTCCAAGCATGAAGCCTGAGAATCTGCTGGCGGATTTGGATTTGGTGAAAGATTATGTGAAGAAAGGCGGCGTCTGGTGGGAAGTTGGCGGCTATTCGTTCTACACGGTCATCGTGCCGGAGCCGTATATGGCTGTATCCGAAACCTATACGAGTGCGGTGGCCGATTTCACATATCTTGATTACGGCAGAGATTCCATCGCATTGATGGGCGTCCAGCCGATGATGCGGCAACCATGGGATCGCGAACGATTGCTAAAGCCTTGCCAGTTGGATTTGGCAGGAATCGAAAACGATTGCGGCCGTTATCGCCACAGCTGGATGATGGCGTGCGAGGCCGGTGAGACATGGTCGTCGCCCGTATTGCGATTGTCGTTCAATAACCATGACGTATTTTCTGCGATGGAGGAATATGCGTTGCTGAATGATATCCACGGCAGTCTGGAGGCGAAAGTCCCGAAGGCGGATGTGTTGGACAAATTGAAAAATTCGCTGTTGATTCGCCTTAGCGGGCGGACGGCGGCGGAGCAGACGGAAGCGATGAAGTCGCTTCCCGTTCCAAGCCTTGTCCATTACACGGAATACATGCATGGTGGCTTCGACAAGCAGTATCCAGACCATCTGCCCGCACGTGAATCATGGGGGACGAATGACGATTTGAAGCAATTCATCATGGCTGGCAAGGCGATGGGCCATTTGATGATGCCCTACACGAACACGTCGTGGTGGTGCATCGAACCGAAGGGGGAAACATTTGAACGTGAAGGCGATGCACCTCTGCTGCTGTTGCGCAATGGTTCGACAAATCTTGAGAACTATGGAGGCAACAAAGGCTACAGCCTGTGCTTCTGGCATCCCGCCGTGCAGGCCGCCCATCGAAAAGTCCGCCGCCAGATGACGGAAGAGTTTCCAAGCGACGTACTGTTCCAAGATCAGATTGGAGCCCGCCGTTGGTCATGGAACTACAACAAAAAGGAGCCGTTGAAGGCCTCCGGTCTGGATGGCATGCATTCGCTGACGATGGAGGATTCGGCGGTCGTTCCCATGGCCACGGAAGACGGCCATGACCGTGTCTTGAATTTCGAGACCATCATCTGCGGCTGTGCATGGGCCAGCGTTGAGGCGGGCGGCAAACGCCACGGTCAGCATCTGCGTTTCCGCTATCCAGACGGCGAATGGGAATTCTTCCCGCTGTTGAGTTTCCTTGGCCATGACCAGTGCCTTTTCACAACGCATGATCTTGGACATTTCACGGAGACGGAAGAACGTCTTGCCGAGACACTTGCGTTTGGTTACGGCTTGAGCTGCCGTTGGAATCTTGGTGCGGAACGGAGCGAGTCACGCCGCAGTTGGCTGAACTGGCTGGACGCCCTCCAGAAGGCCTTCTGTTCGCAATACGCAGGCAAGAGACTCTGGAAGTTCCGCTATCTGAAAGGGCAGGCTCCAGATGGCGTGATTTATGCAAACTATGGTGGCCCCGTGTCTCTCATCGTGAATCTCGGGCCGGAACCAGTTTCATTGACGGCGAAGGATTTGAAAGAAACGAATTTCGCTGAAGCAGAATGGATTACGACACATCGTCTATGCGGATACGGTTTCTTCGGCATGGCTCCGAAAGCCTGCGTCGGCTACATGGAGATATCCGCCGAAACACAGGAAAAGGCCGGCTTCGCGTTATATGAACGCAACGACAAGTTGCACGGCGCGTTTTACGGTGCCGCGGGAGCGTCCATTCCAATTCATATGCGGCCTGCATGGGCTGATGAAAAACAGATTGTATTCGCTGCGGATGGCAAAACGGCGATCGCGGAATGGAAACGGCAGGATGGCGATGCATGGATGCTGACATTGCCCAAAGTGACCCATCAGCAGTCCGTTATGCCTGCAGAACTGGAAAAGCAGTCGCCGAAAACGTTGGGCTGGAACAACAAAATCGCCGTGCTCTGCGTCGATGGCGTAACTGAAGAAGAAGAACAAGGCGGCTTGGCGTTGATAGCCGCGCTCGAAAAGCAATTGGCGGGAACTGGGCTGGAAGTTATACGCGTCAAAAAGCCGCAGGAACTGCTGTCAATGATTGCGGAAATGGACAGAAGCAAGCGTCCGTTCGCCGTCGTGAACTGCGGCGGCGAGAGCATTTTCGTGCCGCATGGCGGTAGCATGAGCGAGACGATCGGTACCATCAAACGCTACATTGAGAAGGGCGGAATTGTCTGGGCGACAGGCGGTTATCCGTTCTTCGTGTTACGCCAGCAGCAGGCGGACGGAACATATAATCGACAATCTGTCGGTAGCGGCAACGCCGCCGTGTTGGGCTTCTCCTGCGCAACGACGCCTGTGGAGGATCCATCCCGTCCATTGACGTTGACGGCTGATGGACGGAAATGGTTCGGCGAAGAACGCAGCAAACGGCTGGAAACCATGCGCGCCGGCGTCCAACGGTCGTTCGTGACGACCGCTTATCAGGAAAAGCTTGTCCTGGGCGGTTCCGACTGCTTCGTCGGCGGCATCCGCTGTGACGGTTGGGGCTATTTCTTCAGCGCAGGCGGCTTTAATCCGCCGTTAGACGTGCTGTCAGACGTCATCGCAGGAACGGTCATCCATCTGTATGATTCACCATGGAATCTTCCACGCGAAAGCTCCAGCCGCCGTTGCTGGAAACTGGCGGAATAAGTTTATGGAATCTGCAACATCTTCCGTCGTTCAGGCGTGAGAAAATCACGTTCGAAACTCTCGAAATAGTCCGAACCGCAGAAGTCATGATCGATATGGGTGAGATAAAACCGTGCATCAATAACCAATGGGGAAAGTTCTGCTGGAAGCGTTGGAACTGTTTCTTTCGCAATCATTTCTGACCATGAAACTGGCTTGGTGATTTTTCGTTTGAGCCAAATGAGAGGCTGGTATGCGGAAAGGATCAGTCTCATGCGTTGCGCAAAACCCATCCGTAATGATGGGGCTGAATTGCAGAGAAGGAAACGTAATTTGGAGAAGAATGGAGCTTCGAGAATGCGGATTGTCTCCTCTCGTTCAGCGATGTCCTCCAGTATCTCGTGATATGCCCATTTCTGACGTTCCTCCAATAAATTAAGCCATTTGTTTTCCTTGTGGAAGGAATGCGCCGTCGCGATGTCCGCGAAACGCTGTTCCATGACTTTTACGAGAACCTTTCGGACTTTGAGGAAGTACTTCTGGACGTTGAGCACATTGTTACGATCCTGCCCCGTGAAGCTATGTCCGTCCATCCTGTATTGAAGCGTGACCTGCGGCAGTTTGACATACGTGCCGCCGAGAAGAAAGACACGCGGATAGAGCGGCGCATCCTCCACTTTCAGTTCTTTTCCCAATGGCGCAAATGACGTAAAGATAGAACGATGCCACGCGATGACGGCGCCTGGTCCAAGCCGATGCTCGGGTTGCGAAAAGCCAAGGCTTCTGGAATCACCGTCGATGACTTCATAATTGGAACCGAAAGCAAGCGCGTCGGGGAACTGTCGGATTCCGTCGGCGACGGCTCGGCAGCGATCCGGCATTGAGACATCGTCACCTGCGGCCATGAACAGCCATTCCCCCGTCGCGAGCGTGAACGCCTTGTGAAAATTGGCGCCGATGCCAAGATTCGGATCGTTCCGTTGCAGGATGATTTTGAACGGGCCATGGTAGTCCGTCGCTATTTTCGATGCGATTTCAAACGTCCGATCTTTGGAACAATCGTCGCAGACGATGATTTCAAGATTTGGATAATCCTGCGCCAAAGCGGATTTCAGCGCTTGTTCAATTGTCTTCTCCTGATTGTAGGTGATCATCAGGAAGGACATGGATGGTTCGTGTGCGGTTTGCATGTTCATGTTTTTTACCGACAATTTCACTCAACAGTTGCACTCTTTGGCGCAATCGCCATTGAATATTTCCTCCGGCCAGGCGATAAGAGTCATCTCGCAACAGAGGTCGTGATCACTAAGTTCCCTCAATTCAAAGCGATAGTTTTTGAGCCGTTCGCGCAGGAGCTTGGTCGTTTCACAAAGCTCGCCGGCATGATGGTAGAGCGCCAGGCAGAGAACGGGGCGGTACTTTTCGATTGTCTCTAGCGATCCGCGAATCATTTGCTCCCCCATGCCTTCAAGGTCAATCTTGACAAGACCGACGTCGATGACGGTGTTTTTGCAGAAGGAATCCAGCGTGATGATTTTGCATACGTTATCTCCTGAATCGTCCAGAACGTTGCTACCAGTTCCAATATCGTTGAAGCGGATTTCCTTTTCGGCATCCCCAAGGCCGAACGGTACCAATTCGTAGGTGTCTTTGGAAATTCCCGCATGCGCGACATTCTTTTCGTATGCGTCGCGGTTCTTCCGCGATGGTTCGAAAGCATATATTTTCGACGGCGAATAGTTTTTGAATATAATGGAGGAATCCCCCTGGCATGCACCGACGTCAATGAAAGCACGACCGGAAATATAGTTCAACAGGCTTTTGTCAAGCAGCCGCAGGCCATGATGATAGTGCGAAACTTCAGAACCGCAATAGAATCCATATTTTTTCTGAAAAGCCGCAATATCCTTCCGTATCTGCCGTTTCACATTCGCGCTCTTTTTCCACGACGACTTGAAATAGGAGAAATTGTAGAAGAACATTCGTTCATATTTGGGGGGAATTTGTGGCATTTTCATACTGCATTCGTAGAATTTCTCCGCCAGATCAAGTGAGTGGGTATCCGTGTCTTTGAAAATATCCATGAATTCATCATGGGAATATTTGTGCCCCATGGGATCTGGGAAGAATGTGTAGGGAGACGACATACGCCAATCGCTACCGAGTACATTCATCGCGATTTTGATGCGCTGTGCATATTTATATGAGAATAACAAGTCGATCAATGGATACAGGATTCCAACAACTATGCCGCGTCCCCTGCCTGGGCGCGGCATCCACTGCGCTCTTCTCTTCTCTCTTTTCTCTTCTCTTTCTGCTCTGCTCTGCTCCGCGCTATCTCTATCTTCCATAATTATTTTTCCTTACTATTATATTCAATTGACCGCATTATTGACACAATTCCAGATAACCGCCGTTCCAGGCGCCGATTTCCGGAATGACCACGCGGACGCAGCCATCATCATATCTAACAGGCAGCTCTCGTGGCTCACGCCGCAATTCATGCCAGACGGCCTTTGTCACATCGGCAGAAACACCGCGCAGGCGGAGGCGAATCGGCCCCTGTGAATCAATGCGGACGTTAAGCAATGCGACATTCCTAAGTTGCCATTCATCCGAGACATGCGGAATCATGAGACCGACGAACGGTGATTCCACGACGGCCACCATGCCGCCGCAACGCGCATCCAAATCATCGCGAAGCTGTTGGACTTCCGTGGAAAGCGCCGTGCAGCGGTTTATCTTCAAATCCGATTCCATCAAGCCGCCATATGACTTGCCGATACCGAACAGGACGGGAACGCCTGTTTGGGCAAACATGTAGAGTTTATCGACGGGCAGATCGCTGGAGAATCCTGCGGGAAACGCTCCATCGCAGGAGGTTGCATAGCCTTTCAAGACTGGCGCCGCATCGGCCAGTGGCTTGAGCATCGTGCGCGAATACAGCTCTTCCGGTTCATGTCCCGTCTGCGTGACGAACAGACTGGCGGCGTTCATGCCATACATAAATGCGGAAAATGCTTCCACGATAACGCTTTGCGCGGAACGGGAACCGTAGTTTCGCGGGAAGCTTTCGACTTCAGGTGTCCAGACGGAAATCCATTCCGGATCGCCCATGTCTTTTCGGAAACGACAGGACATCAAGCTCTTGTAAATCTGGTCGTTTGGATTGACATCGTAATATTGGCCGCCGCCTGGGCGGGAGCCGACGGGACGGCCGCTGGCCTCATGCAACGTCTTCAGCATGGCGGTGAAGCTGTCGTCCAGCCTGTTGCCGTGCTGCAGGGCGAGCATGGTATTCGGCGAAATCCTCTGGAAAATATCGGCAATCATCTTTGCGATGGCGATGACGGAGCCTTCCGAAAACGCCTTCCATTGCTTGAAAAGATCGCTTCCCATCGTCATCGCCTTGTCCAGAGATTCGCGCGTCCAATTTCCGCCTGTTTCAGCGTTGAAAGCGGCGATGCATGTGTCGCACCAGCAGCCGATCCAACCGTCTTTCGCCTTGTTCCACGGGGCGGCGGGACTGTGGTTCGTAATGCGCAAATCATCGTCAATCCAGACACTTAATGGTTGAAAAGCGGCATAGTATTCCGTCATTTTCGCGATATAATCGAGAAACGCAGGCTGGCGCGGGCAGTTGCAATAGAGGCATTTTGTGCCGTCGCGGCCAACCCATCCGGACCATGTCTTGCCGTCCGTCCGTTCCGAAGCCGACAGCTCATCCGAATGTCCAATGGTTGCCTGTATCTGGATGCTCGACGCGATGCCGATGCGGCGAAGCTCCTCCGCGCCGCGCGCGATTCGCGCGGCGTTTTCAGCATGCCATTCCAGCGGGGGGACGCCGATTCCCGTGGAGAACCACACTTCGTCGCAACAGCCTGGATTTTCGGCGATCATCTGGTAGGTTTTGCGCCAAGCTTCGTCGCTGCCCGTCGTGGGGGAGCGGAAACGCAATTGGAGGTTCGTATGCAAGTTGTTTTCCACCAGTGTATTATCGTTATTTGGAACGGCTTTGTCGCCTGCTTCGCTGCACATGTTTTCACCTTTGGCTTGACGAATTATGATAGAATGTTGAATTGAAAAAGATAATCTGATTTGCAATCTTTACAAGAAGATGCACAGTATTCTATCAATGGACTGATTTAAATTGCGTGGATATTCATGTAAAGGATTGCTATGGACAAATATCGTGACTGCCAGTTGAAGGATGTCCGTCTGGAAGGCGTTCCAGGCGAGAAAATGGACCGTTTCCTCCAATTCCGCGTCCTTTCGGATTTTGCGAAAAAAGACATTTTTGGTGAAGCGCGCTCCCCTATCGAACGGCGCGATGACGACGAAGGCATGCCCGCCGGCGGCATGTGGCGCGGTGAATTCTGGGGCAAGCTGATGCTCAGTGCCGCACGCGTGGCGGATTACACGCAGGATGCTGATCTGCTGACATTTATAAAAGACGAATGCCATCGACTGATGGCGTTGCAGGACGACGACGGCTATCTTGGCTCCTATACGGATAAAGAGCGCGTCGCCTTCACGGAGGAGACAGGCCGTATGATGGACCAAAATCCAGCCTTCGGATGGCACTGCCTTTGGAATCTATGGAACCGCAAGTATCTGATATGGGCCATGTTGATGGTCGCCAAAGTCACGAAAGACCAATCGATCATGGACAGCGTCATCCGTCAGATGGATCAATGGATCGACATGATGCATCGTCTTGGCATTCCGTTATATGTGACAGGCAATGACCAAATCATGGGCGTCGCTTCCATGTCCGTTCTGAAGCCGCTGGTCATGCTCTACGAAGAGACGGGAAACAAGAAGTATCTGGACTACGCGACGGAGATGCTTCCAGACTGGGATCGTGAAGACGGCAAAGGTCCGAATTTCTTCCGCAATGCCTTCAACGGCAAGGAACTATGGCAGTGGTATCCAAACGCTTCCGGCTGGGCGAAAAGCTATGAAATGATGAGCTGTCTCGATGGTCTGCTTGAATATTACCGCGTGACAGGTGAGAAGCGTTGTCTGGACGCCGTCGCCGCCATCCATGAAAATCTTGCGAAAAGCGAACTGAATCCGATTGGCGACGTCGGTTTCGTCGATAAATTCATCGGTGCCGCCCATTATCCGAATGCCGCCACGGAGCTTTGCGACACGATCCACTGGATCCGCCTGTCATACGATTTGTTCTTGATCACGGGCGATGATAAGTATCTGGACTACATGGAATTCGCGTATTTCAACGCGTTTCTGGCGGGCGTCTATCGCGACGGTTCATGGGCGGCTTTTTCCATCCGTGCCGCCACCCGCCACGAACCGAATTTCCAATGCAACTGCGCCTACAACCACTGCTGCGTCAACAACGTACCGCGCACATTCATGGACATGGCGTCCGCCACCGTCGTGCGTGATCATGACGGCGTGTTCCAAGTCAATTTCTATCAGGATGCGACTGCCACGCTGGATGGCGTCACATTCAAAATCCGTGGCAACTATCCAGTCGGAAACATCGTGACCGTAACGGTTAGTGACACATCTGCAAAAATCCGTTTCCGCAAGCCGGGCTGGTGCCCGAAACTCACCGTTTCACAACAGGGCAATGTCTATATGCTGACCTTCGACATGGCGCCGCGCATCGTCAGCCGCCCGACGGACAATATCGCGGCGGACGCCAACGATCCGAAAGGCTGGCCATATAAACGCTATCAATGTGTCGCCATGTATCAGACGGACGCCGTCATCCGCAACTACCGTTCCACAATGGCGGCGACGATGATGACCGGCCCGTTGGTGTTGGCCCGCGCACGCCGCGCGGGCGCCACGGCGGATCAGATCTACAGCGACGACACCGTGAATGGCATGGCCTGTACATTGAAACTGACGCCCCGCAAGAACGACCTCTGCTGGGGCGCATGGGACGCGGAAATCATCCACGACGGAAAAGTCGTCAAGTCGTTTCCCGTGTGCGACTTCCAGTCCGCCGCAGACTCCCATTACGGCGGCCCGTCTGGCAACACATTCTCCGTGTGGGTGTAAAAAAAGATCATTTCTCCGTCTTGTTACAAATGGATATCCGAAAAACATTTACAAAGAATGTTTTTTACCGTATCACTTAAGTAGGATGGATTCAATTTGTTCTTAGAATACTGAAGATAAGTTCCTTTGCTCATATCAGAAAGCAAATGAGTAAAAAAGCGTTCCCAACTGAAGTATTCTGATGATTCAATGTAATCAGAAGGAGATGCGAGAATGGTTGCCAGATCAGTATTCTTTATCAGCCCACAATCCAGAATCATCCATTCAAACGATTCCGGGAGGAAAAGGCGAATATTGGAATGCTCTCGTATATAGAAATCAAGACGGTTCATTTCAGAGCCGAAAGCGGCACCATCGGCAATAACAAGAATGATTCGGTCAGAACCATACTCTTTCATTTTACCGAGAATGCCTGATTTACCATTTGCCGAAATGCAAGTCACTTTTTCAGAACAAACTCCAGAGAAAAACTGGTAACCCGCGTTGCTGTCTTCTGTAATCAGAACATCAGGCCGGATTTCCTCATGAGGTTGCGGTCTGCCGTAAATATGGTAGAACTCATTGTAGATTTGCTTCAGGCCACCATATTTTCGAGACAAGCGGATGCCATAGATTTCTTCTATACTGTAAGGTAGGTTGGGCAGACTTTCACGACTTACAATGACATAATAGTTATCTGTTTGTTGAATAGATGTCGCGAATTCATTTGTCAAAACAAATGGATTGCCTTCATCAATGAAGACAATACTGTCTTTCATGACCGACAACTGCCCCTGCCAGGTGGAACCTTCAAGAATATAACAGGATTTATCACAGACAAGTTCAATGGAACTGTTGGATCCATTGTTGGCATATTCTCGAATCATCTCAATCAGATTCGTTTTTCCTGTTGCACTGTCTCCCCGCAGAACCGTAATATTCCTGCGGATTTCAAAATCATATTTGACTCGCTTGTTTTGAACGATAATACGATGAATTCCTTTCATGAAACAGCTCCTTCAAACGTAATCCACCGCGATATCCGTGAGCTCTTTCATGGAATGAACAATAGTACCCGTATTCTGGACATAAATTTCAAACTTATTTTCTCCAAAATCCATAATATGACGAAGATTGATGGTGCGATCTTCTTTTTCAGCAATTTTCAGAAGCCATTTTGCGCAGTTGTCTCCACAAGTGGAAGCGTTGAAAATTTTTTTCGGCTCAAAAAGCACCAATATCAATGTTTTTACACCGCCTGAAAGGCCAACGGGAGGAATCTTCCCAAGTACAGGACTGTCAATCACACCGCCATCGATTACTTCAGAATGATCAATGTCATGAATCATTTCCTTCACCAGGGGTTCAATGATCCAATTATCTTCATAATCATTCTTAAAGAAAACGGCGGTGTTATAAACAGCATCTTCAATATCGCCAAAGATTATATGAAGCATTTTTTGCCTTTCGTTAGTTGGTTAGCTGCCAGATCATAATTTTGCCTACCTCATGACTAAGGAATTGATCTGATTATGCTAGATCCGGATTAACATAGCTGAACCGTCGGCATTTTCAAGTTGCATATCTATTTCTACTCTTGATTCTTGAACAATCAATCAAAAAACTACGTTTTATCTGGTTAAGGACAAACTGTTTTCCTTTTTTCGCTCCAACATGGCAATGCAGGCCGTTTTTTTTCGAAAATAAGTCTGTTCAGCACATCGGATATGTCAGTCACGCAGAAGCGTGACTTTTCCGCGACGGGAGAGACGCGCTCCTGCGCGTCCGATCACGTGGAAGCGTGACCCTCCCGTGCCATAATAAGCCATAGACCATGAGCCATAAGCCATAGGCCATGAGCCATAAGCCATAGGCCATGAGCCATAAGCCATAGGCCATAGGCCATAAGCCGTTGGCTTAAGCCAACGTCCCCATGGGATCCCATGGCTTCAAGACGACGGGTTTGCGTTTCAGCAAATCCGCTTTCTTGCCAAGATACTTCTTGTGGACGACAGCCTGGAAGACGTACGAATCAAACCACTTGTCCGACATGAAATAATAGCCTTTGTTCGGGCCGTCGGTGCCCCAGCTGTTTTCAATCTTCCAGCGGTTCGGCTTGCCATTGACGACGTTCACGCCCGTGATGACCATCGCGTGGTTCATCGCGCTGAAGCCGTAGTCCAGCATCTCCGCCTTCGTCATCGACAGATCCAAGCCTGTAACCGATTCGAAATCATATACATCCGGATCGTAGAGGTTCTTTTCGCCACGTTCGGAGTATTTGCCGCAGTCCGAACCGAACCAGACGATTTCGCCATCCTCCAACTGCTTCAAAACCAACGCCTTGAAATCATCAATCGACAGATTCAGATAGCGGAGCGGAGCCGCTTCCGCGACGTTGCCGAGGAAATCGACCGTGAACACTTCGTTGAACGGCTTGTCATCCGTCGGGGCGTTGATGATGGACACATAGTCGTCCAGCATGTTGCCGAAGTATTTCTTCTTGAACGACAACGGCGTGTATCCCTTTTCAATGACATATTTTCCGTCTTTGTTCTTGTATTCGAAATTGAATTTCTCCACGGGCTTGCCGTAGCAGGTCGTGAGGAACGTATAGATTTTGGACATCATCTCCGTCTTGGCAGCCGCGATTTTCGCGGCGGAAGCGCGTTTCGCGACCATTTTGCGCAGCACCACGGCATCGACCTTCAAGGCACGGTTCAGCAACGAATTCATGTTGCCTGTGCCACTGGACTGAGCCGTTTCGCCATAGACGCTCTTCGGGCAAATACCATATTTATTGATGATGTTCACGAACATGTCCCACTGGCCGCCATCGCCGACGCCCGTGTTCAGAATATAGGCCACGACGCGATCGTCCGTCGGCAGGTTGGCCGTCGCCAAGATGCTCTCCAGGAAGTAGTTGGCACGTTCGAACTTGTCCCAGAAGGCCAGCCAGCTCTGTGACAGTTCGAAATCGTCGAGTTTGTTCTTCTTCGCAACGATTTCGCGGAGGCAGTTTGTCGCCGCGAACAGCCAGCAGCGGCCGGACGCCTTCTGATTCGTGGAGGACATCGTCTTGATATCCGTCGAGAACACGAAGTTCTGGGCGGCGAGACCTTCGGAGGACAGCGCCATATCATTGATCTTCAGCTTGTGGAATGCATTTGTCAAAAGCCGTGCATTCGGTGATTTTTCATACGCTTTTGCGAAATCAGCCAGTTGCTTCGTGGAAATACCGCCTTTCGGGAATTCGTTCATGTTTTGTTTCCTTGTCAAATATGGTTCTTGTTTTTCGAAAAAGTCATAACATTTAATAATATATGGCAAAAAAAATCTGCGCAACTTTCGCTGCGCAGATTTTTTCGTTTTTATCGATTCATAATGCCGTGGGCTTTATTTGGCCTCGACGGTTTCAAGCTCGCCAGCGGCAGCCTCGGCGCGGCGCGAAGCGCTACGCTGGGACTTCTTGTGCCACGTGTTGATGAACGAGCTGGCGATGAAGATGGAGGAGTACGTACCGACGAACACGCCGAAGAACATGACCATCGCGAAATCCCACACATCGCCACCGGCGATGACCAGAATGGCAATGACGGCCAGCAACGTCGTCAAAGACGTCAGGAACGTACGGGAAACCGTGTCGCACAGACTCATGTTGATCAACTGGGAGTACTTCACATCCGGATTCAGCTTCTGCGTCTCGCGGATACGGTCGAAGATAACGATCGTATCGTTCAAGGAGTAACCCAAAATCGTCATGATGGCGGCGATGACACTCGGCGTGAGACGGCCGCCCATCAGCATGAACAGACCCGTGCAGATCAGCATATCGTGCGCGACGGCAACAACGGCCGCGACACCGTACATGAATTCGAAACGGAAGGCCAGATAGACGACGACGCCGATGATCGCCCAGAAGGCGGACCAGAACGACGCGCTGCGGAACTGCGCTCCGACGTGGCCGCCGACAACGCGCGTTTCGCCTTCGCCGAAGTCCGCGCCCGCGAACTTCGCGTTCAGTTTCTGACGGAGCTCTTCAGGATCGACATTGCCGAGGGCGTCACCCTTGTCGGCCATCGGGAGGACGATTTCGAGCATCTTGTCGCCGCCCTGTCCTTTCATCGTACCGATGCGGAGGTTGTCTTTGAAGCCCTGCTCGGCCATGAACGAACGGATGTCCGCCACGTCAGGCATGGTCTGGCCGCACTTGTATAGCAACTGCGTACCACCAGCAAAGTCGATGCCCAGCATGTTGCGGCCGCGGACGGCGAAGCAGACGACGGACAGGATGACCAGTATTATGGACAGCGTAACGGCCTGTTTGCGATGCTTCAGGAAGTCGATCTTGACATCGACCAGGAAGTTGAACGTGCGCATGTTCAGGGACTTGAGGATATCCTTCTGGACGAGGAAATCGAAGATGGTGCGCGTCATGAAGATGGCGGTGAACATGGAGGCGAAGATACCGAAACTCAGCGTGACGGCGAATCCCTTGATGGCGCCCGTACCGAAGTTGTAAAGGAAGAAGCAGGCGATCAACGTCGTCAAGTTGGAGTCGAAGATACTGCTGAAAGCGCGTTCGTAACCGGACTTGATGGCGTTCGGAAGAGCCTTGTTCTTCTTCAGTTCGTCGCGGATACGTTCGAAGATCAGGACGTTTGCGTCAACCGCCATACCGATGGTCAAAACCATACCGGCGATACCAGGCATCGTGATGGTGGCGTGGGTGATGGACATGGAGCCGAGAACCAGCAACGTGTTCACGCCCAACGCGATATCGGCCAACAGACCAGCCGTCTTGTAGTACCACAACATGAACAGGATGACGAGAACCAAGCCAACCACGCCGGCCAGAGCGCCGCTACGGACGGAGTCCGCACCGAGCGTCGGATCCGTACCGAATTCGGAGTTGATTTCAATTGAAACAGGAACGTTACCGGAGGAAATGACGACGGAGAGGCGTTTCGCTTCTTCAAACGTGAAGCTGCCGGTGATTTCGGCGTTACCGCCCGTGATGGCGTCGTTGATGCGGGGGGCGCTATAGACGCGGCCGTCCAGCACGATGGCCAGCATGCGGCCGACATTCGCGCCGGTCACTTCGCCGAACGCGATAGCGCCGCGCTGATTGAAGCCCAAACCGATGGACCAGTTGCCGAACTGGTCCATGTTCGGTGCCGCGCGCACCACGTCGCTACCCTGCACGCGTTCCGCTTCTTTCTTGATGAAAACGATTTGCGTCGTTTCCACACCGTTGCGCTCCTCCGTGATCTCCTTGCGGATCAAATCTGCGGGAACGTCAAACTTCTTGCCGTTGTTGATGGCATCGTAGTAGTTCTGCACCAGCGTGGCATTGTTTTCGGCGACCAGATGGAATTCCAGTTTGGCCGTGTCTTTGATGGTCTTGCGGATATCGGCCTTGTCGCCTTCGTTGACGGCCGGCATGCGGACGGAGATCGCCGTGTCGCCGGAAGCCTTGATTTCAGGCTCCGTCACGCCCAACTTGTTGAGGCGGTTTTCCAGAATCGTCTGGATGCGGTCGCGGATATCGGTCGGCGTCTCGCCGTTCTTCAGATCGTCTTTGTCGAAACCGACGACAAATTCGGTACCGCCCTGCAGATCAAGACCGAGAACCATGCGGCCAGCCGTCTTGCGGCGTAAATAGCGCAGCACGATCGGGTTGGAAGCATCTTTCATTCCAGGGACGGGGATGTAATCGCTCAGATGAATCGTGTTTTCATTTTCATCGCCCTGAGCGGCGCGTTCCAGAACGCGGAACGGCGACATTGTCGGATTTTCTGTCTTGACATTCTCGATACGCGTCTTCAAGTCATTGAACGTCTTGGCTTTGACGGCGTTGGCATACTGCTCTTGAAGAGCCTTGTATTCCTTGCCGGCCTTGTCTTCCATTCCGTCCAGCTTCGTTTTCACCTCTTCCAGCGTCCCGACGGCTTTCAGCGCATCGGCAGACTTGTTCAGCTTCTTCACCGTCTTGTCTGACAGCGAATCGAATTTCTTGAGGAAATCCTGCTCTCTGATCGGAAACATCGAAGCCGTCCATCCAATGATGACCGCCGCGATGATGATCATGCGAATAATCAGCGACTTTTTCATACCAGTTTGATCCTTGTTGACGTTATATTATATATTAATGTTTATTTGCTCAGTCCAACGGGGCGCGCCGTCATGCGGCATCACTTCTTGTATTCGTCGCCCTCTTTTTCTTTCTTCGTATCGTCCTTCTTCTCATCCTTCTTCGAAGCGTCTGACGCAGTATCTTCCATCACTTTGTCAACGGCGCCGCGAAGGAATTCAATAACTGTGTTCGGGGCGACTTCCAACTTGACCGTCTGCTCGGAAACGTATTTGATGGTGCCCAAAATACCGCCAACTGTGCGAACTTTGTCGCCGACCTTCAGCCGTTTCAGCATTTCAGCCTGCTGCTTCTGCTTCTGCTGCTGCGGGCGGATCATCAAAAAATACATGATTCCCAGAATCGGGATGAAAATCAAAAATTGCCCCATCGCACCCATGCCGCCACCGGCGGGCGCTCCGCCAGCCGCTTGCGCCAAAACACGAATGCCATCCAAAAAAAGCATATTCACTATTGTCTCCTTGAACCAAACCTATGATATCAACGCGCATTGTGCGGACACGATGCGCCGACTATGACTAATCGAAAAAGGAATAACATATCATAAGTCCGAAAATTTTCAATAAACTCGTTGAAAAGAAATCATTGCAATCTGCTTCTCACTTTCCGAAATCGGTCTTTCGTCCAATCTGCCAGAAAGGAATCACCTCAAAAGAGGAAATCCGAACCAATATAGTCGGTAAGGTACGCGACAATAATTCGATACGCGACCAGTCGATATTGTCGGGAGCCGGATCTTCATTCGTGAACCAGTTGTCCTCCGCCTTGAGCAACGGACGCAACGACTCATCCTTCATCCAAATCCCTTCGCCACCGACGACGACATTGCGGCAGAATTCGTTGTGCAACGGCCATTCCGGTTGGTCATCCATGATTTTCGCCAGTTGCGGATAACGTTCGCTCCATGGCGGCTGGCGGTAGTTGACGGCCTTCAGCTTGGCCTCCAGATCCCATTCGTCCGCGCCTCCCGTATTCCATTTCACGTTCTCGCGGCCTTGAGCATTCATCGACAAGGCGGCAAGACAATCAATAAAGATGTTGTTTTTCACGATGTTATGGCGACCGCCGCCGATATGAACTGCATTGGAGACGCGGACAAAGATGTTACCGTCAATCGTGTCGCCGCTGTCGCATTCGTCCAGACAGACGCCCATACTACCAAGACGGCCGTGGTGATGGATATAGTTGCAGCGGACGATGTTGCGCCAACTGCCCCAGTCACGTGTCGTGTAGAGCACCGCAAAATCCGTCTCCAGACAGGCATGATGGATGTCGTTCAACGAAATCTCATGCTCGTTGCCGGAATACATAACGGCTGTATGCGGAAGATCACGCAACTCACACTGTTTGAGAACATTGTGGACTCCCTTTAGCATCACGGCAGCAGAATCGACCATTTGCCAGCGGTTCGTCTCCTCTATCAGGCAGTTGACGATCTGGTTGCCACCATGCTCCAATGTCTTCAAGTCGCCGCCATTCAAGGAAATACCATATGTTCCTGTCTTTCCGACAACGCAATTCATGACGCAATTCGTCTTACCTTCCACATCAATGCCAAAATCGCCTGTGTTCTCCACACAGCAATTGCTCAGAATGTTGTCGTCGCCACGCACCAGAACGCCGCCGCCCAATGTGTATCCAATATTCATTCCACTGATATGCAAATATTTGCATCCATTCAACTGCACAAGCGGTTCACGCATCCGTGAATAGATGACGCTTCCCGTCTCCAATTCGTCTTTCTGCAGCGGCGGCAACCAGCAGTACAATATGCCCGTCGCCGCATCGACGAACCATTCGCCTTCGGAATCCAATTCCTCCAGGCAGTTGAGGACGCGGAAACGACGACGCCCTGCGTCCGCCTGTTGTACCGCCCCAAGCCCATAGCGGCTTTGCGCAGAACAAAGCTCGACTTTCTTCTTCTCTATATCAACTGCCTTTACGCGAATGATTTCATCATACCAGTCAAGGCTCCAGAAGCCTTGCAGCCAGATGCCTTTCTCCACATTCCAACGTTCAGCGGGAACATTTTGCGGATCATATTCAAAGATGCCGTTTTTCGCAACCGTATCTCCCGTTTTGCCCCCACGATCGACAATCGCCGCCGTCGTCGCCCAGCCGTTGTTCGGCCAGCGGGCCAGCGTCATGGGACGTCCACGGAAAAAGACCTCCCCGAACGGCGCCGCGCCATGCGTCACATCGTCCATGGTCTCGAAGTCCTTGAGTCCAAACGCTTTCAAATCTACTTGCTGGACAAATGGCCGTGCAACTTCTGGAAGACGGTTCAATATTTCTTTGTCTTCGACAGCGGAAAACGCCGTCAACGGAATCTCTTCACCGCCGATCAGTTTTACGTCTCCCTCGCTTGTCCATTTGACGGTCGTGACCAGCCCATCACTAGTGCGTGAGAAATCTCGAATGCTGTCACGCTCCGTGAAAACCAACGGTGATTTCAAGGCGTATGTCCCTTCTTTTAAGACAATTGTGACGCCTCCTGGCGGCAACGCCCCTGCGTTCAATATCGTCCGGACCTGAAGCTGTGCGCGATGGAAGCTTGCAAATGGCATCTCCTTGCCGCCCGGATTCTCGTCCGAACCGAAGGGTGAGACATAATATTTCAGCGGTTCCCGATACAAAGGCTTCTCGTCCGCCCCTATGCACACCATGCACGCAAATACCAAAATCACGCAAAACCAACGCATAACAACTCCGTATTCCATGATTTTCCTTCATGTCATATTCAGTAAGAACACGACATGAAAAGCCTATTCAGCCAATATGTTCTATAATTTAATATCCAATCCCATTTTTTCACTTATCCGCCCCGCTTTCAAAGCAACAATTTTTCCATCCGTGCAAGACACGTCGCGTCTTATGATGCGTTGCTTTTTCTTGCCGCTTGATTTTTCTCTTTTACACTATATTTTACAAGATTAAGACTATACTTTAAATAACAAGAGGACTAACATGGCCCATTTCAACTATCATTCACTTGACGAACTCAAGGCCGATATCCATGCATTTGGCTTGGACGACAAGATTCCGCTGGATGACGACTTCTCCATTTTCACCAAACCGTTGAAAATCAACGAGAAGTTCACGGTTCCGCGCCGTTTTGCCGTCCATCCGATGGAAGGTTTTGATTCAGACGCCGACGGCAGGCCTGGCGAACTCGCCTTCCGCCGCTATGCCCGTTACGCCCGCGGCGGCTTCGGTCTCATCTGGTTCGAGGCGACGGCCGTCCTCCATGAGGCCCGCTCCAATCCGTCGCAGTTCTGGCTCCATGAAGGCAGTTGGGAAACGTTCGCGAAACTGCTGGCCGAAACGAAAAAAATCGCGCGAGAGACTAACGGTTTCGAGCCGCTGTGCGTCATTCAGCTGACGCATTCCGGCCGCTACAGCCGCCCTGAAGGCGCTCCGAAGCCGCTCATCGCCCATCATTCGCTCTATCTTGATCCAATCCACAAACTTCCGCCAGATTATCCGCTTGTTACAGACGACTATCTCGACCGTCTGCAAGACACCTACGTCCAAGCCGCCAAACTCGCCCAGAAAGCAGGTTTCGACGGCATCGACCTAAAAGGCTGCCACCGCTATCTCATGTCCGAACTGTTCGCATCCCATACGCGTGAAGGTAAATACGGCGGCTCGCTCGAAAATCGCACACGCCTTATGCGCGAAACGCTCGCCAAAATCAAGGCGGCCTGCCCAGGCCTGCTTCTCACAACGCGCATGAACATCTACGACGCGCTCCCCTACCCCTACGGCTTCGCCATGCAGAAAGACGGCTCCCGCGAACCGGACCTCAACGAAACAAACTGGCTGATTGCCTGTCTAAAGGAAATCGGCATTCCGATTGTCAATCTGACAATCGCAAATCCCTACTATGAACCATTTTACGGACGTCCGTTCGACATTCCGATCATCGGAGCCCCTGAATCGCCGGAGCATCCGCTGCAAGGCGTCGCGCGATTCATCGACATCGTCGGAAAAGTCCAAAAGGCCAATCCGGATCTGCCGGTCATCGGCACAGGCTATACATGGCTACGCCAATACCTTCCGTATGCGGCGGCGGCCACGCTGAAGCTCGACAAAGCCGCCATGATCGGACTCGGCCGCGGCGCGTTCGCCTATCCGGACACGCCGAACGACGTCATTAACAAAGGCGCCATGGATCCGAACAAATGCTGTGTCACTTGTTCGCGCTGCACGCAGATCATGCGCGACGGCGAACATACAGGCTGCGTCATCCGCGACGCGGCCACCTACGCGAAGCCCTACCAAGCCGCGAAAGAACACGCATTAGCACGTCTTAAGGGCTAGCCTTAAGACGTGCGCCTATGGCTTATGGCCTATGGCTTAAGGCTTATGGCTTAAGGCCTATGGCTAATGGCTAATGGCTTTAGCAATAACCCACAAACATTATCCCAGATATCTCAGATATCCCATATATCCCATTAAAACCAGATATCCCATTAAAAAGAGGTTCCTTATGAGCTACGATCCCAATGAATACCGCCGCGCCGCAGACGAAACCGTCTATGTGCCGCCACAGGAGAAAGAAGCCGCCCAGACTGTATCGTTCATCAACAAAGTCTATGGACTGATGACGCTTGGCCTCTTCCTGACCGCGTTCATCGCCCATAGCGCGTTCCATTATATTCCAATAGAGAGACTTGCGCGAATCATGATGCCGTGCATCATCGCGGAGTTCGTTCTTGTCATGATCCTCTCCTTCGCGGCGACGAAACTCTCGTCGGGCGCCGCCTTTCTCTGCTTCATCGGATATGCGGCTCTCAACGGCATATCGCTTTCCACCATCTTCTACGCCTATCGCGCAGGCTCCATTGCTCAGGCGTTCTTCATCACAGGCGGCACCTTCGGTCTCATGAGCCTCTATGGACTCATCACAAAATGCGATTTGACAAGGCTTGGCAACTTGCTGATCATGGCCCTTTTAGGCATCATCATCGCAGGCATCGTCAACATCTTCCTCAAATCGACGGGGCTGGATCTCATCCTCAGCATCCTCGGCGTGCTCATTTTCGTCGGTCTCACAGCTTACGACACGCAGAAGATCAAGAAAATCAACGACATGGGAATCAACCACACAGGGCTCGCCATCATCGCCGCCCTGTCCCTCTATCTCGACTTCATCAACCTCTTCCTCTACATTCTCCGTCTTTTAGGCCGCAGAAAGTAATTTTATTTCTAAGTTTTTTATTTATTATAAACCATAAAAACAAAGGCACATCATGAAACGAACCATCTGTTCTCTCCTTTCACTGTGCGCTTGCCTTTCCGCAACCGCCGCCGATTTCGCGTTCACTTTCAACACGGAAAGCGATTTCAAAATCTGGGAGATCAGTTCCCAGAAGCTTGAACCGCTCACGCCCGCCAAAGACTACGCCATCTTCAGTCTCAACTGCCTGCGTTTCAAGACGCCCAAATGGGTAAAAGGCATGCCCGAATGGCCGTCCTGCCAAGCCAAGCCGCTCATCGCGGATTGGACGGAGTACGACCGCCTGCTCATCGACATCACCAATCCGAATCCCGAAACACAGCGCCTTTCCCTCTTCATTTCCGACTCGAAAATCCCCTTCCGCCAAGCCCTTGGCGATGACTTCAACATCGAAGGCAATGGTTGCACACGTTGCGTCGTCGATCTTGCCAAATTCCCCAACACAGTCAACCGCAAGGACATATCCATCATCCATCTCTTCACACAACGCCCTGAAGCGGACATGGATCTCTTCATCGGCGACATGATGCTCCTCAAGAAAGGTGAAAAGCTTCCAGAAGCCCCCGCCAGCTTCGTGAAGAAACTCACCTCGCTCAGCGCCCCCTCGCTTATCGCCGCCAAAGAAGCCGCAGAGAAAGTCATCAAAGATCTTGACAAACTCTGCGACAAGCCTGAACTACGCGACAAGCTCGCCGACGCCAAACGCACCATTCATCGCCGCCTCGGCAACTGCGAACGCAAGCTTGCCAAGGAAGACCTCACGATGGCGGAATATAATGAACTCAGAGAGACGTTGGCGGAAATGCCTGAAACGTTCAACCGCCTTCCCTCCATCCTGAAATTCCAGCGCGACTCCATCATCGCGGGCTTCGACAACCCGCAAATGCTTGTCGGAACCGCCAGTTCCATGGTCAAAATCCTCCCGAAAGACATGCCGTTTGACGTGCAGGTCGTCAAGACCGTCGAACTTTCGCTAGCCCGCAACGAATGGGAAAGCGTGCAGATCGCCGTCATGCCGCGCGGCAACAATGAACTTAAAAACGTGACCATTGAAGTTTCCGCTCTGAAGGATGAGAACGGCAACAAGCTTGAAAAAGTCGATACGGACACCGTCGGTTACGTAAAGACCGTGAAACGTCCTCCCTACGCCGTCTCCTACGTCGGCTGGTGGCCGGATCCCATCCTCCGCGGTTGCCAAAACGTCAACATCAAGCCGCGTGACATCCAGACTTTCTGGCTCCGCTTCCGCGCGGGAACCGAACAGCCCGCCGGCATTTACACGGGCCAGGCCACCGTCAAGGCTGACGGCACCGCTCCTGTAACGCTCGATCTGAAGATCAAAGTCCGCGACTTCAACGTCCCCGCCAACACCGCTCTTCCGACCGCTATCACGTTCGGATTCAACAACAAGCAATGCTGTGTCAAGGAAGACTATGCCCACATGAAATTCAAGTACTCCGACTTCCTGGCGGACTACCAGATCGACTACGACCACCTCTATCGCGGCGGCTCCCCCGACTTCGACATCATCCAGCGCCTCCACAAGCAAGGTCGCCTCACCGCCTTCAATCTCGGCAATGTCTTCAACGGCGGTGTCGAAGAAAAAGGCTTTGAAGAGAAGATGAAACAGACCATCGACCGCCTCCGCCCCGCCTATGAAAAGGCGAAAGAGCTCGGCCTGCTCGAATACGCCTACATCTACGGTTTTGACGAACGCGGCCAAGACCAGTTCCCGATTCTCGAACGCTGTGCCAAAGCCCTCCGCGAAGCCTTCCCTGAAGTCCTGCTCATGACCACCAGCTACGACGCCACTTACGGCGCCAATTCCGTTGTCAAGACCATGGATGCATGGTGCCCCCTAACGCCTGTCTATCAGCGCACCGTCGATAAGATTCCAGCCGCCCGCGCCGCCGGCAAATACGTCTGGTGGTATATCTGCTGCGGACCGCACAACCCGTTCACCAACTGGTTCGTCGAATACGCCGCCATCGAATCCCGCCTCCTCATGGGCGCGCAGACCGCAAAATACCGCCCAGACGGCTTCCTCTACTACCATACCTCCATCTGGAACAACAACAAGGGAATCGACTGCGCCGCAGGACCTTACACCACGTGGAACCCTGTCTCATGGACTGTTTACCACGGCGATGGCTCCCTCTTCCACTGCGACAGCGACGGCAATCCGCTTCCGTCCATCCGTCTCGAAAACTATCGTGACGGACAGGAAGACTACGCCTACTACTGCATTCTGGAAGAAGCCATCAAACAAGTTACGAACAAACCGTTGATTACGACGGCAGAAAGGAAATGGCTGAAGGATGCGAAGGCCGCCCTCGTCGTGCCCGAAACGCTCGTCAAAAGCATGGACGTCTATTCCCGCGATCCTGAGGAGCTCCGCAAGTGGCGCGACCACATCGCGGATGTCATTGAAGAATGTGGCTTCTCTGCCAGCATCAATCCGTGGAAGGGCGTCTTCGGCGTTCGCGGTTGGAGACAGAAGTAAAACATAGCTAAAAGCTTAAAGCTAAAAGCTTAAAGCAAATTTGGAAATCAAGGGGAAGTGCATGAACAACGTCAGAGACTTCGGTGCTGTCGGCGACGGCATCACGAAAGACACGGCTGCCATTCAGAAGGCCATCGACGCAGGCGGGATCGTGCATTTTCCTCCGGGAACCTATCTTACTGGAACCCTTTATCTAAAGAGCAACGGCGGGTTGGAGCTCGAGCCTGGGGCGACGCTTCTGGCCAGCCCCGATCCGCAGGACTACAACGCGGCCGATTTCTGCCCGCAGAACTGGCTCTCCGTCAACGAAATCGCCAGCGGCGGCCATTTCATCGTCTGCCTCGAGCAGCACGATGTCGTCATCCGCGGCGGCGGCACCATCGACGGCAATTATCCCGCCTTTCTCAATGAACTGGACCCCAATGGTTTGTGGTACAAACGCACATGGCGTCCCTCTCAGATGGTTTATTTCTGCGAATCGCAGAACATCTGGATCGACAACGTCAATCTGCGCAACTCCCCCTATTGGACATGTTTCCTGCATGGTTGCGATTACGCGACCATCAGTAACGTCCATATCCACGGCGACATCCATGTCCCCAACCAAGACGGCATCGACATCGACTGCTGTCGCTTCGTCACCGTAACCAATTGCGTCATCGACTCATCCGACGACTGCATCACGTTGCGCGGCGACGACAAACGCCTCTCTTCACGGAAGCCCTGCGAGATGGTCGCCGTCTCGAACTGCGTCCTTAAGAGCGGTTACGCCAATGCCTTGCGCATCGGCGTCGGCGACGGCGTCGTGCGCAATTGCACATTTTCGAACATCGTCATCACGGAAACGCGCACGGCCGTCTGCGTCATTTCCAAATACAATCCGAAAGGCGGCAAAGGCGTCACGATTTCAGACGTCTCCTTTGCGAATCTCCAGTTGGACGTCGAACGTTTCCTGAATATGAAACTGGACAACGCGGACAATTTTGAGGTTCCAAGCCCTGCCTCCATCAGCCGAATCCACTTTTCGCAGATTCGCGGCAAAGCGACACTGACGTCCTACATCCGCGGCAACAACGTCGGAACTATTTCAGACATCGGATTTTCCGACATCGATTTAGCCTATGGCGGCTGTGGTCCATGCCCGGAAAGAAACGCCCAAGGCTGGTGGGGCCGTTCCTCCACGGATGCCGCCTTCGAAGTCCGTCATAGCCAATCCATCGATTTTGATAAAACCAGAATCCATTGGCTGAACGACAATCCCGCCTGGACGACGGATTTCGACGTCGTCTCCTCGCAGAACATCACCGTCAACGACAACTGCCGCCCCGCCAAAGGCATCCGCAGACGGTGATGGATATTTACATATTAAATCAATAATTTTATCTCTTATTCAAGTATTTTTTATAGAATAAGAGATATTTTTGTCTATCCTTATTGAAAAATGCCAAAAGGAATGCAAATTAACAAGACATAAATGTATTTCCACCAATTGCATGACTTTGATATAGCTATAAAGGGACACCTTCGGGAATCATGTGAGAACGAAGATGAGTGAACTAATAAAAAATGACCGAGAATATAAAGATTGGATTTCTGAAATCAGCAGACGTTTCAGACAATACCAGATTAAGGCGGCCGTGACTGTAAATAGTGGCATGCTTGCCTTCTATTGGTCACTTGGAAGAGACATTGTCAGAATGAAAGCCGAGTCTCGTTGGGGAAGCAGTTTTGTTGATAATCTATCTAAAGATTTACAGAAAACATTACCTAACGTAAAAGGCTTTTCACGTACGAATATTTTTTATATCATAAAATTCTACAAACTCTATACTGAACTTGAAGAAATCCCCCAAGTTGGGGGACAACTCATGGAAGTCAAACAAAATATCCCCCAAGTTGGGGGACAAATGGAAATGTCTGTCTTATTTGCCATTCCTTGGGGGCATCACAAGTTGATTATTGATAAATGCGCTAAAGAGGACAACCTCCCAAAAGCCCTGTTCTATATTCAGCAGACTTTGGAGAACAACTGGTCAAGAGCAGTCTTGCTGAATTTTCTAGACACCAATCTTTATGAACGTCAAGGCAAGGCGATCACCAATTTCAAGGCTACCTTGCCGTCGGAAAAAAGCGATTTAGCGCAGGAAATAACCCGTGATCCCTATTGCTTTGATTTTCTAACTCTTACCACCAGTTACCATGAAAAGGAATTGAAGGATGCCTTGATGGACAATATTGCCAAGTTTCTATTGGAACTTGGCAAAGGATTCGCTTTCCTCGGAAGAGAATACCGTCTGCAAGTAGGTGAAACGGAACAATTCATCGATATGCTCTTCTACAATGTCTTCCTCCATTGCTACGTAGTGGTTGAAGTCAAGGTGTCTGAATTCACGCCAGGTGATATCGGGCAGTTGATTACGTATGTCTCAGCGGTGGATGGTATCCTACGAAAACAGGAGGACGCTCAAACAATCGGCCTTCTTATTTGCAAGACTAAGGACAATGTACTTGCAAAATACGCGACTGCTGGTGCCGCCCTGCCAATCGGTATTTCGGAATACGAATTATCCAACTTGTTGCCTGATAATTTCAAGGGAACCCTGCCATCCATCACGGAAATTGAAAACGAACTGAAAGCTCCGGATGAACGTACATGATAAAGGAATTTTCAATCCTTCACTTCAAATGCAAACAGTCTGCATAACGGCGCGCCCCATGTCTCAGTCGGAATGATGCGGACGGCGCAGCCGTCGCAATCCAACGGTATCATCACCAGCCGCTGGTGATTTGTCGAAGTTTCCCAAACTGTTTTCCACAAACCGTTTGCGTCTTTTACTTCCAAACGGAATGATTTCACCAGCGTTGGAGGAACAGGACGGTCTGGCTGGTTCAATGGATAATTCGATAGCAAGTTACGCTCTTCGTAAGTCGCACAATCGCCCTGCCCTTTGCGGTTCAAATCGCTGTCAAAAATCAGTCGTGCGCGTTTCAATGACACCATCCGTCCGAAATCGTATTCCGCCCAACCATTCGGCTGGCATGACCAGACGTTTTCATGGCCGTCCAGCGGACGGTCGATGCCATTGCGCAACACTTCCGGATCGCCTTCGGAAGCGTTCAAAACAGCTTTGCGTGACAATTCAGCAATCGGCCGCACATGCCATGGCAGATAGCAGTCGTCGTCCATGAGCGTATTCTGAAGTTCCCTGATATGAGATTCATAGACACCACGCGGTGTCAAGCCGTTAGCGGCGGCGATGGCCGCCGCGATGCCGACCGCCTGGCCGACCGTCGCGCATGTCGCCATGACACGCGTCGAACTCAACGCCGCATGCGTCACGGAAATGTTCCGTCCTGCGAAGAAAAGATTCTCCACATTTCGAGAATAAAGACTTCTATAAGGTATGCCATACGGCGACGGCGCGGGATAGTTTGTGTTCGGACGGCCCGTGCCGTTCATGCCCGCTGGATCATGGTCATCAAGCGGCCAGCCGCCATAGGCGACCATGTCGTCAAAACGCCCTTCCGTCTTGATTTCCTGCTGCGTCAGAATATGGTCGCCTAAATAACGGCGCGACTCGCGTTTGCCCGGTAGGAAACCAACCCAGTCCAAAATCCAGTTGTCGGCCTTGTGGTCGCCATGATTTTTGATATGGTCCCACACGCCGAAAGCGACGGCCAGCAGGCGGTCGCGCACTGTTTCCGTATCGCGAATGGAATCATCTTCGCCGCCTAATTCGATCCACCAGAAGTTGCTCAAGCCGCGATAGCCATGGCCGCGATTCGGCATGTCGCTGTCCGTCAAATACTTATTCGCCCATGTTGGCGGGATGAATTGCTTTGGAGAATCCGTCTCGCGGGCCTGAATCAGACAACTCATGCCCATCGTTTTCAAATCCTCTTCATCCGGCCCGAAATCTTCTCCGAATTCGTTGCGAGCCTCGCGTCCGATACGGAAGTCCGCTCCCGACAACGGCACCAGAATCGAATCACCCGAACAGTCCGCAAACAACTTCGCCTCAACGACATGCCACGTCTGAGTCGTCGTCTGCCAGCCTTTCACCGACGTAATCTGCCTGCCGTCCATCGTCAAATCATTCACGGAGCAATTCAAAATCAACTCCAGATTCGGCTGGAAACGAACGGATTCGTAGGTAATGCTGTCCCATATCGACCAACTTAACTGTGGATTGCGATAGTTGTTCTCCAGCTTCAGCTCCTCCACGTAGCCTGTCTCATGGACGTCATCCTTCGCTCCCGAAATCCACATCCTGCATTCACTCGACGCATTGCCGCCGAGAACGGGCCTGTCCTGTATCAAAACAGTCTTTGTCCCATGACGCGCCGCCGCCACGGCCGCCGCCATGCCCGCCAGACCGCCGCCAACTACGCAGAATTCCGCTTTATGTTGGATTGTTTCCATCATTCGTTCCTATGCCTGTCATTTTCAAATTCGTCCAATCCTTTTAATTATAATGTCATTCCGATTTTTTGAAAATGAATCCACACGATTTATAGTAAAACGCTTTTTCCAGACAACCTTTTTTCGTTCACCATTTATCAAAAAGGACTTTTCATGAGCAATCCAGTCTCCATCATGCCCTGCCTCGACATGCAAAACGGCCGCGTTGTCAAAGGCGTTCATTTCGTGGATATTGCAGACGCGGGCGATCCCGTTGAATGCGCACGCGCATACTGCGCAGCAGGAGCGGACGAACTCGCCCTTCTCGACATCTGCGCCACCGTTGAAAATCGTGGCACTCTGTTGGACGTCGTCAAACGGACGGCGGCGGCCTGCTCCGTCCCGTTCACCGTCGGCGGCGGCATCAAAGACGTCAAATCCGCGGCGGAAGTCCTCAACGCGGGTGCCAACCGCGTCTCCGTCAGCTCCGCCGCCTTCCGCAAGCCGGAAATCATTCCGGAAATCATCAAAGAGTTCGGCGTCAACGCGTTGACCGTCGCCATCGACGTCGATGTCAATCCGAAACTGCCGTCCGGTTACGAAGTCTATATCGACGGCGGCCGCACCGCCACAGGAGCCGACGCCATCGAATGGGCCAAGAAAGTCGATGGCTACGGCGTCAATGTCATCCTGCCGACGTCCAAGGCCGGCGACGGCGCGAAGACCGGTTATGATCTGCCCGTCATCAAAGCCATGGCGGACGCCTGCAAAGCCACCATCGTCGCTTCCGGCGGCGCAGGCAAACTCGAGCATTTCCTCGATGCCGTGAAAGCGGGTGCGACCGTCCTGCTCGCCGCCTCCGTCTTCCATTTCCACATGATCGACATCGGCGAACTGAAGGCCTATCTGAAGGCGAACGGCGTAACCGTAAAGTGAATTCTAGTCTTCTAGATTTCTAGGCCCCTAGCTAATCGCTTTAAGCCATAAGCCATAAGCCTTTAGCCATAAGCAAACAAGCCTCCAACTGGTACAACCAGTTGGAGGCTTGTTTATATGGTGCCCTCGCGCGGACTCGAACCGCGGACCAATTGATTAAGAGTCAACTGCTCTACCGACTGAGCTACGAGGGCACTATGTTTTCAAAAAACGCGTAATAAAATAGCCCGGAATTGACTTTTGTCAAGAATTCCGGGCTGATTTTTCGTCGTTTACGACGCGATTCTGTGATTAGCAGTCAAACGCGTGGCCGGCGGAGCCGAGGACTTCGCGGTTCTTGCGCATGTACAGCTGCTTGAGGGCTTCGCGGGCCGGGCCGAGATATTTGCGCGGGTCAAATTCTTCGGGCTTGTCGTGGAAGACCTTGCGGACGGCGGCGGTCATGGCGAGACGGCCATCGCTGTCGATGTTGATCTTGCAGAC
>JAFZIJ010000014.1 GCA_017554445.1 Victivallales bacterium
GAGGGACGGCTGGTTGCGCCTTGAAAAACGGCTTTCGGTCGTTTTTCAGAAGAAAAACGGCTAAAAGGGCTTCATCGGGCTGTCTGGCAAGCCGCCGGACAGAAAAAACTAGAAATCAACAAATACTTTTGAAATTACCTCTATAATAGAAAATTTCGTTGGAAATACAATGAAATTTTCCGTCTAAAGCAATTGAATCAAACAAACTCAATCCACAAGGGACTCATCAAGCAGGAATGGGATGACACCGATATGGATAATTCCTTTTTCATCCTGCCACATTCTTTCGCTTCCACCTGTTACAATAATCTTTTTGAACGCGTCACGGCAATGCCGCAATGGAAGGTATTCCTGTTCTTCCTTCACTTCTGTACCGAGAGCAAACGCCGACTGAATGTAGGTCCTGTTGAACCCACGGTTGACAATAAAATCTATTTCATGTTTGCGAATCTCACGTTTGCCATCAGTCTTAGCCTCTATTGGAACAACGCCAACATCAACGGAATAGCCACGAAGTACAAGTTCATTGAAAAGCATGTTCTCCATCAGATGGGTTTGTTCCTGTTGCCGCCAGTTCAGCCGTGCATTACGAAGCCCTACATCTTCCGAATATAGTTTGTATGGGGTCTCAAAGTATTTTTTCCCCTTGACATCATATCGTTTCGCATCACTGAACAAATAAGCCTGTTTCAAGTAGGATATATACAAATCGACCGTATTTCTCCCGATGGTTTGTCCAGTCATTGAGCGAATGGTGTCCGCCAGTTTCGTTGGATTTGTCAAAGAACCGACCGATGAGCTTAGAACATCCAGAAGTCGTTCGACAAGCCATGGTTGCTCAATGTCATTGTGCTCCAATAAGTCCTTTACATACACTGTCGTAAATAAACGCACCAGATAGTTACGGCGTTCACGCTCATCTTCTTCGAGAACGGCCAACGGCATTCCTCCGAATGTCATGTAGTCTTGAAAAGCCGTTGTCCTATCTCCGCCGACACAAGCAAGATATTCGGCAAACGAAAACGGATGGATTCTGACTTCATCGCCTCGCCCACGAAAAATCGTCAAAACATCATCGGAGAGCATCTTGGAATTGCTTCCAGTCACATAAATGTCCACATTCTCCCGACGTTGCAGGCCATTGAGCACATCGTAGAAAGTAATGTATAGGGAGTCACGATCGTCTGGAGCAACCACCGACACATCTATATTGTCACGTTTCACTTTGTGGCAGTACTGTATTTCGTCCAGCAAGATGTAGATTTTTCCCGACAAACTCTCGATGCGTTTGCGAAGAAAAGCCCCAAGCGCCCGCGGATCACGCAACGCTTCATGTTCGTCATCATCCAATGGCAATGAAATGATGTTCTTTTTGGGGATGCCTTCTTCAAGCAACTGGTTGCGGAAAAGGTTGAAAAGCAAATAGGATTTCCCGCAACGACGGATTCCGGTGATGACTTTTATCTGACCGTTCCCTCTGCGTTTGAGCAACTTCTGTAAATATCTGTCTCGATTCATGGATATATCCTTCATCTAATCCCATGAAAAATTTCACTGGAAATCCAACGTTTTTTTCTGTCTAAAAGATAATCCTTCTTGATGAATCTGCAAATCCAAACAGAAAATTTCGCTGGAAATACAACGTTTTTTTCTGTCTAAAAGATAATTCTTCTTGGTAAATCCATCAATCCAAACAGAAAATTTCACTGGAAATACAACGAAATTTTCCATGAAGGTTTCAAACAACATTCATCTACTACATCAACAATTTGTAAGCCCAAACAACGATATTATGTAAAACATCTTCTAATTCATTACAGAAAATGTAATGATTGAAAAGATTGGAAGGCAAGCCATTGCCTCATGAAAGGCTTATGGTCTCCAAATCAACGCGATTCTCCTTCCTCTGGCACGTAACTTGCTTATATTCAATAAAATCAGAAGCAAGATGAAAGTCTTTGCCCATAGATTCAAGTGGATTGGCAAACAACAGGTTGTGTTATGTTCGGTTTTTATCGCGTGGCCACCGCAGTCCCACGGCTCCGAGTTGCGGATGTGCCTTTCAATACAGGAGAAATCATCACCTTGATCAAACACGGACTTGAAAACAAGGCATCCGTGCTGTTGTTCCCCGAACTGTGCATCACAGGCTACACATGCGGCGATCTTTTCCATCAATCCTATCTGCTAGACAAGGCAGAAGATGCTTTGTCTGAGATAGTTAAGGCCTCAAAGGGTTCCAACGCCATTGTCATCGTCGGACTGCCAGTCCGTTTCGACTGCCGTGTCTTCAGTGCGGCTGTCGTCATCCAAAATGGCGAAATAAAAGGAATCGTTCCCAAAAGCAGCCTGCCGAATTACCGCGAATTCTATGAAAAGCGCCATTTTTCAAGCGGATGGAATATTTCAGCCACTACGGTTGATCTGGCTGGAGCCAACGATATTCCATTTGGAACGGATCTGTTGTTTTCCGTCAATCGCGAATTGTGCATTGGAATCGAAATCTGCGAAGATCTATGGAGTGTCATTCCACCAAGTTGCGCACAAGCATTGGCTGGAGCGACGATGATCGCCAATCCGTCGGCAAGCAACGAACTGGTCGGCAAGGCGGCTTATCGTCGCGAATTGGTTGCGCAACAAAGCGCAAGATGCGTCGCCGTATATGCTTATACATCGTCTGGTTTTTGGGAATCGACAACTGATACCGTTTACAGCGGCCATTGTCTTGTTGCGGAAAACGGCGCTTTGTTGTTCGATTCTCCACGTTTCCAGACAGAAAGCAAGATTTATTTCACGGATGTGGATTTAGGACGAATCGTCGGCACAAGATATTGCGAATCATCATTTAAGGATAATGCTGAAAAATCCAGTCAAACGTTCCGTAAAATCAAATTGAAGCCTGTTGACGATCTGACCGACGTCAAAAGGACGTTTCCGCGCCATCCGTTCGTCCCGCAGGAACAGTCCGAAAAGGAGGAAAGTTGTGATGAAATCATTTCCATCCAAACCCATGGCTTGGCGAAGCGGCTGCTCCATACACGGAGCCGCAGCGCCGTCATCGGTGTTTCAGGCGGGCTTGATTCGACTCTTGCCTTGATGGTGACCGTCGAGAGCATGAAGCTGATCGGAAAATCTCCAAGTGACGTCATTGCAATCACGATGCCCGGATTCGGAACAACGGGCAGAACATACCACAATGCCTGTCAGTTGGCGAAAGCTTTGGGAACGACGTTGCGTGAAATCAGCATCAAGGAGGCCTGTCTTGAACATTTCCGCGCCATCGGTCATGACAAAAACAACTACAACGTCGTCTATGAAAACGCCCAGGCAAGAGAGCGGACGCAAATCTTGATGGATGTCGCCAACCAATGTGATGGATTGGTCATCGGAACAGGCGATCTTTCCGAAATCGCTCTTGGTTTCTGCACATACAATGCAGATCACATGTCGATGTACGCCGTCAATAGTGGCGTGCCCAAAACGCTTGTCCGCCATCTTGTCGCGCATATCGCCAACCGTTCCGAATCGCCTGTTCGGGAAATACTTAACGATATCGCCCAAACTCCGGTCAGCCCCGAATTATTGCCTGCGGCAGACGACGGGCAGATCCAGCAGAAGACGGAAGAGATTCTCGCGCCGTACGAAATCATGGACTTCTTCCTATACCACTTTATTAAATACGGGGCAACGCCTGAGAAACTGCTCTTCCTGGCCACCATGACCTTCTCGGATTATCCCAAGGCGACGCTTCACGCCGCCTTGCAGAAGTTCATCCGACGCTTTTTCAGCCAGCAGTTCAAACGCAGCTGCATGCCCGATGGCCCAAAAGTCGGCAGCATTGCTCTTTCGCCACGAGCGGATTGGCGAATGCCATCCGACAGTGCCGCATGGACACCTCCAGACCTTGAATAATGTTCAGCCAAAAAGTGTCAATAAATTTTGACACTTTTGGTCATGCCCATATCACCTTTTTTCATGGTAAAAAACTTCTTTCCTTAGGAAAATTGACCAAATTAGAGGGTTTTTCCTTAGGAAAATTGACCAGAATGGAGCATTTTTCATTAGGAAAATTGACCGAAATGGAGCATTTTTCATTAGGAAAATTGACCGAAATGGAGCATTTTTCCTTAGGAAAATTGACCAGAATGGAGCATTTTTCCTTAGGAAAATTGACTTTGAATATTTGCAACCTATTGCTATTCATGTATATTATGAAAAAATAATTGTGCTTCATCAAAAGAGGTATGTCAATGGAACGGACAATGATGCAAAAATTGCTGGAGTGGAAAAACTCCATGTCACGAAAACCACTGCTTCTTCGCGGAGCCAGACAGGTTGGCAAGACCTGGCTGTTAAAGGAATTTGGAAAACGACATTTCAAAAAATGCGCATATGTCCGTTTTGACAAAGCTAAAAATCTACAGGAAATCTTCGATAGGGAATACGACATCGGCAGATTGTTGACAGCCATCCAACTTGAAGTCGGTTTCAAACCTACGCCGGAAGACACTTTAATCATCTTCGATGAGATACAGCAGTCGGCAAGTGCCTTGACTTCCCTGAAATATTTCTGCGAGGACGCTCCTGAATATGCCATCGCCGCCGCAGGCTCGCAACTTGGCATTTCAGACAAACAGGGGACTGGCTTTCCAGTTGGCAAAGTCAATACGCTTTATCTACATCCCATGTCCTTCCTTGAATTTCTCGAAGCCATTGGCCAAAAAGGACATGCGGATTTGCTCCGTCAAGGCGACTGGATCATGAGTAGCTCTTATCACGAGCTTTACACGGATTGGCTTCGGCACTATTTCTTCATAGGCGGTATGCCGGAAGTAGTGGATAACTATTCCCGTAACGGAGATTTTCGGCAAGTGCGCATTTTACAGAACAACCTCTTGCAGAACTATCAAGATGATTTCGGAAAGCATGCCCCACCCGAAGATGTACGCAGGATTGAATTGATATGGGACTCTCTCCCCAGCCAACTTTCAAAAGAAAACAAGAAGTTCATGGCCAGTAACTTGCAAGAACACATCAAAAAAGACGACCTGTTGACGGCCATGCAATGGCTTCTGGGAGCGGCTCTCATTCGCCATACGAAAAAAGTCAGCAAGCCAGACCTACCTCTCAGTGGTTATACAGATGGTGGCTTCAAAGTCTTCATGCTTGATGTCGGGCTACTTACGGCAAAATCAAATCTTGACGCCAAAGTTATTTTGGATGGCAGCCGTATCTTCGAAGAATTCAAAGGTGCTTTGGCTGAACAATTTGTTCAACAGGAGTTAACTGCGTATTTCGATGCCATGACATATTACTGGTCATCAGAAAAGTCCCATAATGAGATTGATTTTTTGATAGATATAACGAGCACCATGGTTCCAATTGAAACCAAAGCATCCTATAACCTTAAAGCCAAAAGCCTGAAGGCTTTCTGTGGAAAATTCCGCCCACCGATCGCAATACGTACTTCTCTTGCAAAATATTACCGTCAAACCATTCCATTTCCAACGATTGAAGACACTGACACTCCCGCATCCTATGACCTTGTGGACATTCCACTTTATGCGCTCTGTCAATTGGAACAGGAATTGCAAAAAACTTAATTTGATATAGTTAGCAAAAACTTATGACTACGTTTCAAAGCATTGGCGTTTTCATAAAGCAAGTGCAAAAATAAAAGACCATTTTCCTGACGTCAGGAAAATGGTTTGTGTTTCTATCTACTTTATTTTCAATTCTTTTCGCGGAACTGCTGATGATAGAGTTGCGAATAGAGGCCGCCTGTTTGGAGTAGTTCGTCATGCGTGCCTTGTTCCAGAATGCGGCCGTCTGAGATGACAGCGATGGCGTCGGCGTTCTTGATTGTCGAAAGGCGATGGGCCACAACCAACGTCGTACGGCCTTTGCACAATTCGTCAAGTGCCTGCTGGATCATGATTTCCGTCGTGTTGTCCAACGCTGACGTGGCTTCGTCCAGAATCAGCATGGGCGGATTCTTCAGGAAGACTCGCGCGATGCAGAGGCGCTGTTTTTGTCCGCCACTCAACCGCACGCCGCGTTCGCCAATGACCGTGTCGTAGCCTTCGTCCAACGTCATGATGTAATCATGGATATTGGCGCGTTTCGCTGCTTCGACGACTTCCTCCTCCGTCGCGTCCAGCCGTCCGTAGAGGATGTTGTCGCGGATGGTTGCGTTGAAGAGATAGATGTCCTGCTGCACGATGCCGATGTTGCGCCGCAATGATTCCATCGTAATGTCACGGATATCCATGCCGTCCAACAGGATGCGGCCTTTTTCAACTTGATAGAAATGCGGGATCAGATGGCAGATGGTCGTCTTGCCGCCGCCGGACGGACCGACGAGAGCAAACGTCTGGCCGGGCTTGATTTTCATATCGATGTTTTTCAAGACATCATGCTCTCCGTCGTACGCGAACGTCACATCGTCGAATTCGATTTCGCCCTTCAGCCGCGGCACATCCTTCGCGCCATCACGGTCCATTTCAGGCTTCATTTCAAGTACTTCCACAAATCGTTCGAATCCCGCCACACCGCTCTGATACTGCTCCATGAAGCGGATCAGCGTGTTCACAGGGCCGAGAAAAAGGTTGATGGAGACGATGAACGCCGAATAGTCCGCGAACGTGATTTTGCCATCATACAAAAACAAACCGCCTGCAATCAGAATGACGACGTTGAAAATATCCGTGATGAACGTCGTTCCCGAATGAAACTGCCCCATGGCCTTGTACGCGTCGCGGCTCGCTTCCTTGAACAGCGTGTTGCCGTGTTCGAACTTCTCCGTCTCCTTCGCCGAATTTGTGAAGGCCTTCGTCACGCGGATGCCCGAAATCGAATTCTCCAGCGAGGCGTTGATGACGGCCGTCGCCTGGCGGCTTCGAGTGAACGCGCTACGCATCCGTGTCCGCATGTAATTCGAAATGCCGATCAGAAACGGCACCACCAGAAACACAATGATCGACAGCATGACGTTGATCGACATCAGATACGCAAACGACACGACAACCGATATTGACGCAATGATCAGATTTTCCGGACCATGATGCGCAAGCTCCGTAACGTCAAATAGATCCGTCGTCATACGGGACATGACCTTGCCCGTCTCGTGCTGGTCGAAGAACGAAAACGGCAACTTCTCCAGATGCATGAACAAATCGCTGCGCATGGCCGCCTGCATCTGCGTGCCCATCATGTGGCCTTTGTATTGGATGAAGAAATTCAGCCCCATCCGCACCAGATAGATGACCAGCAACGTCAGACCGTAGATGACAATCATGCGATATTGGCGGTTGGGTATCAAATCGTTCAGCATCGTACGCGTCACGACAGGATAGACAATGCCTGAGAGCGCCACCAGCAGCGACGCTCCCATGTCCAATGAAAACAATAACTTGTGTGGTCTGTAGTAGCTTAAGAACCTCTTTAACAGCCTCATGTTCCTCTTCTTTTTCTCTCTCCTTGGGAATGAAGATCACTCAATGCTTTTCCGTCGCGGCGAACTTGCCAAGCAGGAAGAATGTGCGCGGATCGACGATGACAAGACGTCCTTTCATCAGCTCCGTCAGCCTGCGTCCCGTCTCTTCATGCCAGCTGGGGGATTTCAAAATGCTGCGCACCATGATGAATTTCACACCCTTTTCCTTCTCGAAATCCGTCGCCAGTTCCTTCGCGGCCTTTTCCGGCTCACCATAAATATCTTTGTACATGCGCACATACGGCACGCCATTCTGCGTGCGGACTTCACCCTGGGCCTGATTGTCGTAATAGACGAACCCTTCCGGAGAGAATTTCGCGTACTCCTCCGCCACGCGGCGAATCTTCGGATCCGCGCCTGGATCAATGATGAATCCTGTGATGCTGATGTCAAATTGGTTGTAGCCTTTGCGGCAGATTTCCGACCATGCATTCCATCCATCCGGAATCTCCGGATCTAGCCGCGGCGCAGAGAGTTGCGTCGGAGCGAGATAACCATAGCCGTTGTCGCCCGCAATGAAATAATCCGTTGGAGCGGCCTTCGTGCGGACATAATGCATGGCGTGCGGTGCGCGGATGGCCAGCGACGGATCGAAGGCCCATGAGCACATTGTCTTGCCATGCATGGGATCGCTCCACCATTTTTGCGCATGGCGGTTCAGCCACGCCGCTGAATCGTAATCACCCATGTACCACGTCATATAGATATGGTCGGCGACAGCTCCGGACTTGTCCAGATAGCCCGCATCGGCCAGATCCTGCTCCGTCGGAGCGGGAGTCGGTTGCAAGTACTTTTCCTTCAACGGGAAGAAGCGGTAAAACGACGCGTTGACCATGCCTGAAAGTCCAAGAGCATCCGCGTCCTTCATGCCGTTGAACGATGAAATGATGCGGCAGTATTCCCATTCCGTCTGCACGGGATGGCGGCGGCCATCAGGCGAATTGTGGCGATGATGGCGGTCGGCGTATTTCCACGCCCACGGCGGGAAACCGCCAATGACAAACGTCTTTCCGCCTGCCCGTTGATACTGTTTCTTCAACAGCATCAGCAACGTCTCGCGATCGATGCCGCGCGGCTGGCCTGGATCGTCGAAAACGATTTCATCGCCCCACACGCCGAGATCAAAGAAAAACGCACCGTGACCGATGTAGAAATCATGGTTCGTCAACGTGGAATTGGAGAACACGCCACCCTGCCCCGGATCTGTAAGCCAATACATGTCAATATAATACGCCATATATTCAGGGCTGCACATATCCGTGTCCAGATAGCGTTCCTTCGCCCAGCGGATGGCGTCGTTCTTCGGCGAACCCGTGCTGCCGCCCTTTGGAACCATCAGTTCCGCTGTCAGCTTCAATTCGTCTTTCGGACGATTCTCCAATTTCATAACATCTTGATACAGACTGCCTTCGCTTTCATCACGCCGCAAGGCAAGCCTGCTTTCCACGCCAGCAACTGTCGAAGCGACGTTGCTGCTGGCGAACGGCTTGTCCGGATAGGAGACAATGCCCTTGAAATCGTCTTTGAACACGCCGATAAGCTCCAACAGCCCCGCGCGACCTTCGTGGCGGATGACTTCGCTGCCGGTCAGCCAGCCAGACTCCTTCGTGCAGTAGTCGAACCAGAAATCGTCCGGATCAGGCATGAAGCGGATGAAAAGGCGAGGCCCCTTGCGGTTGACGATGCCTTGCAGGCTCGCCGCCAAATGCAGCGTGTCCCACACCTCCTGCGTCTGCGGAGCGTTCCGGATATTGTATTTGTTCAAATACGTAATATCCAGATAATGAAAGGATTCCGCAAATATCGACATGCCGCCCAGGCAAAGCGACAGCATCAATCCCAAGCCAGGCTTTTTCATTCCACGATGCTCCTTTTAGTGACAATGATATTCAAAGTATTTATTTAAGGCAGTTCAACGGCGGGGACGCCGTCGTTACCATCAATCCATATAATGGATACGGGCTGCATTCTTCTTCAGCATGCGTGCATTGAACTCGTCGCCGCCTTCCATGTTGGCGCTCATGAACACAGGCGGTTCCTGTCCTGCATCCACCAGCAATTGAACGGTTTCCGCAATCATTGCGTCCAGACATGCGCAACCGCCGACCGTCGAGACCGGGCCGACTTTCTGCGGGAAACCTTCGATTTCACCGACGGCGTCGCCGTACGGCGCACCGTTGTCAAGTAGCACATCCGCCAGATCGCCGAGCTTCTTGCCGCTGGGATGACGGCTCGTCACTTTCGCGGAATATTCCTTCGATGTCAGCACGATGATTTTCGCGCCGCGCTCACGCGCCGCCAACGCCATGTCGATCATGACCGTATTGCGGCCGGATGTCGATGTCAGAATGATGGCGTCTCCCGCCTTCAGCGGCGAATGCTCCAGATAAATGCGGCCGAGTTCGGGCAGACGTTCCAGCTGGCTGGTCATCGTCATGGGGCGGACCGTCAGATTCATGCCGTGGGAGATGATGGGATTGACGAGCATCAGCCCGCCGGAACGATAGACCAGCTCTTCCGTCATGATGAACGAATGCGTCGCGCCGAACGAGAAGATGGCGTTGCCCGCCTGGATCGTATCGGCTAGCAGCTTCGCCGCCGCTTTGATCTGGGGAAGATTCGCACGCACTTTTTCGAGCGCCGCCATGGCGCCGCTTAAATAGCTTTCTGCGCCTTTCATTTTAGTATCCTCTGCTATTGAGCTTGTCCCATGTCTTCTTGTAGGCCTCTTCGCCACCTGCGCGGTTGAAGCTCATGAACACAGCGGGACGATCCTCTTCGGGCAACGTACCCATGATTTCCATCACGCGGCCAAACAGCATCCAGCCGCTGATGACTTGCGAATAGCCCGACAGCGGAACAAGTTCGCCATCATAGCCCGGAATCATCAACGCGCTGTCACCGTACGGCGTCATCAAATCGATGACCCAGTCCGCGCATTCATAGAGGCTCTTGCCTGAATCATGCAGCGATTTCGTCTGTTTCGCATAGTCAACCGAGGTCATGACAATGACTTTCGCGCCGATGTCATGGGCGGCCAGAGCCGTTTCGATTGGAGCGATGTTACGGCCGGAAACAGATCCAGTGATGAAAATGTCGCCTTCGCGCATGTTACTGGCGCGCACGGCCATGCGGGCGAATTCCTTCTCCGCCTTGAAGCCTGCGGGATTCGGACGGTTCTGCCCGGCCGTCGGCATCGGATTGTTCACGCTGAAACTCCAGCTGAATGGACGGACGTTGCCCAAACCGCCTGCTCGGTTGATGAAATCGCCTTGGATACCATGGCCGATGGCGGAGCAAAACACGTAATGGCCGCTCTTGATTGCTTCCGCAATCGCCTTCGCCGCATCGTCGATCACCGCGCGATTACCCTGCAGTTTCACCAGATGGTCACTCAAAACTTTTTGATAGTCATCGAAAAACATCGTTTTCTCCTTTAATTAGCTCTTTTTGTTGTGGATATAATCATGATATTTTGCAAAGAAATTGAGCATGACGATGCGGTAATTCACCGGATCCATTTTCATGAATCTCGCCACAATCTGCCCGCAGACCTGCGGCCGCGCCGCGCGAATCAATTTGGCCTGCGGCATCTCGCGTTCGAGCCGCTCTTTCATCGCGCCATACACAATATCGTCGTTCATCAACACGCTGCCGGACGCCAATACGGGAAAATCCATTTTGGCGATTCCGCTTCGCTTCGCGGCGCGGATAACACTTTCCGCTAAATCACTTCCGGCCGACAGCAACACGCTTTCCGCAAGTTCGCTGCCGTTTTTCGCGCAATCGCCGCAGACACGGCTTAACGAGGCGATGATTGACCGATCCGTATAGGTATAGATAAAATGACTTAGATGACGATAGTTATCCGTCAGCTTCTTTTCGTCCGGCTTGCGTTCAATGCCTGAAAACGCATCAAGATGTGCGCAAATCGCCTGCATTTCCGCCAATGGCTCCGTCTGCGATTCCTGCTCACGATAGGCGCGGCGCAGGAAATCAAGGCCGATGCTGTACGCGCTACCCCAGTCGCCGAGAAGCGGCCCAACGGCGTCTATTAACAACCGTCCACTGTTCGCAAACTGCACAACATCCGCAACGCGGCCATTCAGCAGAGGCCCGTCGGCCTGCTTTTCTTTCGGCGGCCAGACCATTCCAACCGTGCCAGTTCCCGCCGAAATGGCGATTCCCCACGTCATGGCTTCCGAATAAAATACGCCGTCGATTTCGCCGACGGGTTGATAATCCTCCGCCGTCAAACCATGTCGTTCCAATTCCTTTTCCACCATCTCTTTCGAGACATTGCCCGTCGGTAGAAGTTTTTGGAAATCAAGGCCATCCAGCATTTCGTCCAGACAGTAGCCCAACACTTCCGATGTGCGGCCCGCCCCGCCGAAATTCTGTTTCGGACGGCATGCCGCCGGCAACGAATCCGCCTGATGGCGGACTTCGCGGACGACTTCGCCCGTGGCGGCGTCAACCGCCAGCATTTCGCATTTCGTCCCGCCGCTGTCGATGGCGAGAATGACAGTCCTGTTCGACATAACCCGTGAAATCCGTTTTTTCATCTCCCCCGCTCATCCAATTCATAAAGTAATGCCGTTTTGTATAAAATAAACTTGCCAAACGGCTCATTTTACTCTAAATTATCATTCTTTCTATAAAAAAAACAGCCTTCTCCTTTCAACCAATTATCCCAAACAGCCTGTCCAAGCCCTGTGAAATGTTTTCGGCATTTCGCTTTAAGCTTTGGGCTTTAAGCTCTTAGCTAAAAAAATGTCACAATCAAACCGAATCATTGTTTTCTCTTGCGACGCCATGGTCTGGGAAGACGTCGAATCTCTCCTGAAGAACGATGCACGCTTCAGCGAGTTCTTCCAGCATGGTTCCATGGTGAAGCGCATGCGCACCATTTATCCGTCCATCACCTATCCCGCCCATGTCAGCATGATGAGCGGCTGCTATCCGGACAAGCATGGCGTCATCCATAATCTCGAATTCCATCCGGGCATGCTGAAAGCCGTTCCATGGAATTGGTGGGCGAAATGCATCAAAGTGCCGGACGTTTTCACCGTCGCCAAACGGCTTGGAAAAGTCACCGGCAACTCCTTCTGGCCTGTCACCGCCAACCATCCGGACATCGACTACAATCTGCCCGAATACTGGCCGCAAGGGCCGGACGACACGAAGGAAGCCTGCTACAAACGCGCTGGCTGCTCGGACAAGCTTTGGCGGGAAGTCGCCGAAAAGCACATGCGCAACGTCAAGATTCGCGTGCAGCCTGAAACCGATCAATTATTGGTCAATTGCGCATGCGACATGATCCGCCTCTACAAGCCCGACTTCTTCGCGATGCATACGGGCTGCGTGGATCATTACCGCCATAAGTCAGGCATGTTCAGTGATTTAGTGACAACTGGCGTCAATCTGAATTCGAAATGGTTCTTCGATGTTGTTCAAGCCACCATCGACGCGGGAACGTTCCAAGACACGAACTTTTTCCTGACATCCGACCATGGCCAGATGGACATCGTCCGTTCCGTCAATATCAACGTCCTTCTTGCCGACCACGGCCTCATCACCGTCAACGACGACGGCTCCCTGAAAGATTGGCAGGCCTATTGCCACTCCACAGGTATGTCCGCGCAAATCAAACTCAAAAATCCCGATGACAAAGAGCTTTGGAAAAAGACATATGGCCTGCTCAACTTCCTGAAGAGCGAAGGCGTCTATGGTGTCGGCGACGTCTTCACGGCGGAGGAAGTCGCAGAGCGCGACCATCTGGCGGGCGATTTCTCGTTCGTCATCGAAACCGATGGCTACACGTCTTTCTCCGAAAACTGGAAGCGACCGCTCATCAAGACGTTGGATTTCTCGGACTACCGCTTCGGATACGCCACCCATGGCTATTATCCGACGAAAGGCCCGCAACCTGTCTTCCTTGCCGTCGGCCCCGACATCAAGCAAGGCGTCGTCATCGAACGCGGCGACACGGTTGACCAAGCTCCGACCTACGCCAAACTGCTCGGCGGTGAAATGCCATGGGCGGACGGCAAGCCGATTGATGATTTCATTCTCAACCCATTGATATAACCAATTTTATCTAGAGGAGACAACCATGAACTTTTTGCAACTTGCCAAAGCACGCTACTCCCTGCGCAAATATAGCGACAAACCTGTCGAACCAGAAAAAATCGACGCCATCATGGCGGCCGCCTCGCTGGCCCCCACTGGTTGCAACAACCAGCCGCAGCGTATTTTAATCGTCGATGATCCCGCCATTCTCGACAAAATCCGCCGTTGCACATCCTATCAGTTCGGCGCTCCCGTGACGCTCGTCGTCTGCTACGATTCCAAAGCCTGCTGGTACAACCACGAAGGAGAACCGATTGGTCCGATCGATTGCGCCATTGTCGTGGACCACATCCAATTGGAGGCCGCCGAACAGGGCCTTGGCACCTGCTGGGTTGGCAGTTTCGACCACAAGGCATTGCAGAAAGAGTTGAATCTTCCCAAGAACTATGTTCCCGTCGCGTTGGTTCCGCTGGGCTATCCTGCGGCGGACGCCAAGCCTGCCCATCTCCATGACGAACACCGTCCCGCCTCCGATTTCGCCTGGAAAAACCATTTTGAAGCATGATTTTCAGCTGAAAAAAACACGAATGGACACGAATATCAACACGAATTTTTCGATAATTGTTTGTTGGGCTGATAATTCGTTGAAATTATAGCCTATGCGTGTCCATTCCGTGCACAGCTATTAATATTCATGGCGAAAATTGTAAGAACAAGATTCGCAATTCTTACCAGGCTCCACATCCAGCAGACGTTCAGAAGTGTGACATAACCATTCGTCTCACATATTTTTTTGAGATGAGACGGGAAATTTGATACGAGATTTATATCATTCCAATGCGTCTTTGTACTCACCTTACGCCATATTTCTCAAATACTTCCGTAGCAGGAACGCACAGAAATACGGGAAGGTCGTGATAGTATCCGTATGACCGATGTTGCCGTTGACAAATTTGATGCCATGACGGATGGTCGGATAATGGTCGGAGGCGATAAGATTGCGCAACGATTTGGAGACGGAGTTGCCTGCCTTCACTTCGACAGGCAACAATTCATCGACGGTTCGTACAAAAAAGTCCTCTTCCAATGAGCCATCATCACGTCGATAATAATACAAATCATAGCCGGATTTGGAAAGCGCCTCTCCCACAAAGTTCTCATACAAAGCGCCTTTGTAAATGCCTAGATTGTTGTTTTTACGGAGATCGTCTCCCGTCTCATCGTCGAGCATGGCGATCAACAATCCTGTATCGGCCATATATAGCTTGAATTTCTGTTCATCGACATTGCCTTTCAACGGCAGTTCAGGGAAATTGAGACATTGGCAGATGGTCGCCACACCCGCATCAAGAATCCATTCCACACAGCCAAAATATTCCCGTGATCGCGCTCCAGGCGATATTTTGCTGTATTGGAATTTCTTGTTCTCTTTGGCAAGCTGTGGCGCGATTTGATTGAATACCGCCAGAATTTTGCTTTTATCAAGACTTTCAGCATATTTGCGAATATCCTCTCGGTAATCCAGAAGAATCTGTCGCTGAATGGACAATGTATGCTCAAACGTCTTCGTCTCCAGAAAATCTTGGACGACGGCAGGCATGCCGCCAACCAGAATGTAATCCATATACAAAGACGAATACAAATCCAATTCCGCCTTCGGGAATGGCGTCAATGACTTCATTCGTGCAAATATATCATTTGCAATACTTTCTGGATATCCAACAGCCCAAAGGAACTCTTCGAAATCAAAGGAGCGCATGACATAGTCGATCTTGTAACCAACGCTGTGCGACTCTATCCGCTTATACTGTATGCCAAGCAAGGATCCACTGCAGATAACATCAAACCGACCGTCTTGCTTAAAGAATTTCAACGCTGTGGTGATTTCTGGAAACTCCTGTACTTCATCGAAGAAAATCAATGTCTTGCCTGGTTCAAAACGAAATGAGAGGTCCATCTTGGACATCAGCTTGACGATGGTTTCCGGTTTGTACCCTTCTTCAATGATGGATTTGAAACGTGGTTCCTCCACAAAGTTCACTTCCACCAGATGGCTATATGCCTGTTCTGCGAAGTGCCGTATGGCTTCTGTCTTTCCGACTTGGCGTGCACCACGAATGATGAGCGGCAGACGGTTTCCAGACCGCCTCCATTCCATCAGAAAAGCATCGATTTTTCGTTTTAGATACATCATATTCTCCATGTCGTTTTATTTCAACAGATAAAATACATCAAGACATGATGTTTTCAAGGCTCGAATCACGTTTTTCGGCGTTTTTTGAGCCGTTTTTTCACGTTTTTCGGCGTTTTTTCAACTGTTTTTTCACGTTTTTCGGCGTTTTTTCGACTGATTTTTCACGTTTTTCGACGTTTTTTGAGCCATTTTTTCACGTTTTTCGGCGTTTTTATGGCAAAAGAAAAAGGGCTGTTGCAAAACCATAAGGTTTGCAACAGCCTCTTTTGTCAATTGATTGGATTACCGCGAAGCGATTAGTGACGGCGGGCGTTGACGGTTTCGTTTTCGCCGACGGCGTTCAGATAGAACGGGCACTTCTTCGGATTGTCGCAGCAGCAACGATAAGCGTTGTTTAAGTCAAAATAACGATAGGCGCTCTGCATGCCGTTCTGCTGGGCGACCTTCATGCCGACGGCTTTGACAGCACCGCAGCTGCCGGCCACACCGTTGTATTCGGGAACTAGGTTGCCATCCGGGCCGACCTTTGTCGTCATGATGGTCTTCATTTCGAACAGGGGGACGAATTTGCATTTATTGTTCTGCTTCAGCACGCCAATCAGTTCGGAAGCGGAAAGACCTTGCGCCCATTCTGGAGCTTCCACGCGACGGCCTTCGAAAACCTGCCGATTCGTCGGACGGGAAACCGTGGAATTATTGGTAGGGGGCTGCTGAGCCTGCTGCTGGTTTGCCGCGGGAGCGGGCGTGGGAGCGGGGGCCGCAGGTTTCTTGCTGCCGCCAAACAAGGCTTTGAGAGAATCAAGGAATGACATGCTTCTGCACCTATTTCTGTCTGATGTTACTTCTGTCGGCAGGATCGCCAACGTTCGAGATTGACTTTTTATTGACTAAAAAATCAGTTTTTTCTATAAATATAGTGCTATTGCTTGAAAAAGTCAATAGTGAAAAAAAGAATTATTTTGCAACGGTTGAATAGATTGGCGATCTTTTGTCTCGTTCCCGCAGGAGCGGGACCCTCCATTTTTTCATTCCCGCAGGAGCGGGACCCTCCATTTTTTTATGGTCACTCCGCATAAAGCTTCATCAGCTTGGCGAATTCCGTGACACGGCGGCGGATCTCCTCGCGATTCGTCTCACCGAGCCTGATGAGGAGCTTCTGGACAGGAAGAAGTTCCTCCAGTTGCGGATTCGAATACTTGTACAGATTGGCGGCGACATGGACAAGCCCGCCTTCGCCTTTCATGACAGGCGTCTCCAGAATGACCGTGCAGGCCTCCGTCAGCCGCCCGCGAAACGTCTTCGTCTCCGGATAACCGAGCCCATGGAAGATTTCATCTAAAACAGGTTCAATTTCATTGAAAAGATCCACGGCAGCCTGCATGTCGATGGAACGCAAGGCGTCGAAGGCCTTCTGGTAGCGTGCGATGGCCTCCACCGTGACGACAAGAAGCCCAACGGCGTTCAGGGAGGCGGAGAAAGGCGTCTTCGGCTTCAGAAAATCCAACGGCTCGATCGGAATATCTCCCGCCGCGATGGAATCGACGGCCTTGACGCAACGAAGCAATGCATCGTCCCTTGCGATGAATTCCAGCCACAACTCGTTCTGGCTGATGGTCTTCGCATGAGAGACAAATGCTTCGCGCAACTTGTCGGTCTCAACGATCTCCTCCGCCTCCTCCGTTTCCTCGTCTTCCGTCTCCTCCGTTTCCTCCGTCTGTTCCGCCTCCTCCGTTTTTTTGTCTTCCGTCGCCTCTTCTTCTTTCGTTTCCTGTTTGTTTTCAGTGACTTCTGGTACAACAGGCGGAACAGACGCAGGCGGGGCGGACGCGACCGGTTTCTTCGGAACGCCCTTCTGCGGCTGCGGTGCCTTGAGCATCAGAATCGTCGCGACGATTCCGAGAATCAACGGCAGGATGTAGATGAAGAACTTGCTCTTCATGGGAGGTTTTTATTCGGCGATATATGGCCTGATTCGGTATGAGAAACTGTAGACGCCCGGCTCGAGACGGTACTGCGGCAGCGTGTCAGGCCCGCAACTTGCGCCACCGAGGCCGCGTTGGCCGTAGTCGAGATTGACAAACACTTCGCTTCGCGGATCGAGTTCGTTGATGTGAGTGGCCTTGAAAAGGTCGTCCGCCGTGAAATGGCTCGCGGAGCATTCCAGCAGGCGGTTTTCGGCCTGGAAGAGCAGCCCCGCGTCCGACGGGCCCGCCTCCAGCGCCATCCATCTGACATCCGTTTTGTTGCCATGTTCCTGCGGAACGACATATGGGACGTATTGTTCCGTCACGGTCCCCTGCCAGACGCCGACGCGCGCCCCAGCCTTGCGGTCGCAGTAGGATTCATGCGGGCCACGTCCGAACCACGCCAGATTTTCAAGAGCGGGCGCCAATGTCATCGTGACGCCGACACGTGGCAAATCCGGCAGTTTCGGATCGATCGTGATGAGATTTTCGACCAGTATTTCGCCGTCTGGCAGAATCAAATACCGATGTTGATGGCAGACAGGAGCTTCCGCATCCGCGCCGATCCAAATGTTGCAGAGATCGGCGACAACCGCGCCACCATCGATGGTTTCAACATCGCAGGAAGCCGTCTGGAGCATCAGCTTGTTCAGCCCCGCCTTGATCCATTTTCCAAGCGGTTTCCAGTCCTGTCCGGACCATGCTTTGACACCGTCGTTGTCCGTCGGCCCGCGCCATAGATTGACCCGCGGTCCATCAATGATAAGCGCCTTGTCCTGCCATGAGAACGTCTTGATTCGTGCTTCCGTACGGTCAATGGTCATCTTGAAATGGCGGCCGATGATTTCAATCGGCGAAGCGGATTTCTTCAGCTGTAACTTGCCGAACGGCGCGGACGGACGATCCGGCGGCGCGGAGAATGGCATCGCAAACTGTTCCCATGCGACTTCATGGCCGGCTTCCGCCCAATCGTTGGCTTCCTTTCGCGTGAACGTGAAATTAACAAAAGATTCTTCGCCCGGCAGGAGTTCAGGAATCTGCAAATCCGCAAGGACGATGTCACGGCTTTCGCGCGGCGGGATGCCTGCGACGTCGATGTCGCCCTCCTGCAACGTCCGCTGGCCGGTCGTGAGTGTCCAATGGCATTGGAGGTCATCCAACGTTATGAACCAACGCTTGTTACGGATGGTGAACGAACCTTTGTTGAGGTTCCGCGCTTCGACGGCGAGCGGCTGCACAAGCTTCTTGAATTCATACATGGAAGGATGCGGCGTGCGGTCCGGCCAAATCATACCGTTGATGCAGAAATTCTTGTCGTTGGGCTGGTCGCCATAGTCGCCTCCGTAGGACCAATATTCGCGATTTTGGTCATCGAGATTGAGCAAGCCTTGATCGACCCAGTCCCAAATGAAGCCGCCTTGCAGGCCAGGCAGATTTTCAAAGGCATCCCAATATTCTTTCAGATTGCCGTTGGAATTGCCCATGGCGTGGGAATATTCACAGCAGATGAGCGGGCGGTAATCCGTCGAAAGCTTCGACCACTTTTTCAGATTTTCAATGTCCGGATACATGGGGGCGATGACATCTGTACCGCGTATACATGCGTCACTTGGCCAACCGTTGTAGCCTTGGTGGTATTTTGTTAGGACGCCTTCGCAGTGGAGGAGACGCGAATCGTCGATGCCGCGAATCCAGCCCGCCATCGCATCGTGATTGAAACCGTAGCCAGATTCATTGCCGAGCGACCAGAAGATGATGGCCGGATGGTTTTTGTCCCGTTGGACCATGTTCATGGCGCGATAGAGGAAGGCGTTCGTCCATCGTGGATCGTCGCAGAGGTTGCCGTAGTAGTGATGAGCCTCCAGATTCGTTTCATCTATAAGGTATATGCCATATTCGTCACAGAGATCGTACCAATATGTGTCGTTGGGATAGTGCGACGTGCGGACGGCGTTGAAATTGAACTGCTTGAGAAGCTTGATGTCCTGCAGCATCGTCTCGCGCGGGACGGTTTTGCCGTAGCGTTCATGGAAATCATGACGGTTGACGCCTTTGATGAGAACAGGCTTTCCATTCACAAGCAATTGGCGATCTTTGACTTGCACCGTCCGGAAACCAAAGCGGACCGATGTGCATTCAACGACGGCGCCCTCCGGATTCAACAATGAAACGACAAGCGTGTAGAGGTTCGGCGTCTCGTCGGACCAAAGTGATACATTGTTGAACTGCAATGACTTCTCCACGCGGTTGCCGCGATTGCCTGAACCCGCTCCAAGCGATGGCGGAATCTCCGCCTCCATGGTGCCTTCGGGAACTTCCGCGCCGCCCGGTCCGAAAACGGATGTAACGAAACGCCAGCCTTTTTCAGGCTGAGCGCCATTAAAAGACGCACGCAATTCCAACCGTAACTCGCCGCTGGCGAAACCACGTGCGAAGACGTCCGCGATATGGACGCTTTCCGTCGTGTAGAGATAGACGCTGCGGTGGATGCCCGCCATCCACCAATGGTCTTGATCTTCAATAAAAGATGCGTCGCTCCAACGGATGACTTTTACAGCCAACGTGTTGACACCTGCCTTCACAAACGGTGTCAAATCAAATTCAGACGGCGTGCGGGAGTCCTTCGCGAAACCGACTTGATTGCCGTTCAGATAAACGAAAAAGCAACTTTCAACGCCGCCGAAATGGATGACGACACGGCGGTTCTGCCATTCTTTCGGAAGCATGAACGTCGTGCGGTAAAGACCTGTAGGATTGTCACTTGGAACATTTGGCGGATAATTTGGAAACGGCATGACGACGTTTGTGTACCACGGCTTGTCGAAGCATTGCGTCGTCCAGTTGCCGGGCACGGTGATGTCGTCCCATCCGTCCGTTTTGACAGATGGTTTCATGAACGACTCGCATTCAATCGTCTCCGGATTATCGACGAGCTTGAATTTCCAATCGCCGTCAAGAGACATGACCCATGGGGAGTCCTGTGGGTTTCGTGCGCGGGCGAGTTCAGGCGTGGGATATGGATGGAATGTTGCATGAGCGGGAAGTCTGTCCAAACAGCAGATTTCCGGTGTTTCCCAAGGTTTGGCGTTGAAAGTAAACGATTCTGGCATGGTGTCGTGTTCCTGATAAAGGCACAATAAGGCATGGAATGGGTTGGTTACAGGATAAAATATACTTGAAAATTTGCTAAAAACTATTCTTGCATTAAATTAAATGACTTTTTCCGTGCGATTAGTCGCCTCCGGCCAATGAGATTGGGCGGAAACCCGGCTCCATGATGGGGCGGGGACGACAAAAGGCGGCGCCAGTTGACATCGTAGGAGAAGAGCAAACAAAAAGGAAAAACCATGGCTGACGAAAAGAAGAAAGTAAGTGTGAAAGGCCCGAAGCACACGTTGTGCCGCAGAGTCGGTTACTGCCTGTGGGGCATGGCGAACTGCCCGGCCAACACGGGAACCGCCGGTGACGGTGGACAGGGCAGCGGAACCGCCGGAAAGGCGCGTAATTATCCCGCCGGTCAGCATGGCCCGACCAAACGCCGCGGCAAGCTCTCCACCTACGGTGAACTGCTTCTTGAAAAGCAGAAGTTGAGGACGTTCTACAACCTGACCGAGCATCAGCTCCGCTTCATCTATGAGAACTCGAAGCGCGGCGAAGGTATCACGGGTGACAAGCTCCTCCGTAATCTTGAAATGCGTCTGATGTCCGTCGTCTATCGTTCCGGCCTTGCCAGCACGATTTTCGCCGCCCGCCAGATCGTGTCCCATCGCCACATCTTGGTCGATGGCAAGATCGTTGACCGCGCCAGCTACCGTCTGAAGGCTGGTCAGGTCGTTTCCATCAACGCGGAACGCTCCCCGAAGATCGCTGAAATCGCGAAGTTGAACGACGCCGTTCTGCCGCCGTATCTTGAAATCAACAAAGACGAGATCAAGGTCACGGTTCTGCACGAACCGCTGGTTGAAGAAATCCCGACGAACATTGAAATCACGAAGGTTATCGAGTACTACGCTCGTTAATCCTTAACGGTAAGATTGCACAAGACAGCCCGCATGTGGAAACGCATGCGGGCTGTTTTGGTTTTCTAGGATTCTAGATTTCTACAATTTCACCCAAGCGTTGTCTTTGGCGGATTGCCGCACTTTTTCCAGCATCCGCTGGACTTCCACGCCGCGCATGAGGCCAGGGTTGCCGGGCTGGCCGTTGTGGACGGCATCCAGGAAGTTGTAGAGACATTGCATGTGGCCGCGCAGCCAGCCGATGGCGAATTTCGGGCCAGGGAAGTTGGCGGGCGCGGGGAAGCGCTGCCCTGTATCAATCGTCGTCCAGCCGCGGCGGCCACCGATGGGCGAACCTTGTGCAGAACAATCATAGAACTGCAGGCCATGCGGCTTCATGCCGTTGAAGCGGAGCGCGCCTTTGGAGCCATGGATTTCGACGCGGATTTCGTCTTCTGCGCCTGTGGCGATTTTAGAGGCCGTGACCGTTCCTGAAGCGCCGTTTGGCAGACGGACGATGACATTCATATTGTCTTCTGCATCAACGGGAACCATCTTCGTCGGATCATAGGCGGAAGGACGCATGGGATAGGCGATGTGCGTCGTCGCAAGCAGGCTGTCGAACGGACCGATGAGATATTCCGTCAAATCCAGAATATGGCTGCCAAGATCCGCGATGACGCCACCGCCGGCCTTGCCGGAAAGTTTCCATTTAAGTGGTGCCTTCGGATCAGCACTGCCCGCATGGAGGTAAGCCGTGCGGAATTCCAGAACGTCGCCGATAGCGCCTTCATCGATGAGTTGCTTGGCCCGTAAAGGCGCTGGCAGGAAGCGATTCTGCAATGTCATTTGCGCCGTGCCGTGGTAGTTTTTCAAAGCGGCGGCGATCTGTTCGGCCTCTTCAAGCGTGGCCGTCAACGGCTTGTCACAGTAGATGTGTTTCTGATTGGCGATGGCGGACAAGATGGCCGGGCAATGCTGGTCGTTCGGCGTGCAGATATCGACAATGTCGATGTCTGGATTTTCCGTGATGTCGCGGAAATCGGTGGTGGTTTGGATGTCGTCACCGATTTTGTCCGCGTTCTTGCGTGCGCTTTCCGGATGGGCGGCGCAGACCATCGTGATTTTGGATTTGTAGCCCGGCAAATCAAAGAACAACGGAATGTTCAAATGCCCGTAGGCGTGGACTTTACCGATGAAACCGCAACCAATGAGACCGACACGATATGTTTTCATAGTTGTTTTCCTGAAGGATTTTAGGAGTAGGGAGTGGAGGAGCTGGAAGCTCTGGAAGCTTTGGAGATTGGTCAATCCAGTCTATCCAGAACTTCCAGAAAATCCAGAATACATCAATCTTTTGGATACCAGCGGCGTTTGCGGCTGGATTCAGGGCGCTTATGGTCTGATTTGAAATGGATTCCGTCCTTGCCAAGATACTGCCCGACGGCTTCCCGGAAGGCGGGCGTGTTGTTGACATGGAGGTCGTCACTGCCGGAGAAGACAACGTCGCCCGAATTGCAGAGCATGCAGAAAACAAGCGGTGTCTCGCCTGGATTTTCTTTCACAAGTTGTTTGATTTGAGTGAGTTTTTCCGCCGTCATGTCTTTTTCATGGAGACGGAGATGAAGCGAGGAGGTGAACAGTTCGGGCGCGGCGGAAATCGGAATGACGCGCTGCCCGATGAGCTTGAGCGGCTCGTCTTCGTCTCGACGAGAAACTTCGCCTTCGACGAGCACGACCGTGTCTGGCGTGAAGACATTCGGAAATTCCTGCAATGTCTTCTGATAGGCTTCGTTGAAGACGAGGCATTCCATCGTGATTTCGCGCGTTTCAAGCGTAAGAATCACCCATGGCTTGTTGTCGTTCTTCGTGAACTTCTGGACGACATGACTGAGGAAGCCGCCGACGCGGACGGTCGTGTTCTGTTGAATTCCATTCAGTTCGCTGAGATCGTCCGACTGGAATGTATCGACTTGCTCCTGATACTCCGCGATAGGATGACCGCTGACGTAGAAACCAAGAAGCTCCTTCTCATAATCAAGCTTCTCCTTGATAGGCCATTCCGGAATGTCCGGAGCGTTGATTTTCGTCATCGACTGATCTTCTGGCGCTAGCAAATCGAAAAGGGAACGCTGGCCAGACTTGCGGTCCTTTTGGGAACGTTGCGCGGCAGCGAGCGCTTCATCCGACATGGCAAGAAGCTGCGACCGTTTGAGGCCGAAGCAGTCCATGGCACCCGCCTTGATGAGATTCTCCATAAGGCGTTTGCCGTTGCCTTCGACACGTTCGCAAAAATCGTTGATATCTTTGAACGGACCGCCTTTTTCACGTGCGCTGATGATGCCGCTGACGGCTGATTGACCGATGCCTTTGATGGCGGCAAGACCAAAGAATATCTGTTCGTTTGAAACAGAAAATCCTACGTCGCAGACATTTACATCTGGAGGCAGGATTTTGATGCCTTGCTTGCGGCATTCCTTCAGGAGGAAAGCCGTCCGTTCGGAATTGCCAAGTTCGGACGTCATGTTGGCCGCGAGGAATTCGGGCGCGTAATGCGCTTTCAGATAGGCGGTGCGGTACGACATGAAGCCATACGCGGCGGAATGCGATTTGTTGAAGCCATATCCCGCGAAGATTTTGATCTTCTCCCAAATGGCATCCAACTTCTCCTTTGGATACCCATTCTTCTCGCCGCCTTCGATGAATTGAGCGTACATGGATTCCATGAGCTTGATTTTCTTCTTGCCGATGGCACGGCGGAGGATGTCCGCAGAACCAAGCGTGAAGCCTGCGACGGCTTGCGCCACCTGCATAATCTGCTCCTGATAGAGCATGATGCCAAATGTCTCGGAGAGAAGATTTTCCATGACAGGCACGTCGTAGTCGCAGCTTTCGCGGCCCGCCTTTCGGTCGATGAAATTCTGCATGAACTGCATCGGGCCTGGGCGGTAGAGGGCGATCAGAGCGATGATGTGCTCGATCTTTTCAACACCGAATTGGCGGCAGAGCTGCTGCATGCCTGTCGATTCAAGCTGGAAGACGGCGATCGTGTCGCCTTTGTTGAGCAGTTGGAATGTCTTGGCGTCGTCGATTGGAATTTCAGACGATTTGAGCTTGATGCCACGTGACTTTTCGATAAGGTCGAGCGTGTCTTGGATGATCGTGAGCGTACGGAGGCCGAGGAAGTCCATCTTCAGCAGGCCGAGATGCTCGCAGGGGACGGCTGAGAATTGCGTTGTCGGTTCGTCGCTGGCGCCTTTGGAGATTGGGGCGACTTCCGCGACCGGCATGTCGCAGATGATGACGCCCGCGGCATGGATGGACATGTTGCGGTTCAGACCTTCCAGAACCTTTGCGAATTTCCACAACTCCTTGTATTCAGGGTCATTATCGACAAGCTGTTTGATTTCGTCGCTACCGTCGTAGGCTTTGGCAAGCGTCATTTTGGGATCCGCCGGAACAAGTTTGCAAAGGCGGTTGCCCTGCTCAAACGTCATGCCGAGAGCGCGGGCGACGTCTTTGATGACGGCTTTCGCCTTCAATGTTCCGAACGTGCCGATCTGCACGACGTTTGGAGCGCCATATTTCTCACGGACGTATTCGATAACGACGTGGCGGCGGCGTTCGCACAGGTCGATGTCAAAATCCGGCGGACTGACGCGTTCAGGATTCAGAAAACGTTCGAACAGAAGACCATAGCGGATAGGATCGATGTCTGTGATGTGCATCAGGTAGGCGACGATGGAGCCTGCGCCCGAACCACGGCCCGGCCCAAGCGGCACGCCGACTCTGTGGCCGTAGTTCAGGAAGTCCCACACGACCAGAAAGTAACTGATGAATTTCGTCTTCTTGATGATGCCGATTTCATAGTTCATGCGGTCGATGATGACTTGCTGTTCAGGCGTGAACTCCTTCGCATGTGGATCGAAGCCGTACCGTTCGGGGATGCCTTGTTCGCAGATTTCACGAAGATACTGTTCGCGATCAGTTCCTTCGGGAACGGGATATTCCGGGTAGTGGTTGGCTGGCGGCTTGTCATCGACGGTTGGTAGATGGACGTTGCAGCGTTTGGCGATCTCAACCGTATTGGACATGGCTTCCGGCAGGTCGGGGAAGAGCGCGGCCATTTCGTCGGAGTCTTTGAACCAATATCCGTCGCCGTCAAAACGCATACGGTTGGGATCCTTCATGGTCTTCTGGGTACCGATGCAGAGGAACAGCTCATGAGCCTCCTTATGCTCCTTAAGCAGGTAATGCGAGTCATTTGTGACGACCAGCGGGATGCCTTTCTTTTTGGCGATTTCGATTAGGAATTTAGCAGTTTCAGCCTCTTCCTTGATGCCGTGGTTTTGGATTTCGAGGAAGAAATTATTGTCGCCGAAGATGGAGGCGTACTCCTCTATGGCGAGAATGGCGCCTTTTTCGTCGCCGTCGAGAAACTTGCGCGGGATTTCGCCGGAGATGCACGCCGAAAGGCAGATGACGTCTTCATGATACTGGCGTAGGAGATCCTTGTCGATTCGCGGATGGTAGTAATGGCCTCGTATCCAAGCCTCTTCGTTGAGATGGCACATGTTCTGGTAGCCTTTGTAGGTCTCCGCGAGGCAGACGAGATGGAAGCCCTGATGGTGCCGTTGATTGGCGTTCTTGTCAGTATAGCAGCCGGGCGCGACGTAGAATTCGCAGCCCATGATGGGATTGACTTCAAAGTTCGGAGCGAGCGTGGAGAGTTCGTAGCAGCCGCTCATGTTGCCATGGTCGGTGATGGCGAGCGCAGGCATGCCGAAGTCTTTGCATTTGCCGAGCATGGCTTCGATTTTGGCGGTGCCGTCCAGCAGGCTGAAATCGCTATGGGTATGGAGATGGACGAATGGTACAGGCATGGTGTTTTCCAGAAGGTTCAAACGGAGAGCAAGTAGCTATTTTCTTTAATATAGTGGTAAAACAAAAGAGGCAACTAGTCGGCGGAGATTTTTAGGATTTTTTACCATTGTGTGGAAATGAGAAATCTTTCGACGAATCAATCATCCGATTCCAGTTCCTTGACGAACAAGTGATCGGTCCCGCCACCGTAATTGACGATATCCTGAAGGTAGGAGTAGCCATAACGTTCGTATAGTCCGAAAAATTCTGACGGGATATAGCTCCTGCTGAAGCCATGCTTTTTCAGGTACTGGTTCGCATGGGCGATCAGCTCCCCGCTGATTTTCTGGCCACGGTATTCTTCGGAAACAAAAATGCAGGACACCCATGGACAGATATCCGGCAACGGATAATAGTCCGTCTTCATTGCGGAAGCCATGCCCACGATTTTCCCGTCATGGATTGCCGCGAACATGGTCTCCCAATCAGCAAATTTCCAAGCTCTGATCATTTCGGCGATATGCTCTTTGGCTTCATTCCATGAACATTTTTCCACGTATGACAGAAGCATGTTCGCCAAATCCGTGCCCTTGTCGACTTTCTGGATCAACATATTACTTTTACAGGGAGGTTAAACTTCCAGAATAACGGCATTTTCCAAAAGCCATGACTCATAATCGGCAGTTTGTGCAAATTTTGCACAAACTGCCTTCTCGGCCAGTTCGCCTTCTGTGAAAATGTTTTGTAAATGCTTAGTAACTACGCTTCTATCGACATCGAACAATTTGGAAACAGCCATCTGTGTCAACCAGACATCTCCATCTTGGACACGGACTTCAATGCCTTCTTCCTTGGCATCGCGTGTGAATATTAGAAAGTCCACTGTACTATTACGTATTTGTAGATTTTTGTCTGCCATGGTCTCTCCTATATGGCATCATATACGGGTTAGTAGAAAGTTATGCCTGTTTTTCAATGTGGATACGTTCGAATTTTTTATCAATCTAAAGCAAATATAGCATTGTCATAGCAAAAAGCAATGTTTGCGAGCATGGATGACTGATTTCATTCGTTACATAGTACTTATTCAATGTTTTCCAAGTTTATCTTGAACAACTTCCTTTTACATGAAGACCATCAACTTCTTCCTGTCTGGTGTGGATAACTTGTAGAAAAGGAGTATATTTTATCAAAACAACCATGGCATGCGCAGAGGCCTTATCATGTTCAACAGCGCTGGCGAGATAGAAAAACTAGAACAGTATTTTGCCGAGTTGTTCCGACGGCTCGGTCGTGGCGCCGCCGCGGCCACAGGTGAGAAATTCTTCCGTATGTGGGAGGAGGCCTGCCAGCCGTTGCCGTTCGCCGTGCCATCAGAAGGCTTGAAAATTGGCGAGACGACACTGATTCCGCCTGAAAAAGACAAAGACGCCCATCGCGTGGCATGCCTGTCATGGGATGCCGAAGGGCAATGTCCGTCACTGCTTTTAGAAACGGCGGATAAAAGCATCATTCAGCGGCTTGGTTTCAAAGACGGTGCCATCGTCTTCGGCGAATCCATTGAAATCACCGCGACTCTGCCGGAGGAATCCGAAGGCGAAAAGGTGGAGGTCATGTCCGAAGTCGCGAAAATCATCAAACGCGACTATCCGCAGATGGATTTGAATACCGTCAAAAAGGAATACATCAAAGAGGCGCTGAAGGAATTGCAGAAATCCCAACCGAGTAAGTTGGTAAAAATGCTGATATGGCGTACTGGACTGTATGCTGAACTGATGAAGAAAGTCTTGTCGGAAATGGCTAAAGACGAACGGGATGCGCAGTTGGCGTTCACGTTTGATGACGATCCGCCCGTCAACGCCACAACGGCTGCCGATTCGGAAAGTGCGTTGGAAGGCGTCCTCCCCATCCGTGGCGACTGGGAAGTGAAGCGCGACCTTGAACTTTTGTGCGAAACGGAAACGCGTCTGCTTCATTGTGAAGAGACATTCGAGCTGTCGTTTGACGGCGCGAAAGTCATCGTTCCCCTGCATGACGGCATGGAGGTCGTGCAATTGCCGTTGCCGACGGATTTGTCGATTCCGCTGCGCGAAGGCAGCCGTCTGGAGCTATATCCTGCAGGCATGCCGAAGGCGACGGCAGGCAATTTCACGGTTGATGTATTGGATGAATCAGCCTTCATCGGAACGATTTCATGGGATGCGAATTCGCTGCCGGTCGATGGCGAGCTTCGCGGCAAGCCACGTAAGAGTCCGCAAGGCTATGTGACGCGCGTCGTGAATATGATGCGCGACACGACGCAGGATCGCGCGATGACCGGCCAGCTGGCTCTTCGTGGGATGCTGGGCATCATGCCGTTGCCGTATTTCTATCCGGCTGAAGAAGTTGCAGAAGATTATCCGCAATTGGACAAGCAGCAGGCCAGAGCCTTGCGGGCGTGTCTGGACATGCGGAACGCCGTCGTTCTCGTGCAGGGGCCGCCTGGAACAGGCAAGACGTCCGTTTTAGAGCAGGTTGTCCGCGAACTGGCGAAAAAGCATCTGCGGATTCTTGTGACGGCGCCGTCCAACACGGCTGTTGACAACATCTGCCGCCGTCTGTTCGATCTGCCGTTGCTACGTCATGCGGCCACGAAGGAATCCATTCGCAGCGATGTCGCGGAACGCTGCTGGTCTGGCGACGCGGCGCTTTTCAGCCGTTTCACGGCGAAAGCGAAAAAATCGCAATGCGAAATCCATGCGGGAACGCACATCGGTATTCTGCGGTCACCGATTCTAGCCACACGCATCGCGGAGGAAGGCTTGTTCGATGTTATCGTCTTCGATGAAGCCGGCATGTCCGGAAGTACGGAAGTCCTTTCCTGCGTGTGTCTTGCAAAGCGAGCCTTTTTCTTCGGCGATCCGAAGCAACTGCCACCGTTCCCGTTGTCGGAGGTCGTATGGAAACAATTGGAAGAAGAACATGAACTGACGCAATTCCAGCGGTATTTCATCGGCGGCGGCTTCATGGGCTGGCTGCAGGACTGCCGGAAGTTCCCTGTCATCATGCTGAAGACATGCTACCGCTGCCAGAATCCGCGGCTCATGCATTTTTCGTCGCAACTGTTTTACGATGCGCAGGTTATGACAAACGGCGCGGCGGAATATTATAAGCTGTCCTATAAGGAGCGTGAGGCGAAATATCCGCCGCAGACGCTGAAATTTTTGAGCACGTCAACTCTTCCGGACTGGTTGCGTCATGAACAATTGCGACTAGAAGGCTTCCAGCCAGGCTACGAAAACTACGCGGAGGCGGTCGTCTGCACATCGCTGATGCTGTCGTTCATCAGGCAATATCCCAAAGAGGAAGTCTGTCTGATCACGCCGTACAGACGGCAGGCGAAACTGATCCGCACGATGATGCGGCTGAATAGGCCGGAAGATGTGGATGAAACTGAATGGGAGAAATTTACGCATGATCGGATATCAACTGTAGATAGCTTCCAAGGCGGTGAAAGCGATGTCGTCATCGTGTCCTACGTCCGTTCGGGCGAACATGGCATCGGTTTCGTGAACGATGCGAACCGCGTGAACGTGACACATACGCGGAGCCGCCGCGAAATGGTCGTCGTCGGCGATTTGGAGCATCTGACGGAACGTTCGGACAACCGTATGTTCACACGGATGCGGCGAGGCTTCGAACGGGACGGCGTCGTGGAGAATCTGACGTTGACGGACTACAACGCCTTGGCGGCGGACGTGAAAACAACGCCCGAACTAAGCGCCCATGTCCAGACGCCTTCAACAGAAGACGGCAAGCCAGTCCAGTTGCAACTGTTTGAATGACAGGTATCAGGAGATGCAGACCATGAATATTCGCGGTTCGTTTTTTTCAGCGGTTTTGGCGATGACGGTATTGAGCAGTTGCAAAAAGGTGGATACTGCGAATGATTGGATCTATCAGCTGGATGACGATCAACTCGCCATCCTAAAGTATCTTCGCCCCCTCACCCTTAAATCCTCACCGTTGCAATTTTTGGCTAATAAACGGTCTTCATATTTTAATGATTTTCAGTATCTTCGCGATCCTAAATTTCTGCCTGTGCATTTTCTGGTTGACGGCAAGTCTTCCGACGAACTGACATGGGTGGAGTTGGGCCGTACATGCGCATTGCACAATGACCATCAGGATAAAGCGACGGCGGATCAAACGCGTTGGATCGATTGCGTGTTCTACAGTTGCCAAGAATTTCCCTTGCGGCTGGAGGTGACGCTGACTCATTATCGGGGGTATTCCGTCATTGAATATGATGCTGTCCTGACCAATAAACAGGACGGTCAATCGCCGCGCATCCAAAATCTACAGGCCATCGATGAAGTCATCGACCGTCAGGCAGGAACGTATGTGCTTCATGCCGTTCGTGGAAGCACATGCTCCTTCACGGATTTCGAACCGCTCTGCCAACGGCTGAACGGCACCGCCAGCTACGCCGTCACGAACGGCAAATGCACAAGCGACTACATGCCGTGCTTCAATCTGGAAAACGCCACGGCAGGAACAGGCATCATCGCCGTGCTGAGCTGGCAGGGCAACTGGAAGGTCGATTTCACGAAAGAGGCGGACGGCGTCCGCATGACAGGCGGTCAATATCAGACAGATTTCGTGCTGCAACCAAATGAATCCGTGCGATTTCCGGGCGTGGTCCTGATGCCCTACAAAGGCGATTGGCTGGACGGGCAGAACGAATACCGCCGTTGGCTGATAAAGGAGAATCTCTGCCGATATCAGGAGACAGACATTCCGCCGACCAACGCTTTGATCTGTCCGGACGCCCCTACCGAAGCAGGCGATCTGGCGGCGTTCGAATTGTACAAAAAAACTGGCGTGACGAAATTTCTGGATAAATTCAACAAAGACGCCGGCTGGTATGACACGGAGGGCCATGACTGGCCATTCACAGGCAACTGGTTCGTCAAGAAGGAAAATTATCCAAATGGCCTGAAACCGTTGAGCGACGCCGCGCATGCGGAAAATCTGCAATTTGCGTTATGGCTTGAGCCTGAACGGATTGTGGCGGGAACGAAAGCGGCGAAGGATCTGGCTGGAAGAGTCATTGCCTTGGGGGCGGACGGAAAGGCCGTCGATGATACAAAAGTGCCTGTCGGCACGACGCTTCTCGTGAATTATGCAGATCCGTTCGCCGTGGATTACGTCGTTGACATGCTGGACAAAGTCATCACGGAGCACGGTGTCGATCAGTATCGGCAGGATTTCAACATGTTTCCGGGGCCGTACTGGACGGCGTGGGACGCGAAGGAGGCGGAACGGCTGGGCTGCCCGCGTGCGGGAATCACGGAAAACCATTACGCCGACGGTTATCTGCGCGTTTTCGCCGAACTGCTGGAACGCCATCCGAACATGTTCATCGACGCCTGCGCAAGCGGCGGCATGCGCTATGATCTGGAGACGTTGCGCTACGCCTTCCTCCATACGCGGTCCGATTTCTGGGCGGACATCGAAAGTGCTCAGTGCCAGACATTTGGATGCGCCTCCTGGATTCCCTACTGGGGGACGGGATTCGCGAATCTGTCGTTGTATGACGTGCGTTCCCATATCGGCAACAGCATCGGTGTAGGTGCGGGTGACGAAGCGGGAGCCGAAAAGTTAAAGGAAGCATTGACGGAATGGCGGTCGCTTGTCAAATATCTTCAAGACGACTACTACCCGTTGACAGCATACGCCGGCAAGAGCCGCAATCCAATGGCCATGCAGTTCGGCAAGGCTGAAGAAGGCATGATCATTGCCTATTTCCGCGAAGACGGCAGCGTGCATGTCATGCCACGCGGCTTGATTCCGGAAAAAACGTATAGTATTTGGAACCGTGACAAAGAAAAGGAAACCATAAGGAATATGAGCGGGGCGGAAATCATGGGAGGACTTACGATTGAATCAAAAGCGGCCACGGCCGTCGTTATGCAATATAAACTTAAATGATTAAATAATAACAGCAAAGGAAAAACTCATGATTGAAATCACGAATTATCGTCAAGGCGCCATTCTGAACCATAATCACGGCAAGGAAAGCCGGAAGTCACTGAAAGTGAAAGTTGAAGGCATCAGCGAAGGTGGATGGCCCGTGACGGTCAACGGCCAGCCAGCCGTCATGGAAGGACGGCGTTTTGCGGCGGAAGTTGAACTGACGCAGCGCGTCAATACCGTGAAGGCATCTGTCGTGACGCCGTACGGGACGTATTCGCAGGAACTTACGCTTGTATGGGATAAAAAATCGTTTAAACGATTCAACTTCTTCATCGACGATCATAGCTTCCTCTTCACGGATCTTTCCAAACAGCGTCCGAAGAAGGCGTTCGACCATTTCTATCTGGCGGGATTGAAGAAAATCCATGACCAATACGGCCTGAAAGTCACGCTCAACTCGTTCTATCACAACGACCATGATCCTTTTGACCTGAAAGACATGCCCGCAATTTGGAAGTCCGAATTCGAAGACAATTCCGATTGGCTGAAATTCTCCTTCCATGCCTACAGTGAATTTCCGGACCGCCCCTATGCGGAAGCGACGGCGGAGACCTTCGGCAAGCATTGGGACATGGTGCAGAAGGAGATAGAGCGTTTTGCGGGGCCGAAGAGTTTCATCGCCCCCGTCGTCATCCACTGGGCGAACGTGCATCCGGCCGTCGCACAGGAGGCGATCCGCCGCGGCGTGACCGCCTACAGCAACAACTTCCGCCTGCGTGTCATGGGCGGGCCGAGCCTGGAGGATCGTCAACGTGGCGGCGACATGAAGACAGTGGAAAAACGGAGCCTATCAGGCGTTGATTGCGGCAATGAACTGTCCGGCCTCGCCATGCACTACGGCATGCAGGAGGAGAAGGACTTCATGGACAAGAACATCGTCTATTACGACCCGCAGCTTGGCATCTGTTTCTTCCACAACACCATCCTTTGCAATTTGACGCCATTGGCGGAGATTCCAAAGAAATTCGCTATCGCAGTGAAACACAACGAAGAGCGCGGCACGGAAATTCTAGGCGCGGGGAGCCATGAGCAATATACCTTCCCGTATTACGGCAACTATCTGCCTGACCACATGAAACGGCTGGAGACAGCGACGCGCTGCATGGTAGAGGCCGGCTACAAACCCGTCTTCTTCTCGCAGGGATTCCTTGGAAACATGAACGGTTGAATCATTGATGGCAGATTAATGAATTGACTGGAAATATTGCCGCCATATGGTACGAAATCACCATATGGCGGCTATTCATTTCAAATTGTGTTATGTATTGTTAACGTGGAAGTGAAAAAAGTTTAATACCAATATAAATATTGATTAGATAAGATTATAGGATCACTTATTTATTTGCATAATTTTAATTAGGTATTATTATATATAAAATTACAGAATAGTAAAAAATTATATAGAGCACTATACCTAATCATGCAAGATATAGTTAATGAAATAGTCGTCTATCAGCCAGATGAAACCCTACGACTTGAAGTGCGTCTGGAGAGTGAAACCGTGTGGTTGACGCAAGAACAAATGTGTGAATTGTTTCAACGTGAAAGAACAGTTATCACCAAACATGTACGGAACATCTTCAGTGAGGGAGAATGTGAAGAATATAATAATGTGCAAATTTTGCACATAAATCCACGTGGTCGCCCGTTAACCCTGTATAGCCTAGATGTCATCATATCTGTTGGCTATAGGGTCAAATCAATGCGAGGCATATTGTTTAGGCGTTGGGCTACTCAAGTCTTGAAAAGCCATCTTCTACGTGGATATTCCATCAATGCACGTATAAATCAATTTGAAGACAAGGTTGACAAACGGCTAGCGGGACAAGATAAAGAAATAGGTGAATTAAAAGAAAAAGTTGCTTTTTTTGTTCGAACTTCACTTCCTCCTGTGCAAGGAGTATTCTATGACGGGCAAGTTTTCGATGCTCGCATATTTGCCTCACGGCATATTCTTTCTGCTAAAAAGTCGATTCTTCTCATTGATAATTGGGTAGATGTCATCATATTGGAGATTTTAGCAAAGAAAGCGGCAGGTGTGACAGTCGAAATCGTTACATCCAGAAATGGAAACAGATTAGCAAGAAGTGATATAGACACTTTCAACACGCAGTATGGTGAGCTGACGGTTCGTGAAAGTGCGAATTTTCATGACAGATTTCTTATTATTGATAACAAAGAACTTTACCTTATTGGTGCATCATTGAAAGATCTTGGCCGCAAATGCTTCGCTTTTACAAAACTAGATGAATCAGAGATTGTAGGATTAAAGGCGAGAATATGAATTTTTAATCATAAAAACAAAAAATGTATTCTCTTGATATCCTTACCAGAGAAGCTAAACAGATAAATCCTATACTTAAAATCTTGAAAAACAATGGATGGCAAAGTACATTTTATAGAATACTAGAATTAAGCATTTGGCAAGTCTTACTTTAGCGCAACTCATTTAATATCAGCAAACAACAAATAACAACACAAACAACTCATGAAACCGAACATTTTAATGATCGTGGCGGATCAGCACCGCCGTGACTGTGTTGGCGTGAATGGACATCCGTTCCTGCAGACGCCGAATTTGGATGCGTTGGCGGCAAGCGGCGTGAATTTCACGCATGCCTTCACATCCGCGCCAATTTGCGTTCCAGCCCGCAACAGCCTGCTGCATGGCGTGTGGTCGTGCAAACATCTCGCCATCGCGAACGCGGATACGGAAGCCTGCCGTCCCGCGGCGGACATCCCGTCGTTCCCGCAGGCCATCCGCGACGCAGGCTATCACCTGAGCTTCATCGGCAAGTGGTTGGGCGGCAAGGCGAAATCGCCGCTGGAATACGGTTTCCACGACTACATTCCGGAATCCGACTACGGCAAATGGCGGGCCGCGCAAGGGCTCCCGCCGCGTCCGTCCGGCATGCCGTTCTTCGGTTTCGACGAAGCCATCACGCCTAAGCAGTCACGTTTGTATTGGGGTGCGTCGCAGACCATTGAAACGTTGAAAAAACAAGCTGGAAGCGACGAGCCGTTTTTGATTCGTTGGGATCCCTCCGAGCCGCATCTGCCGAACGTCGTTCCGCAACCGTATGCAGACATGTACAAGCCGTCGGACATTCCGCCATGGCCGAGTTTTGGCGATACATTCAAAAACAAACCGTATATTCAGGCCCAGCAGCTCCGTTCATGGAATCTCGACGGCTGGACATGGGAGCAGTGGGCGCCGCTCGTCGGCCGTTATCTCGGCGAAATTTCGCTGTTGGACGCGCAGATCGGACGTATTCTCAAAGCGTTGGACGACTTGAAGTTAGCGGATAACACCATCGTCGTCTATACCTGCGACCATGGCGACATGTGCGGCGCGCATGGCATGATCGACAAACATTACATCATGTATGAAGACGTGACGCGTGTGCCATTCATCGTCCGTTGGCCAGGCGTCGCGAAGGCAGGCACAAGCTGTGACGATTTTGTCGTCAACACGATTGATCTGGCCCGTTCGCTCTGCGAAATGGCAGGCGCAGAAGTGCCCGAAACGTTCCAAGGGAAGAGCATCCTGCCGATGCTGAAAGGCGAAGGCCATAATGGCCGCGAAGATGTCCATTGCATGTATCACGGCAATCAGTTCGGCCTCTATAGCCAACGGATGGTTCGCGACCGCCGTTGGAAATACGTCTGGAACGGAACGGCGGAGGACGAACTGTACGATTTGGAAACGGATCCGGGCGAACTTGTGAACCGCGCGACGGATCCCGCCTGCCAGGAACGCATCGCCGCCATGCGTAAACGCTTGCACGAGTGGATGGTGGAGACAGGCGACCCGTTGAACAACGGCTGGGTGCGCAATCAGCTGCTGAATAACAAGAAGCTTTAAAAATCACTTCTTGTTCACGAGGCAGACAGCCTCCATGAGCATGCAGCCTGTGACATGCGCGTTGAGGGACGACGGCTTGTCGGCAGGCTGCGGCTCATGCCATTTGCCACCGTAGAGCATCGTCTCGTGATTGAGGCCTTCGCTGGCGAGAATGGTCGCGAGGCTGGTCAAATACGTTTTGTAATACTCGCGAACTTCCGCGTCAACTGCGGGTTCTTGGGCGAGTTTGACCAGATAACGGAAGAAAATGCCGTGGAACAATGCGCCGTCGCCGCGTTCGGAATTGCTCAATGCGCCGTTGTTGGTCGTCTTGTATTTGATGATGAATTCGGCGGCCTTTTCAGCGGTTTTGAGATAATCAACGTTGCCTGTCAGGCGGAACAACTCATGGCAGGCTCCCAAGAACGTGCCTTGGTTGTAGGTGAACGCGGCCTTGCGGATACTGCCGTCGTTTTTCATGTTGTCGAAGACTTCTCCGTTGTTGGCGTCATAGAGGTGGGCCTGCATCCAGCTGATGATGCGCACGGCTTCCGCCAGATATTCTTCACGCGACTTGCGGTCATGTTCTTTGTCAACATCCGCGAAGCGAGCCAGTTTGGCGGCGATGATGGCGGCGGGGGCATTGCTGCAAGCGTTTTTCGACGGCTCGCCATCCGTCTTCCATGTGATGCCGCCATGGAACGGCGCTTGGTGTTCGGGGCACCATTGCGTCCAGATCCAGTCGGCGTACATCTGGCGGGCTTTGTTCAGATAAACCGTCCTGCCGGAAGCTTCGTACATGCGGATCTGTGTAAGCACAACCCATTCCATATCATCAACATAGACCTTCCACCACGGATCTTCCTTCCGTTTGTTGTTAAAGCGCGGGATGCCTTCGAACCACTGGTCGAACATGGCAAGATATTTGTCGTCATGCGTGCGCAGATAGGCATCGACGATGACATCCATGGCGTGGGCCTGCGGCCAGTAGTCGTTGGTGGCCATGTCCGCCTGCTGGCTCATCTTGTTGAAGAAGAAACGGTCGGGATGTTCCTTAAAGCTTGCGCCCCAGAAGTTTTTGATGAGAGCTTCGGCCATGCCGTCCGCTAGTTTGTTCCAGTCATGAGTGGCTTCCTGCGCGTGAGCATAAACGACAAAAAGGAAGCATGCGACACCAATTGCCAAAATTCTTTTTACCATGAGTCAATCTCCTTATTTATTATTAAAATCGTTCGTTTACAATAGATTCCGTGGATCGACGTCTGCGTAGATGGCTACGTTTTTCGGTTGTTTGCGCACGATGATCATTGTGCGCAACAGCCGTGACAAGCGGCGGATGTTTCCGCCGCGCAACAGCAACTGGTAGCGGAAGAATTTCTGCACTTTTGAAAGCGGTGCGGGCATCGGGCCGATGACCTGCGTCTTCTCCTCCAGTTGCGGTTTCAATTCCTCCGTGAACGCCTCCGCGGCGGCGGCGGCCAACGCCTCCTCCTGACTGCGGAAATGGATCATCACCATGTGCGAACATGGCGGAAAATCAAGCATCTTGCGGCTCGGCGCCTCTTCTTCGTAGAACGCATGGAAATCCTGCCGGACAGCCGTCCGCAACGCAAAGTGATCGGGCGTATAGGTTTGCACAACCACCTTGCCAGGCGTGTCACCACGGCCTGCGCGGCCGGCCACCTGCGTGATCAACTGGAAGATGCGTTCGCCGCTACGGAAATCCGGAATGTGGAGGCCGATGTCCGCCTGGACGACGCCGACCAGTGTAACATTCGGGAAATCAAGCCCTTTTGCAATCATCTGCGTACCGATCAGAATGTTGACGCGCCCTGCCCTAAACTCCTCCAAGACCTTTTTATAGCAGTCTTTCGTGCGCATCGTGTCCGAATCCATTCGCGCGATTTTCGCCTTCGGAAACAACGCCTGCGTAATCGTTTCAATCTTCTCCGTCCCAAAGCCCGAATAGCGGATTTCCGGATCGCCGCATTGCGGACAGACCGTCGGTGCGGGCGTTTCCGCGCCGCACATATGGCACGACAGCGTGCCCGCATGCTTGTGATAGACGTATGACACGCTGCAGTTGTCGCACGTCGCCACATAGCCGCATTTCGAACACATCATCTGCGTCGCGAAACCGCGGCGGTTCAAAAACAGAATCACCTGCTCCGCCTTCTGGAGGCGGTCGAAAATCAACTCTTTCAGACGGTTGGAGAAAATCTGCGCCTTGCCGGCCATGGCCGCTTCCTGCCCCATGTCGATCAATTCGACGGACGGCAGCGGCTTTGTATCGACGCGTTCCGTCATCTCCACCAGCTTGTAGCGGCCCTGTTCGCAGTTGTAATAGGATTCCAATGACGGCGTCGCGGAGCCTAACACTATCGTCGCGTTTTCATGTTTTCCGCGGACGACCGCCATGTCCCGCGCGTTGTAGCGCGGCGATTCGTCCTGCTTGTAGCTGTTCTCATGTTCTTCATCCACAACAATTAAGCCAAGATTGCGGAACGGCGCGAACAACGCGGAGCGCGCTCCGACGGCAATGCGTGAACGGCCTTCGTTGATGCGCGTCCATTCGTCGAAACGCTCGCCGTCGCTCAGCCCGCTGTGCAGGACACTGACCATGTTGCCGAAACGGCGGCGGAATCGTTCGCACGTCTGCGGCGTCAACGAAATTTCCGGAACGAGGACGATGGCCTCTTTGCCGCGCTCCAGACAGCGCGAAATCGCCTGCAGATAGACTTCCGTCTTGCCGGAGGCCGTCACGCCGTGCAGCAGAATGACAGAACTGTCCTCCGCATCCTGCGAGGCGTTGATGACATCGAGTGCCTTTTGCTGATCTTTGGTCAATTTTTTTGGTTCATCCGGCTGGACGACGTCATCCAGAAACGGATCGCGTTCGACGACACGCAGTTCCTTGCTCAGCCATCCTTCTTCGCACATTTTCGAAATAATCTGCGCACTGCCTAGATTCAAATTAATCAATTCCGTCAATGGACGGGAGCCTTCCCGCCGCAGATATTGGATCAGTTCCTTCCGCTTGTCCGTCAATTTGTCGAATTCATCGTTTTGATTCGCGGCCTTCAATGTCAACGACACGAACAACGCCTGTTTGTGTTTCATTTCGCCGCTGCGCACGACGGCCGGAAGCAGCGTTCTGACAGCATGTTCCTTCGGGCAGCAGTAGTAGTCCGCCATCCAGTCGGCAAGCCAGACAAGCGATTCCGGTATCTGTTCCCTTTCGCTTTCCAACGCGACAATCGGCTTCAACGGCCAGTAGTCGGACTGCGATTTCATGGCGACCACGTAGCCGCTCCGCTCCCCTGTGTTGAATTCCACCCGCACACGGCTTCCGACACGTACGCGACCGCGCAGCTCCGCTGGAACCAGATAATCGAAATCACGGTCCAGCGACAGCGAAAACACAACCTGCGCTATCACGGCGTTCTCTTCCATTTTCGAGTTTTTTTCCTCTGTTCACTTCATGTTTTAGAAGAAAGAATTATAGTAGCGACGGCGTCTCGCCGTCGTTTGCTCAACCGACTGACGGCACACCATCCGACGGCGGGACGCCGTCGTTACCTACATAATGTGATGTCAAACAGCCATTCCGTCAAACAAACCATGAAATCATTCGCTTTACTTTTCTTCGGTATCGCCATCGCCCTGTTCGCGCAGCCGCTCGATATGACCACCCCCATGCACGGCGACGTCGTCTATCAGGAGAATTTCGACAAGACGACAACGCTGGACGGCTTCACATTGTTTGAAAGCAAGCAATGGAAAATCGAAAACGGAAAACTCATCCATCCCATTACTGGCGGCACTCCGCAGTTGCTTTTGCCGAAGGTGACCTTCGGGCAGGACATGGCCATCCAGGCGGATATCACCATGCTGCAAGCCGCCAATGAAACACGCTGGGCGGCAATCTTCCTCCGCCATCTGGAGGACAAGCCTGTCTTCACCCAAATGCCTGTCCGCTACAACCGCTTGACGGAAATTGCCGACGGCATTATCGACACGAACAACCGCTTCAACTGGCGTGTCTATTCACCGGCCCATAAGCCTGACGGCAAGCCAGCCACTGCCACGCGGACGCATCGTCTTGAAATCCGCGGCAATATTGCTCGGTCGTTCATCGACGGAAAATGCGCATGCATTGCTTTTTTGGACGGCTCCAGCGTCCATCCCGGCCGCGCGGGATTCAGTCTATCCGCTGTCCAAATCGAAATTGACAATATCATCGTGGAAAAACTTCCGCCATTGAGCATGGAGGAGAAAATCGCCATTTCGAAGCTGAACGTCTCCATGCCGTTCGTCATCGCCCACCGCGGCTTTTCCGAAAAGTATCCGGAAAACACGCTGGAAGCCGTCAAAGGAGCGTTGGAAGCGGGAGCGGACGGCGTGGAAATCGACGCACGAATTTCAAAGGACGGCGTCATTTATTGCCTCCATGACGACACGCTCAACCGCACGACCAACGGCACCGGTCCGGCCCGTCAGAAGACCATCGCCGAACTGCGCGAATTGGACGCAGGCTCCAAATTCAATCCAAAATTCGCAGGTGCGAAAATCGCTTTGTTCGAAGATGTTGTGAAAGTTGTGAAGGAAAAGGACGCCACCGTGCTCGTCGATCTGAAGGAGGCCGCGGCCGTCGATGGCATCTGTGACATTCTCATCAAGCACAAGGCGACCCGCAACGCGTTGCTGGACACGGGCTCTCCGGCTATCGCTAAAAAGTACCGCAGCCGTATTCCAGACGCGAATGTCATCTGCATCACAGGCGTTCCGGGGCAACGCAAAAACGATTTCGCACGCAACCTGAAGGCCAACGGCTTCGACGCCCTCTTCGCACAGTTCCAGTCGCCTTTCCTCCTCAATCTCACCGACATCCGTCTGCAGGGATTGTCGATATTCTTCTGGACCATCAATAATCCACGAGATGTCGTCAACGCCTGGAAAATGGGTGCGGACGGCATCATCACAGACCGGCCGACGATGGTCCGCGAAACATTGGACCGCATCGCCGCCACCATTACGGACATGGATTTCAAATGAGCATCATCCGCGTATTGTCAGCAGAAGTCGCAGGGCGCATCGCCGCCGGCGAAGTCGTGGAGCGCCCCGCCTCCGTCGTCAAGGAACTCGTCGAGAATTCCATTGACGCAGGCGCGACGCGCATCCGCATCGCGGCGGAGCAAGGCGGCCAGCGGCTCATCCAAGTCACCGACAACGGTTGCGGCATGGATCGCGACGACGCCATCATGTGTTTCGAAGCCCACGCCACCAGCAAAATCTCCACGGAAGCGGATGTCGGGCAAATCAAGTCGTTGGGATTCAGAGGAGAAGCGATTCCATCCATCTCCTCCGTCTCCCGTTTCATTTTGCAGACGCGGCGGAAAGAGGACGATGTCGGAACGGAAATCGTCGTCGACAACGGCGCCATCCGAGACGTGCAGGATTGCGGCTGCGCGCCCGGCACGAACATCAAAGTCGCCCATCTTTTCGGCAATCTGCCTGCGCGGCGGAAGTTCCTCAAAGGGCCGGACACGGAAGACGGTCACATAGAGGAAATGGTTCTGCAACTGGCACTTGCGCGGCCGGACATCTCCTTCTCTCTCGTGCTCAACAACCGTGAAGTCATCCGCGCCTCCGCCACGAGCGACCTCGGCGCACGCATTCTCATGCTGCTCGGAAAAGACGTCTATGAGGCGATGCTGCCCGTAAATTACCAGGAGGACGATATTTCCGTCCGCGGCTTCATCAGCAAGCCGGGCTTTACACGGACTTCGAGACGAGATCAACGGACCATTGTCAACGGACGGACCGCCACGGCGGACACAGTTTATTTCGCCATCCGCGACGCATACGACACGCTTGTCATCAAAGGCCGCTATCCGAGCACGGTCCTTTACATTGATTTACCGCCGGATCGCGTCGATGTCAACGTCCATCCGACAAAGCGTGAAGTCCGTTTCCGCGATCCGCGGCAAGTCGGCGGCGTCATCGCCGCCGCCATCCGCGCGGCGTTGCGGCAATTGCAGGGCGGTGAAGATCCAACTATGCAACCGCCGCCTGTCCAACTGCCGCCTGTCGAACCTGTCGTCGAACTTCCACCACCGCCTGTTGTCAAATCACACCCTGTTGAAAATAAGCCATCGGCATCTCCTACGAAAACCGCCCTGCCCTCTTCCACGACGACCGTCCCGCCTGTTACGGCGGCGCCCTTCCCTATTCCCGCTGCGCAACCATTCAAGCCTGAACCGCAGCAGATTTCACTGCCGCTGCCAGATCGGCCGGCCTCCGTCAATCCGCCTGCGTCGCCGCCCAAACCAGAAGACACGCCTGTCCAGCCGCCGCAACGGCCCGTCAACAGCGATTTGGCTTCCCTGCGCGTCTGCGGTCGTCTCGGCAACCGCCATCTGCTGGCGGAATCCGCCAACGGCCTTGTCATTATTGATTTACGCGCCGCCCATCAGCGGATACTCTTTGAAAAGCTTCTCGCCAATCTGAAGACGCAGAAAATCCCGCAACAACCGTTGCTGATTCCCGTCACCGTCAACCTCGGGCAGGAGGAAGCGCGTTTTCTCAATTCGCAAACCAAACATTTCCAATCACTTGGATTCACCATCGAGCATTTCGGCGGCAACGCGTTCATCGTCACGGCCGTCCCGTCGTCCTATCCGAATCAAGACATCGCCCAGACGCTGCGCGACATCATCGACGACCTGCGGCAGTCCCGTACGACAAATGTCCAGAGCGCCATTCATATCGCGCAGGCCGCCTGCCGCCATGCCATTTCACTGAAGGCCAATCTGACGGAAAAGGAGGTCAGCCAGATGATTTCCGACTTGGCCCATGCCACCATGCCGTACGCCGACCCGAACGGCAATCCCACCATGATCCACATCACCTATTCTGAACTGGAAAAACGCTTTAAAGGTTGAAAATAAATCAATTGTAAAGGAACACCATGAAAAAAACACGCTTATCTTTCATCGTCTTCGCATGCGTCGCCATGCTCTCCCTGTGCGCACAGGAAGAGAAAAATCCATGGAAGGATGCAGAAAAGCTCTTCCCGGGCATCAAACTGATCAAATTGGAAAAGACAGAACCGCGGCTCATGAAAATCCACATCGTCCAAATCGATCTGAAGGACGGAAAATACGAATTCTTCACGACGCCGAAGCCAGCGGAATGGGGCCAGAACATGCCGGAGGAGAACGCAAAGGATCTCATTATCGTCACACGGCGGCAGTCGGCCAAGGCTTTCATGAAGCAGGCCCATCAGCCGAAAAAGGAAGGCGGCTATGACGTCAACATGCTACTGGCTGTCAACGCCTCGCCATGGACGCCTTGGAAATCGCCATGGAATCACAAGTTCGCATGCCACATGGGGTTGACCGTCGCGCAGGGCGATATTCTCGACACCAACGACTTGGGGCGTCCGTCATTCATTGTCTTTAAAGACGGAAAGGTCGATTTCCGGACGGACAAAAACAAAGCGAACATCAAAAACGAAGACCTTTACATTTCCGTGCCCGGCTTCGCCGTCATTTTGGACAACGGAACCGTAACACCTTGGGCGGCAGGAGACAAGAGCGTCCATCCGAGAACTGGTTACGGTCTCTCAAAAGACCGCCGCTACGTCTATTTCATCGTCGTTGATGGTCGTCAGAAGGACTATTCCGTCGGCGCGACTACTGGTGAAATCGCCGAAATGCTGAAAGAATACGGCGCGGAAGACGCTCTCAACATGGACGGCGGCGGCTCCACGACTCTCGCCGTTTGGAATCCGCAGAAGCCTGACAAAGACGGCAATACGCCGGATCCTGTGAAAATCTACACCCATCAGGAAGGCGGCTGGCTTCGCGCAAACGCCAACAACTTAGGCATTTGCCTGAAGAAAGAAAAGTAAAATCTAGCCTTCTAGATTAGCCGTTCAATGGCCGTCCGCCGCAGGATGTCCTGCGCGGCGGACGGTTCGAAGACGGACGGCGTATCTGTCAGACAGGAGGCGGACGCGCAAGCCAACGCCTCCGCGAAATAGCCCGGCATCGACATGTCGTCGGCCAGCGGATCCTCCGCCAGACGGCGGGCCATAATCGCCGTCGCGCAATCGCCGCCACCGATGGGGCTGACGATCTTTTCCAAACGCGGCGTTTTAAAGCGCCATACGCCATTTTTGGACATCAGATGGGCACCCATGCCGCCATCGGTAACGGCGAGCCATGACAGCCCTTTAAAACGCGCGAGAAGAGCCATTCCCGCCTTGATGGCATCGTGTTCGCCGTCAGTAACCTGCGAGAGCTCCTCCGCGTTGATTTTCAGTAGCGTGACGCCCTCTTCCAAAACACAGCCAATGTCTTTTGCCGCATCCAAAACGACTGGAACGCCGCTTCGTTTGGCCATGGCGGCGATTTCCGCATAGAACGACGATGTCACGCAAGGCGGCAGGCTGCCGCACAGCGCCACGATTCCATGACGCGGAACTTCTTCCAAAAGCAATGTGCGCATTTGGGAGAGTTCTTCTTCGGAAATCGGAGCGGACGGTTCGATTAATTCCGTCGCCTCACCGCGCGCATGGTTGATGACCGTGTAAACGCAACGCGTCACGCCACGGCAATTCACGAGAAGCGGTCGGACGCCCGTTTTTTCAAAATCACGCCGAAGGCTTTCGCCCGGAAATCCGCCGACGAACGCCGCGACAGAGACGGGGCAGCCCAACAGACGGAAGACGCGGGCCACATTTGTCCCCTTGCCGCCGCCCGTCTCATGGCTTTCGAACGCGCGGTTCACGTCGCCCAACTTCAAGTTATTGAAACTGAGCGTCTTCTGCCAGGCCGAATTCAGGCTGACAGCCAATGCGGGACGCGGCTCCAAATTTACTTTCATTTATGATCCAAGAGGGACGAAAGGGACGAAAGGAACAAATCCATAAGCCATAGGCCATAAGCCATAAGCCTTTAGCCATAAGCCTTTAGCCATACATGATTTCAGCGAAATCATGTATGATAGTCGGCATTGATCTTCACATAATCGTATGTGAGATCGCATGTCCAGACTGTGTAATCACCGTCGCCCGCGCCAAGATAAAGATCCATCTTCCATTCGCGATTCTTCAGGACTTTTACTAGATCCGCCTCCGGCGTGCCTGCATCGACACCGCCGCGGACGACTGGAACGCCGTCGTAAAACAAATCCGCCTTGGACGGATCGAACGAAATGCCGCAATATCCTGCCGCGCAAAGGATTCGGCCCCAGTTCGGATCCGCGCCGAACCACGCCGTCTTGCAAAGGGCGGAATTCGCGATCGCTTCCGCGCAGACCTTCGCATCCGCCTTGCTGGCGGCGCCGTGGACGTTCACTTCCACGAACTTAGAGACGCCTTCGCCATCGAGAACCATCCGTTTCGCCAAATCGGCCATCACATATTGCAAGGCTTCGCCGAATGCCGCGCATTCGGGCGTGCCCGCCTTGATTTCATCGTTCCCAGCAGCGCCGTTCGCAAGAACCAACACTGTATCATTTGTAGAAGTATCGCCGTCAACCGTGATGCGGTTGAATGAATTGCCAATGGCGGCGGCCAGACAGTCGTTCAAAGCCGCGCGTTCGATATTCGCATCCGTCGTCAGATAGCAAAGCATCGTGGCTTGCGGCGGCTGCATCTTCAGCTTCGGGGCGATCATGCCCGCGCCTTTCGTCATGCCGCCGATGCGAACTGCCGCGCCGCCGATGTCCAGCGACACAGCAAGATGCTTTGGAACTGTATCCGTTGTCATGATGGCGCGGGCGGCCGTCTCGCCACCGTCCGCCGACAGTTCCTTCACGCACATCTCGACGCCTTTCTCAATGATGTCCATTGGCATCGGAACGCCTATGCGGCCTGTGGACGACACGAGCACTTGCGACGGATGGAGCATCATCAGCTTACC
>JAFZIJ010000191.1 GCA_017554445.1 Victivallales bacterium
TATCGAGCAGCTTTTCTATGTCATTGAAGACCATGAACGTGCTGATGCGGTCATCCGTCTGATCGACGCGGAGAACGTCACCAAAGGCATGATTTTCTGCCGTACGAAGGAAGAGACGGATTCGTTGAACATCCTCCTGTCCGCCAGAGGATACAACGTCAACTGCCTCCATGGTGACATGGAGCAAGCGCAACGTTCCCGCGTCATGGCCGCTTTCCGCCGCGGCGAAATTGACATTCTCGTCGCCACGGACGTGGCGGCCCGCGGCCTTGATGTCGATGATGTATCCCACGTTTTCAACTACCATCTGCCCTTCGACTCCCGCGGCTACGTTCACCGTATCGGCCGTACAGGCCGCGCCGGCAAGACAGGCACGGCCATCACGCTTGTCACGCCGCGTGAAATGCGGCAGTTAGACGCCATCAGACGGAATGTCGGTGCCCAGATGCAGAACAGGCTGGTTCCCACCCGCACGCAAGTCACGGAACAGCGTCTCAAGAAGATCTTCCATGATGTCCATGATTACAAACTGGACATGAACATTCTGAACCAAGTGGAGACTCTTTCCGTCAATCAGGACTTATCGGTCATCATTGCCAAACTGCTTGGACATCAACTCGCTACCTGCGGCGACACAGGGCCGGAAGACATCGGTCCCAAAGGGCCGAAACTGCAACGAATCCTCGACCGCAGCGACCGTAAAAACCGTGAACGGCGCGATGGTGGACGCGAAGACGATCGTGAAGAACGTGGCGGACGTCGCCGTCGCCGTGGTGACCGTGATGACAGAGACGGCAGAGGAGAACGCGGTGGCGACAGAGGCGGTCGCCGTCCGCGTCGTGAATACGATGCATGGGCCAAGGAAGAGGATTTCGGCGAAAGCGAAGCCCCCGTTCGCCAAAGGCCCGGCAATCTCGACCGTCCGTCATATGCGGAGAACGCTCCCAACATGCATGAAGAAGAGTCTGCCCCACAGGGAAAACCTGCTAGAATCGAACAGGCTGAATATACGGAACACACGGAACGTCAGGAAGTTCAAGAAGAACGTCCGGCCGTTGCAGAACATACAAAGCCAGCCGTTCGTGAGGAAAGATCCGAACGTGCGCCACGCGACGAACGGCCGAAGCGCCGTTTCGATGACGAACGTCCTGCACGTCATCACGATGACGAACGTCCACGGTACTCTGACGAACGTCCGAAGCGCCGTTTCGACGATGAACGCCCGAAACGCAGATTCGATGACGATGAACGTCCGAAGCGCCGTTTTGATGACGAACGTCCGCGCTACAATGACGAACGCCCGAAACATCGTTTCGATGACGAACGCCCGCGTTATTCCCGCGACGGAAAGGTCAATCTTCGCGAAAGCAACACACATGCCCCGCGCAAGGGCAAATGGGCGGACAAATTCCAAGACAGCGGTTCGAAGAAGCGTGGCGGCGACAGAAACGTCTCCTTCAAGACGTCTTTCTCCTCCCATGAAGCTCCGCAGGACAAGAAGAAGAGCAAACGGAATCTTCCGCCTCCGCCGCCGCAGGTCAGCAAACGCAATACACCGCCTTCAAAAGGCCAGAACTGGTATTTCAATTAACCAGTAAATCGTTCACAAAGATCTTATAAACACAAACGGATGCCCGCAAGGCATCCGTTTGTTGTAATATCCTCAACCATAGCCCATAAGCCATAAGCCATTAGCCATAAGCCCGCATAGGCGGCTCAGCCGCCTATCCGTTCTTCCGTTTCCGTTTTCCACGAAGACGACGGTAGATGTTATGCCGCAAATACCGTCCGATCTTCAAATACCATGGTTCACGATCCAGCAGAGATTGCAAGCGTTCGTCCATCAAATCAGGATAATAAGTCTCCACAATCCGCGCCAAGGAAAATTCGTCCGCCTGTTTGAAAATGCCGAACAGCCAACGGTCCAGCCATGATGACTCATCCGTAATCTTCCTGGCCGTCACCACATCCAGCAGGCAAGGCTCTTCTTTACCTAAAATCATAATGTTCGCACGATGAAAATCTCCATGGCAGACTTTATGGTCATGCATGGATAACACCATGTCAACAAGCTTCTTGAAAAACTCTCGGCTCGGTTTCGTCTCATCCGTGTAATGGCGCATGCTCAACAGCACCTTGCCATCAGCTAGAAATTCTTCAAGCAGATTGTTGTCGTCGGCCATGCCGTAAGGACGCGGCACACGGACGCCCTCATCCAACAGCATGCGCAAATTCTTGTCTTCTTTCCGAAGAGCCCGTTGACCATAAAGCAGGCGGATCCAGAACGGACGGTTCTGCAGACTCTTGACAAGGCATTCACGCCCATTTGGGAGACGCCAGCGATACACGTCACAACCGCCCCACGAACGGGAACGCTGAATCAGTTCGCACTCCGAAAGCATGGAGGAAACGCCAATTTCCTCCAGCCGGACGCGAAAATCAGCCTCCGCATCGTCGTGGCTAGTTGTTTTTGATGTTACTTGTGGCAAATTATACATAATTACTGGTTATCCATCGTCCCAATTGATACTATAATGTCTTTTTGGCAAAACACACATGCTGACGACGCTGTCCGAAGCATTTTTCTTTTACCGTTTCCACTATGATTCAGTTTACACAAGTCTCAAAAGCTTTTGGCAAACAGCAAGTCATCAACAACGCGACTTTCACCGTCAATCCGGGCGAACGCGTCGGCTTCGTCGGCCCGAACGGCGTCGGCAAAAGTACCATTTTCGAACTGCTTTCCGGAAATCAGTCTCCTGACAAAGGCACCATCAGCTATCCAAGTTCGGAACGGATCGGTTATGTCAAACAGCAAGTGTTTTTAGGGAATCAAGACGTTCCTCTGCTTGATTACGTGGAAAACGCCATCCCTGAATTGGATGATCTCCACGCCGAAATCCAGAAGTTGGAACATTCGCTTGACTCGCTTGGCGACGCTGAAAAAGCACGTGCGCTTACGCGGCTCGGCACTCTTCAAACGGAATTCGAACATCTTGGCGGCTATGAACTTAAGAATCGCGCGGAAACCATCCTCTCTGGCCTTGGCTTCCCTGTCGCACGTTTTCAGGAGCCATTCTCCGCCTTCTCCGGCGGATGGAAAATCCGTGCCGAACTCTCGCGCGTTTTGGTTTCGCGTCCAGACATCCTTCTCTTGGACGAACCGACAAACTATCTTGATGTTCCTGCCATCGAATGGCTTAAGGACTTTCTCCGCAGTTTTTCCGGAACGTTGTTGCTCGTCTCCCATGACCGCTATCTCCTCAACTCGCTGACGAACATCACCATGGAGGTCATGGGCGGTGTCATCACCCGTTATCCAGGCAATTATGACCAATATATCCGTGACCGCGAATCCCGCCACGAACAACTTCTCGCACAAAAGAAGAATCTGGACAGGAAACGCGAACAGATCGAAACTTTCATCGACCGCTTCAAATACAAGGCCACCAAGGCCGCGCAAGCCCAAAGCCGCCAAAAAATGCTGGACAGGCTGGAAAATATCGAAGTTCCGGAAATCTACGTCAAACCGCCGAAAATACGTCTGCCCATCCCCCCGCGCTCTGGTCAGGAAGTCGTTTCATTACAGGACGCATCCTTTGGATACACGCCAGATCATCTTCTGTTTGAACATGTTAATCTGAGCATCGAACGCGGTGAAAAGGCCGCTTTCGTCGGCTTGAACGGCCTCGGCAAAACCACCCTCTTCCGTATATTCTCCAACAAATTGCATCTCACATCCGGCAAATGTTCCATTGGGCACGGCGTGGAAATCGGCTACCAATCACAGGATTTTACGGAAACCATGGATCCGGACAAGACGGTTTTCGAAACCGTCCGCGCCGTTTCTGCAGACCGTTCGGAAGGCGAATTGCGTAACATGCTCGGCGGCTTCGGCTTCCCTGGCGAAACCATAGACAAATATGTCTCCGTCCTCTCCGGCGGAGAAAAAGTCCGCCTCGCACTCGCACGACTCCTCCTGCGGCCAAACAATTTCCTTCTGCTGGACGAACCGACCACGCATCTGGACATCTATGCTCGAGAAGCGTTGGAAGATGCGTTAAAGGATTATCAAGGAACGCTTTGCATCGTATCGCACGACATCACATTTGTCCGTAATCTCGCAACGACGATTTTCGAACTGACGCCCGGAAAAATCACCCGCTATTACGGAAACTACGATTACTATCGCCAAAAACTCGCCGAACAACAGGCCAAACTGGCAGAAGACAGTTCGACAACGGCGCAACAGAAAACAAATACCGCCAAAAACGCGCCGCAAGCCGCCAAGCCGCAGGATGCGCCAAGCGTCATTAATTCACGAAAAGACCGCAAACGCGAAGAGGCGTTCATCCGTAATCAGTTCTCCGCGGAAAAACGCAAATACGAAAAAGCCGTCGAAGCAGCGGAAAAGAAATCCGAAGCTCTGGAAGCCGAACAGGCCCAGATATTTTCAGACATGGCCAACGCCAAGCCCGGCCTTGATTTCGCGGCGCTCAACAAACGTCTCGCGGAAATCAAAAAGGAACTGGAAGACACTGTCTGGGAATGGGACGAAGCGTCCCGTAATTTGGAAGACGTCAACAAACGTTGCGAAGCAAAACTCGCCGCACTGAAATAAAATGGTTTTCAACATCATCGGCGGCGCGATTCTCGCATTCGGCCTTTACCAAATTCATTCTATTTCAGACGTCACGGAAGGCGGCGTTCTGGGGCTGACATTGCTCTTTCAGCATTGGTTCGGCCTTTCGCCGTCCATTTCGGGGCTCGTCTTGAATGCGGCCTGTTATCTTTTTGGCTACAAGACACTTGGAAAACAATTCATTCGCAATTCCATCATTGCCGGAGGCAGTTTTTCCCTCTTTTACGCGTTGTTGGAACAGACGCCGCGTCTATGGCCGCAAATCAGCGAATATCCTCTATTGGCGGCCATCGGCGGAGCGGTATTCGTCGGTTTCGGCGTCGGCCTATGCGTCAGAATCAACGGCGCACCGACGGGCGACGACGCATTGGCCATGGGCCTGTCGCACATTCTAAAAACCAAAATTCAATGGATTTATCTGGCCAGTGATCTGACGGTGCTTTTGCTTTCACTGTCCTATATCCCCTTGCGGCGCATTCTGTATTCGTTGCTGACGGTTGTTCTGTCAGGCCAATTGATTGGCCTGACAGAATCGTTCAGAAAAAATGCGAAGAAACGTTCCGCAGGGAAATCGGAATAGAATCACTTCGTGCCGTAGAGACGGTCGCCAGCGTCACCAAGACCAGGCAGAATGTAGCCATTCTCGTTCAGCCGTTCGTCCAAGCAGCCCAGATAGATGGCCACATCCGGATGGGCATTATGCACCGCTTCCACGCCACATGGCGCGCCGATGATGTTCACCAGTTTGATGGTCTTCACACCACGGCGTTTCAACGAATCGATTGCCGCGACGGAACTTCCGCCCGTCGCCAGCATCGGATCCAGAATGATGCAGACTCTTTCGCTGACGTCCAACGGCATCTTGCAGTAGTATTCGACTGGATGCAGCGTCTCGTGGTCGCGATACAGGCCGATATGACCAACACGGGCCGCCGGCAGCAGGCTCAGCATGGCATCGACCATGCCCAATCCGGCACGCAAGACGGGAACGAGGCAGACGTTTTTCGGAATGGCCTTGCCCGTCGTCTTCACCAACGGCGTCTCGACTTCCACATCAACCAGCGGCAGATCGCGAGTCGCTTCATAACCAATCAGTAACGAAATCTCCGTCACCAGTTGGCGGAAATCCTTCGTGTCCGTTTCGACATTCCGCAACATCGTGATTTTGTGTAGGATGAGCGGATGATCCATCAAATGCAATTCAGCGTTCGCCATGTTATTTTTTCTCCTCTTGCTTTTCTGTTTCGTCCTTTTCAGCCGCGGCCAATGCATGCATCGATTTCGGCAATACCAAATTCATGATGACGCCGACGACGGTCGCCACGAATAGCGCCGAAATATTGATTGAAACACCACCGACCTGAATCGGAATTCCGCCGCCCAGACCGATGCCGCAGCACAACGTCGCGCCCATGACCGTCAGATTGCGTGTATCAGCCAGATTCAGCTTTGCTTCGCCAATCGTACGGATACCGACGCTGGCGATCATGCCGAACAGCACCATTTCCACACCGCCCTTCACAGGAGCTGGAATTGTCTGCAGAACGGCGCCAAACTTGCCGAACAGACCAAGAATCAAGGCAAAGACAGCGGCCAAACGAAGCAATGCGGGTTCATAGACGCCCGTACTCGCCAGAACGCCTGTATTTTCGGAATACGTTGTATTGCAAGGACCTCCGAGGAAACCAGCGGCCATTGTCGCGACACCGTCACCCAACAGTGTGCGATGCAGGCCAGGATCCTTGAAGAAATCTTTGCCGACAACCGCGCCGTTCGTCGTGATATCGCCGATGTGTTCCATGAACGTCACGATAGCGATTGGCGCGATGACCAGAACAGCCTGCCAGTTCACGACGGGAGCCGTGATGAAACCATTCCGGAATGGGATGTTGATCCACGGCGCATTGACGATCGGATCGAAATTCATCTTGAATAGTCCCGTCAGATGCAGGATAACGCACAGGATATAGCCGAAGAAGATACCGAACAGAATCGGAATCATGCGCCACAGTTTGAAGCGGGAGTTCATGCCGATCGCCACGATCGCAAACGTGAACAGCGCGATGATGATGTTGTGCAGCGCGTTCATGGACGCTTCGATCTTGCCGCCCATCGCATCCGCGATGCCGACACCCGTCAGACTCAAACCGATGATGATGATGACCGGGCCCGTCACAACCGGCGGGAAGAGTTTCCGAAGTGCATCGGCGCCAAGGCATTTCGCCAGAATGGAAAAGATGAGATACACGGCACCGGCCGCGATGATGCCGAACTGCGCGGCAGGAATGCCGTCCTTTCCGATGACGGCGCAAAGCGCGGGAATGAACGCGAAACTCGATCCGAGAAACACCGGCACGATTCCTTTCGTGCAAAGATGGAACAACAGTGTTCCGATACCCGCCGTGAACAACGCCACCGACGGCGACATGCCCGTGATCAACGGGACCAACACGGTCGAACCAAACATCGCCAGCAAATGCTGGATGCCTAATGCATAATCCTTCGGCTTGTACTTGTACATCTTTTTTCCTTCTGTTTGACTTGATGAAACTTCTACATATCCTCATGAAATAAAATGAATGATTCTATGCGGCTTTGGCTGGCTTGATTTTCGGGAAGCCGCTCGCAATCGCCAATATCAAAAACAGCCCAAGCATATATGGATACCATAGATAAGACAGCAGTTGCAACGCCGACACGGTGACGCCCGCCAAACTCACCGCAACCAATATCTGGGCACCATACGGGATAATGCCTTGAATGACGCAACTCGTTGCGTCCAAAATACTTGCCGAACGAGCAGGAGCGATTCCGTAACGGTCCGAAATCTCCTTGGCGATCGGCCCCGCGATGACAATCGCGACCGTGTTGTTCGCTGTGAAAATGTTCACCGCCGCGACGAGAAGCGCGATGCCGAACTCGCCGCCACGACACCCTTGTATATGCCGTTCAATCACTTGCATAAGATATCCGATGCCGCCGTTCTGGCGGATGACTTTCAGCAAGCCACCGGACAGCAATGCCACGATCAATGTTTCGGACATGCTCAATGCGCCGTCCCCCGCGCCTTTCAAAAAGCCGAAAAAGTCAAAACTCTTGATGCTCAAGCCGATGCAACCAGCGAAAACCGCTCCGAACAATAGCAACGCCATGACGTTCATCCCGCATAGCGCTAATATCAAAACCGCTAGATACGGAATGATTTTCACGACATCCGTTCCCGTAACGGCCTTTACTTCCGGCGTGACGTTTTCGGAACTGGCGAACAGCAGATACAACGCCATCGTCACCAACGCGGCGGGAACGACAATTTTCAAATTCGCATAGAACTTCTGGTTCATCGCGACATTCTGCGTGCGCGTTGCCGCAATCGTCGTGTCCGATATCATCGAAAGGTTGTCGCCGAACATCGCGCCACCGACCACGGCCCCCAGAACCACGCCGATGGATATTCCGCAACTCTGCGATATACCGCCGGCGATCGGTGCCAACGCCACCACTGTTCCGACGGACGTTCCAACGGACAACGAGATGAAACACGCCACCAGAAACATGCCGCATATCAGCAATCTAACGGGAATGAAATTCAAGGCCAAATTGACCGTCGCCTCCACGGCCCCCATCTCTTTCGCGACTTTGGCGAAGACACCTGCCAAAATGAATATCAGACACATCGTCATGATATCGACATTGCCCATTCCCGCCGCATAGACATCCATTTTCTTCTGCAACGACATCTTCCTGTTCGACAGCATCGCCGTCGCGGAGGCCACGATAAACGCCACAGGCATCGGAATCTTGTAGAAATCCTTCGCGATGATAGATAGTCCTACATAGAAAACAACGAAAACAATAAAGGGAATCAAGGCCTTCCAATTCGGCTGTTCTTCTGCAATCGTTGCTTTTTCTTCGCTCATGACGGTTTTAAGGTGCTATTTTCATTAAAAACAATTTGAATAATATAAATCCACTGCCAATTTAATTCCATTGACAACGACGAAACCTTTCCTTCATATTAAAAAAATCCCATGAATGTCCGTGAAAGAATCAAAGCAGTCCTGAATTTCCAGCATGCAGACCGCCTTCCTTGCGTCGAATGGGCCAGTTGGTGGGATTTGACCATCAAACGATGGCTTGAAGAGGGCCTCCCCACCGGCATGAACGGCGTCGAAACAATGAAATATTTTGGCCTTGATCCCCTTGTCCAGCAATGGTTTGGATCTTGCACAGGCCCTCTTCCTCAGCCACAGTCGTTCGGTGGTCCCATTCTCTCGACCATGGAGGAATACGTCAAATACCATGATCAAAAATCGCTCCACAACGCCGATGCCATCCGATGGGACATGTACGACCGTTATCAAAAGGAACATGAAAACGGTGACGTCGCCTTCTGGATGACGTTCGAAGGCTTCTTCTGGTTCCCACGCACCATGCTCGGCATCGAACCGCACCTCTACTCCTTCTATGACCAACCGGAACTACTCCATCGCATGAACCGCGATCAAACGGATTTCTGCCTTCAAGTACTAGAAAGAGTCACCAAACACCATGATATCGAATTTATGACGTTGGCGGAGGACATGAGCTACAATCACGGTCCCATGCTCTCCAAAGAGCATTTCGACGAATTCCTCCTGCCCTACTACCGCGAACTCGTCCCCGCCATCCAGTCGCATGGCATCAAAGTTCTAATCGATTCGGATGGAGATATCAGCGACTGTCTCGCATGGTTCCGCGAGGCGGGCATCGAAGGCATCCTCCCGCTCGAGCACATGGCGGGCGTCGATGTCAACAATCTCCGTGAACGCTATCCGGACGCCGTTTTCTTCGGCGGTTATGACAAACGCGTCATGCATCTCGGTGAACAGGCCATGCGGCAGGAATTCGAACGGATTCTTCCCGCCATGAAGTCGGGCGGCTTCATCCCGTCCGTCGATCATCAGACACCGCCTGACGTCAGTCTCGAAACCTACCGCCTCTATGTCTCATTATTAAAGGAATACGCGGCTTCTGTCTGATTTCAACGGACAAGGGGGGCTGTTGCTAAGCATCTCTGCGTCTCTGTGTTAAAACATCTCTGTGCCTCTGTGTCTCTGTGCCTCTGTGCCTCTGCGTTAAAACATCTCTGCGCCTCTGTGTCTCTGTGCCTCTGCGTTAAAACATCTCTGCGCCTCTGTGTCTCTGTGTTAAAAAACTCTGTGTCTCAGCGTTAAAAATTCTCTCATGCCTTTGAAATGAAGCGTGAGACATGAAGTTTAGCAACACCTTCATTTCAACTTTTGATTTGAAAACCGCCGTTTTCTTATTACATTGTAGTATAGGTGGACGGTTCCACATCACGCTTACCCAAACAATCCAAGGCCGTTTCCATTATTTCCGCCCCGTCCTCCTAAAACGGCCTTGCCTCTTATGAAAGCAAAATATTCCGCCTTCTCCGCCACCAAAGAAATGCATGGTTCATCGAGCGGCTTTTCCGCCTCCGGATTCCAGAAAAAAGCCTATGTTCTTCTGTCGCTTGCCTTTATAGCGGCTCTTGCCGTTGGCTCATTCGCCATCCACAAATTCCATCCCGCCATTTTTCTTGTCTATCTTGTCATGAGCATTGTGACCATTGTCGTTTATGCAATGGACAAACACAAGGCGGCCAACGGTAAATGGCGCATACCGGAAGCGACGCTCCATCTTTTTGAACTGCTCTGCGGTTGGCCGGGAGCCATGCTTGCGCAAGTTATCATCCGCCACAAGAACGCCAAAGTGCCATTTCAACTGGTCTTCTGGACCATGCTTGTCATCAATGTCGCCATATTGGCTTTCTTTATTTTCAAATAACCTGTCTCAATTCGGCTCTCATAAAACAGGTCTGATCTTATGAAAGTAAAATGCCCTGCTCTATGCATGCTTCAGACAATCATCTGGGCATGCTTATTGTCCATATCGCCCTTTTCATTTTCAGCCCCTTCACACAACATGCTCATGCCAAACACTTTCCCGAATTTTCCGAACCGCTCGGTCCTTTGTCTAGACGGCCTTTGGGATTTCTCCTTCATGGAAAAATACCGCGATCCATTGAAGCCAGATTTATCAAAAGTCACTTATACAGATAGACTTGCGGTTCCAGGCGTTTTCGACGCGATGCCGCAGTACGCAGGAAAACGCGGCACCGCCTTCTACCGCACATTCGTCACAGCGCCCGCCAACGCGCGCATGTTGCTGAAATCAGGCGGCCTCGGCATGTGGGGAGCATTTTTCTGGGACGGCCAATTCATTGGACTGCAGGATCTTCCCTACTCCGGCATGGAATTTGAATTCAACTCCGGCGACGGGACTCATCACGAACTAGTCGCCGTCATCGACAACCGTTTCGATTTCAAACGCCAGCCACTTCTTTCCCAAAACTACGACTTCTACTGCTTCGGCGGTATTTTCCGCTCCATCGAACTCCATCAACTGCCGAAACTCGCCATCGATCGCGCCCAAATCAAGACAGTTTCGTTGGAAGGCGAAATACAAGTCACCGTCAAACTGACAGGCGAACTTCCCAAACAGACGGAAGTTACGTATCGAATCGACGATGATGAAGCCGTCAAGAAGAGCTTAAAAGTCTTATCGGACGCCGTGAAATTCAAAGCCTCCGTTCCCAATCCAGCCGTATGGTCCACAACATCCCCAGCCCTTCATACCATCACCATAACCATTGGAAATGATACAGTTGTGGAACGTTTCGGTCTGCGCACGATCAAAGCGGAAAAAGGGCAGATCCTCCTTAATGGCGAACCGATAAAACTTCGCGGCTACTGCCGCCATGAATCCCATCCGGAATTCGGCCCCGCCCTGCCATTGCAGATCGTCCTCGAAGACATTCAACTGCTCAAACTGACGGGCTGCAATTTCGTCCGTGGCTCCCATTATCCTCAAGATCAACGTTTTCTGAATCTCTGCGACGAAAACGGGATTCTGGTCTGGGAGGAGAGCGTCGGCTGGGGCGACCGCGAAAACCATCTTCTGGATCCTGCTTTCCGCGAAGCACAGCTTCGCCAGCTTCCGTGGATGGTCAAAAACAGTTTCAACCATCCATGCGTCATCTTCTGGGGCTTCCTCAACGAAGGTGATTCCAGTCAGGAAAAGACGCGGAAGATGTATGAAGCGATGATCGGCACACTTCGCAAGCTTGATGATACACGTCTTATTACTTATGCATCAAATGCTTACACAAAAGACTTCAATTTGGATCTAGTTGACGTTGTCAGCCTCAATGCCTATCCGGGCTGGTATGCCGCCAATCAGGAGACGTTGCGCCCCATCGGCGAAATCCGCCCCAAATTCAATCAATTCATCAAATTCCTACATGAGTCTGGATTCGATGATAAGCCGTTCATTATCAGTGAAGTAGGAGCTGGCGCCATCTATGGATGGCGCGACCGCCTCCGCGCCCATTGGTCGGAAGAATACCAAGCGGACTTTTTGGAAGAAGTCCTAACCTATTTCGATGAAACACCGCGCATCGCGGGCATCGCCCTCTGGCAGTTCATTGATTGCCGCACCTATTCCTCCTCCCGTGCGCTCGGGCGTCCGCGCGCGTTCAACAATAAAGGCCTCTTTGACGAATACAGACGCCCCAAACTCGCCTTTGACGTTGTCTCAAAACATTTTCACAAACCTTAATTACTCAAAATGAAAAACTTAACTACCGCCGTCTTTTCTGTCTCGTTCCTTTTTACGATCATGACGTTCGCTGAAAATCTCGTCAAGAATCCATCGTTTGAAGAGCACATGGCTTCATGGCGTTTCGACGGCGGCACCGCCAAAGCCAAAGGCGTCCTTTTTACCGAAGACGCGCATTCCGGCAAGACATGCTTTAAAATCTCCAATCCATCCGCCTATGGAGCGCACATTTTTGGCGCTCTTCTGCAGGATATCGAAGGCATGAAGCCCGATACGGACTACACGTTCTCCTTCTACATCAAATCCGCCAATCCAGGCGTCATCTGGTATGGTGGTGGCCATAAATGGCAGCTCCGCGCCACAGTCAAACTGGATAACGCCGAATGGACGCGCGTTTCCGCCACGTTCAGAATCGAACAGGACGACATTCCCTTCACCTTCCGAATCAACACCGACGACGTGACGGAGCAATGCCTCATCGATGACGTCCAAATCGAAGAAGGCACCGCCGCCACGCCGTTCATATGGACGCCACCGCTCGAACCAGGCGAAGGACGTGTTTCTTTCAAGCCTTTTGCCAAGGCAGAAAACCTCCTTACAAATCCTTCCTTTGAAACACTTTCCGCAGTCCGTCCGCAAGACTGGATATGGGACAAGCGCAACACAGACTCCACATTTGAAATCATTGAAGGTGATGCTCCACACGGCAAAAACGCCGTGCGTTTCTCCAACAAGACAGGCTTCGGGCCGCATGTCTATGGTTGGTTCGGCCATCTCGGCGACATTCCTGTCAAACCGTCAACATGGTATTCCATCTCCATGAAAGTCCGCACCAACGATGACAGCGTCGCATGGTTCGGCGGTGGGAAGGACTGGCGCCACCGCAAGGCGATCCGCAGCACCAATAACAAATGGCGCCGTCAGACTTATTTGTTTGAAACAGCGTCGGATGAAACCTCCTTCCCGTTCATGGTCGTCATCGAAAATATCGCCAAGCAAATCAACATCGACGACATCGTATTCGTGGAAGGCGAACAACCGGACATCGAATGGAAACATGATACGCCCACCTACATGGCGCATTTCAGTCCGATTCCGACCAAACGCGTCAAAGAAGGAAACCGTTCCGCCCTGCCGTATTGGGACATGGCCAAATATCCGCCTGCGGAATGGCTCTTTACAGACGGTTCTATGGATTTTGAAGGCTTCATCGGCTTGACGAAGCCTGAGGAAGACGCCGCGTTGACCATCACGGCGACAGACGGAAATGGCGCTGTTCTCGCAACTTGCAAACAGACGTTGCCGCAGGACGGTAATTTTGCATGGATGACGAAACTAAGGCTCCGTATCGGCGATTCGAACATCACGGAACTGATTGTCAAAAACGTCCTTTCCATCGCAGGAAAAGACGTTCATGAAGAAAGCAAGATCATCCATGTCGTGACGCCGCAGCGCATCCAAGACCGTGTCGCCCAGTTAAATGCAAAACTGGATGCGTATAACGCCAAAATCGTCGCCATCGAAGGACTGCCATCACCGTCCAAACTGCGCCTCGCGGCCATTCTCGCGAAACGCTTCATCGGATACATCCCGTCGGACATCACGGCGAACAAGCTCAACCGCGCATGGTTCACGTTGGACAAAGTCGAAGAGATGCTGACGGACGCCGCCCGCGAAGCGGACGCCGTCATCGCCAAAGTCCGCCCGTTGCCGCCTGCCATCCCGCAATACGTGACAAGTCCGATAACCATTGATAAATCGTCATTTATCGCCACTGTCAAACAGCCCGACGGTTCGCTGAAGCAGCAACCTGTCCTTTTCACAGGCTACGGCCATTTCAATCAAGTCCGCGACGATTTGGAAATCTTCCCGGACTACGGCGTCAATATCATCCAAATCGAACATGGCCCGTCCGGAACGCTCGTCGCTGAGGACAAAGTCGATATGGCCGCCCTCAATGGCCTCATGCGCGTCTGCGACCGTGCGGAGAAAAACAATGTCTCCATCTGCCTGCTTCTCAGCCCGCATTACTTCCCGTCATGGGCGAAGCAAAAATATCCAGACCTGTTAAAATGCACAGGCGGCTTCTTTGGATACTGCGTCCACGCTCCGGAAGCCCGCGCCATTATCGAAAAGTACCTCCGCATCGTCATTCCGCTCATCAAAGACCGCAAGGCCATCCATTCCGTCTGCCTCTCCAACGAACCGTTGAGTCTAGACGGCGATCATTGCCCCATCCTCAAGGCGCAATGGCCCGTCTGGCTGAAGACCAAATATCACGACATCGCCACGATAAACGACACCTATAAGACGCAATACAAAGACTTTGCGGAAATCGCCGTGCCCGCGACCATCAACGACACGAAAGAGGCCACGCCGCTCATCTATGATTTCATCCGCTTCAATCAGGAGACGTTCGCGGATTTCCATAAATGGATGGCGGACGTCATCCATGAAATGGCTCCCAAACTCCCCGTCCATTCCAAAATCATGATGGGACCGTTCTTCCATTATAATCCCGCAGGCCTGTGGTCCATCGATCCACAACTTTTCTCGGAACTCAGCGAGATCAATGGCAACGACCACTATTGCGGCCCGTCCGGCAGTTCCCTCTGGTACAGCCAATGGTCCAACTTCCTGATGGGACTTGACTTCCAACGCAGCATGAAGGATGTTCCCGTCTTCGATTCAGAGACGCATCTCATTCAGGACCGCAATTTCGACGACATCTGGCCGCAGCACACCTACATGTCCCACATCCAGGCCGCCGTCCATGGACAAGGTGCCTCGACGATGTGGGTCTGGGAGCGTACGAACAATCCCATGTCCGACTTTGCGGGCAGCGTCCTCCACCGCCCACGCCACGCGTTGGCCGTCTCCGAAGCCGCCATGGATTTGATGCGCCTCGCTCCCGAAGTCACGGCGTTGCAACGGCGCAAACCGCAGGTCGCCCTGCTCTATTCTCCTGCATCCGTGCTATTTGGAAAGAATCATTCTCGCACCATGGGCCAAATCTGGGAATGTCTTGAATTTCTCGACCAGCCAGCAGGCTTCTTGACGGAACGCACATTGGAGCGCATCGCGAATGGCGGCAGTCTGCCTGAACAACTTTCCGCAGTGAAGTTCCTCTTCCTCCCAAACGTCTCCAATCTCCCCGAACTCGCGCTCAAAGGATTGGAAAAACTCCGCCATGACGGCATCACTCTCATCTGGGTAGGCGGCTTGCCATCCGCCGACGAACATTGTCGGCCACTGTCGGTCTCCATTTCCACCGACATCGTGACTCCTCCGCTTCAGGAAGACAATCAGCAGCGCTTTGAATTCATCCAGAAAATGCTTGCGGATCAGAAACTTGCATCGCCCGTTCTCGCATTGGACAACGAAGGCAAGCCTGCTTTCAGCGTCCAAGTCCGTTCTGTTGAATTCAACGGTCAAACGATTGTGAACCTCTGCAATCAGACGCGCCGTCCCGTCATCGTCAATCTCACGAAAAACGGCAGCCTCGTCTCATCGACGGATTTGCTCTCCCTCACGGACCAGCCCGCCATCATGGTGCTGCCCCCCGTGCATCCGTTTATTTTAAAGATAAAGGAATAACGACATCATCCCCCACTTTCAAAACATGATTGACATCCGCCCACAGGGCATGATTTTTACATTCGCCCGATAAGGGCGCGACTTACATTTGACCGATAAGGTTGCGAAAACAACTACGCCCGTTAGGGCGCGACAATAACCAAGAACGCAGGCGTAACAAAACTACGCCTGCATTGTTTATGGTATCAATTCGCCATATATCTCAATACAACGCTTTTTAAAATATTCTCGATCTTCAGGCCTCTGATGGATAACCCCACCAACTTCTTGCAACAAATCCTTATCATCATAATGACTATTTACTTTATCCAGTAATTCCTGCGGGATAATAAAATCCACTAATTCATCCTGAATGGTGATTATTCCATCTGCAATTCTATATCCAACCAAACTTTTCTTTAAATTATCAAGTGTTGGGAAAATATTCTTGTCAACACCATCATCCTCATAGGCAAATTGGAGGTCTTCATTGGAAAATTTTACACTATGTTTTATTATTTCGATATATTCCCGTAATTCATTTATACCTTCATACGGAAAGACCTTCTTGCCTTGATCCATCAGGTCGAAAACTTGCTTTGATAATCTCTCAGATTGTTTAAAGCGAAGTTTTTCAAAGTGCCAATCATCTTGGAGACATGGTGTATTTCTCATGGGATAAATATATCCACTTTGATGATGACATCTCTGAAGTGGTTGATAACCGATTTGCAAAGCGACTCCGTCCATATCACCAGATTGTAGATAAAAACGCTCCATCAAACCATGCTTCCCATTAATGTCTTTATTATAAAGATGTTCGCTAGTCCACTTCATACAGCCACCGCCTTCAAAATAATCAATACACCAATCAGGCACATGAAAGATATATCCATATTTTGTATCTTCACTAACATCAATTTCTTCTTGTGTTAATGGACGGTAGGAATCAGTTCTTGCATCATATTTACATGTCGCAAAAAATAAAGCGGCGCGAAAATCATTCGTAAGATCCATTAGATGTGTAGGTAATCCATAATGTTGCGCCAACGCATCATAATTCACATCACTAAGTTTTGCAGCCCAATATCGAACTATATTTAGCTTCCAAATCAACCTTACAAATAACCATTTGCGCATATAGGCTATCACACGCAATAGTTCTTTCTCCTTCTCATCTGTAACATTATTTATTATCCGATTTAACGATGGTAAGGAATGATGGAAGTTTTGAATCTCTCCACGAAACAATTGACGCTTGCTAGGGAATGAAATAATCCGCAAGCCAAATGGCATGGCATGAATAGTTCCACCTGCCTGTGACATTAACATTTCATCTTGTAAAAAATCAAATTTAAAATGTCCTTGATGTAACGCCTTGTCTCGTTCTGTAACCTCCTTTTTTATCGCCTCTGCCCAACCATCATCCTGTTCTGCATAGTACCATAATTGAACAATATCCTCTTCAGTGATATCGTGGACCTTGTTATCCTCTGGATTTCCAAAAAGCCTGTTGTCTTTGTTATAAAATATGGTAGATGGCATATATTATTTACCTCATATTAGCCATAAATTCAATTCTTTCATAGAAACATTTATCAACAAGTTATTATTGAACAGGAGCAAGAACTACACGAAAACCGTTAAAATTCTCGCGACTTGATGGGCTAGAATCGCTACGGAATACTAAACGGCAATTCCAAGACATACTATTCCAACTTCCTCCTCGACGCACACGACGTAAACCTGATGACGATCCAACTGGATCAACAGTTGAACTATGTTTTTCGCTTGAGTACCAATCGCGACACCATTCAAAGACATTCCCACTCATGTCATATACCTTCAATTCATTTGCATGTTTTTGACCAACAGGATGTGTAGTACGTCCAGAATTCTTTTCATACCATGTAACGAATACAATTGAATCGCTTCCAGCATAAACATGATACCCACTTGATTTATGTCCTCCCCGCGCCGCATACTCCCACTGAGCCTCCGTTGGAAGCGTAAATTCATATCCATTGGGAACCTCCCCTATTGATTGTTCACGCTCCGTCAGTTTTTTGCAAAAAAACATCGCATCAAACCACGAAACCCTTTCCACTGGGTAGTTGCTACCTTTCTTGAAATACGCGGGATTATTCCCCATCACAGCTTCATATTGAGCCTGTGTCACCTCATATTTGCCTATCCAAAAGTCTTTTGTCAATTCTACACGATGTTGTATTTCATCCACTCCTTGTCCAGTTTCACTTTCTGGACTTCCCATCATAAAACTTCCTGCTTTTACTTTCACCAGTTCCAAAGCAACGTTGTTCGGCAATATAATAGTTCTCGTATTGACTGTCGATTCTTTTTTAGTAGGCTCATCTATTATCGTTTCCGGCATTTGTTGAGTTTTGGGTTCAGAAGATTGTTCTGTATTCCCTTGCTTTTCTGTTTCTGAAGGTAAGGCAGACAAAACCACACGGAAACCTAGATCGGAATAATATCCATGACATTCACATTGATTGCGATCTGCTACACGAGCCTTATTGTCTGAATAATTAAAGCTTCCTCCTCGTGTAACCCGTATATGTTCATGCGCATTCCGGCAATATGGATCCAGAATACCATCACGGTAAGTATCCGTAATTACCAAGTTTCTAGATATTCCGTTATCATCTATAAGATCCAACATATTCATTTCCTTCAATATTTTAGTATTGTAATTTCCGGCACATTGATCAAGACACATTTCATATACATTTCCACTCATATCATATATACCAAGTTCATTTGGACTTTTTGTTCCTACTGGATGTAACCTCCATTCAGAATTTTCTGATGTCCATGCAACGGTATTACTATCGTTGCTACCGCTATATTTACAGTGTTTAGAACGTCTGCCGCCACGAGCAGCAAACTCCCATTGTGCTTCTGTCGGCAATGTATATTCATAACCATCAGGGAGTAGCCCTGATATCCGCTCATATTCTGTTAGTTTTCGACAAAATTCCAATGCGTCTTCCCAATTGACTAAAAACATGGGATACTCATCCCCCACTTTTCCTGCTCGATTTTCCCCAGAAATACTATTAATTTGTTGTGCTTTTTCATCTAATGAAATCCCCATGACAGCCTTCCACTGCCCCTGCGTCACTTCATATTTGCCAATCCAATAATCCTTCGTCAATTTAACAGAATGTGTTTTTTCGTCTCTTTCTCGTCCAGACTCGTTTTCTGGACTTCCCATCATGAAGCCTCCTGCATGAATTCTTACTAATTCCAATAATGCACCTCCAGGCAAAGTGACTTTTATAGATTTACCAAAAGATGTGGCAGATAATAATGAAAGTGATGTTGACGGATTGTAAACCAGAGCTACACGAAAACCTGTATTCATACCAGAATCTACTGGATAACGCTCCAATCTACCACTCGTCCTTGAATACAACGGGAAAAAGGCATGTATATGGCCGCCACGCATTACATGTTGTTTTCCCTGATTATCATACAAAAATTCACAATCTTTTGCATAATCATCCTCATACCAATCTCGGCACCATTCCTCCACATTTCCGCTCATATCATAAAGACCTAATTCATTCGCTTGCTTTTGGCCAACTGGATGTGTTGTTGCATTTGCATTTTTATGCAGCCAGGCAACAGTTTCATAATCATTGCTCCCACTATATACATATCCCTTTGATTTTTTCCCTCCTCTTGCAGCAAACTCCCATTGAGCCTCCGTTGGGAGCGTGTATTCATATCCATCAGGCAGTCTTCCGGCTTCACGTTCTCTTTGAGTGAGCAAACGGCAAAACAGCATTGCATTTTCCCAAGTAACATTTTCAACAGGGTAATGCTCCCCCTTGCATATTTCTGAGGGATTATTGTTCATAATAGCTTCATATTGTCTTTGAGTCACTTCGTATTTGCCGATCCAATAATCCCTTGTCAATGTAACCTGATGCGGCTTTTCCCATGGTTGTTGTTCATTATCATGTTGAGCATTTCCCATCATGAAACTACCAGCCTTTACCCTTACTAGTTCTAATGGAACATCATTTGGTAACATCACAATCTTTGCTGATATATCACTTATTGTTTCATCTTTATTATTGGAAGATTCAATAATATTTGAATATTTTGCCTCTTCGTTTTTATTAGTAGTTTTCACTGGAGCGAGAGCTAAACGAAAGCCAAAAGATTCTCCTGGAACTGCTGGCATAACATAAGCACGATGAGACGAACGGCAACTATCTTCAATAGTTGTATTAGAGCCACCACGTAGCACTCGACCCCCACTAGGTACTGTAACACACGGATCTGTAACTGAATCAGAAGGATAGGAATCAATCCAGTCATAACACCATTCCAATGCATTTCCAGACATGTCGTAAAGACCTAACTCATTTGGACATTTCAGGCCTACTGACTTAAGTGTATATTCTGAATTAACATTATACCATCCAAGGTCTTTAAGATTATCTCCACCACTATAAATATGATATCCACTGGCTTTGTGCCCTCCCCGAGCCGCGTATTCCCATTGCGCCTCCGTTGGCAATGTATATTCATAGCCTTTTGGCAAACGTTCTGCCCATTGTTCACGTTGTGTCAGTAACCGACAAAATTCCATCGCATCGTTCCAACTCACTTCTACAACAGGACAATTGACTTCTACCATTTTTGTGGATGGATTCGTTCCCATAAGTGCTTCATACTGTGCTTGTGTCACCTCATACTTTCCAAGCCAGTAATCTTGTGTCAACGTCACATGATGTTGCTTTTCATCATTTCTCCGTCCTTTTTCACTGGCAGGACTTCCCATCACAAAACTTCCTGCTTCTACTTTTATTAATTCAAGTGTTACTCCTTTCGGCAATGTTACCACTCCAGTGAAAACAAACTTTTTCAATTCAACAGTCACTTCTTTTAGACCATGCCAATCAATTCTTTCTTTAAAGAATCCAATATAATTATTTTCCCCTTTGCCAAACTTAAGTTCCCCTGCTAGAATCGATCCTATTTCAAATTTGTTTCCTCGTAGTGGCGTTTTCTTTTCTGTACCTACTAAGGTGGCCTCAACTTCTTCTCCATCCAACATCGCCTTGATTCTGATACACGGCTTTTCTTTATCATCTTCATTTATTGCTTCAACAAACTCTGTAACTTTTTCAGATTCCAGCTGTTCTAGAAGGTTATCTTTTTCTTTTTGCAGCTCTTGTTCTGCAAGAAATTTCAATGCTATCATTTCAGGAGATAATTCCAACAAGCTATTAACTCTATTAAGATTATCAATAACATCCTTCCATTTTCCTACTTTTCCAGCTTCACGTGCTGCCGTTACTGCTTCACGTGCCAACTTCATATTCGCCTCTTGTACATCGATTCGGCGGCCTTCGATAGCCTCCTGCTTTAATCTCTCCACTTGTCCCGTATCATACACATGATATTCTTCCGCACATTTTTCCAATCCCTTCCAGTCATGTTTTTTTCTGGCTTCGGCTACTCTCTGATCTATTTCAGCCA
>JAFZIJ010000192.1 GCA_017554445.1 Victivallales bacterium
ACGGAATCGCCGTTGGACCAGACGACGGGTAGCCCGGCGGGCAGGCCCGTCAAGTCAGAAATACTTTGTAACAAGGTTCCTGCGACGGTGAGATTTTCACGAACAGGCGGAAGACGGTTCGCATCAATGTCCGCCGCGTCCAGAATGGTCTGCGACCATTCGTGTTCGCGGCCTTTCGGGCAAAGCGCGGAAAGCGATGCATGGGCGGGATCCATGCCGAAGACGCCGGTCAGACGACGGATGATGAACGTCGCAAGCGTCGCGTAGGTTTTCGTCTGACGATCTTGTTCAGGGCGGTTCTGTTTGAGCCAGAGGATGCCCGGAAGGATGCTAGTTCCTGAAACCAAGGCATTTCCGGTGATGTCTTCAACGCCATGTTCGCCAAGGCGTTTCTTGAGTTCGGCAATCTGCGGCTGTTCGCGGCGGTCGCTGTAGAGGATGGCGTTCTGCTGCGGATTGTCGTTCGCGTCCAACGGGACAAGTGTCGGAAAGACGATGCTGATGGACATTCCCTTCAAGGCGGCCGCGGCTTTCGGATGCTTCGCGGCAATTTCCGTCATGACGGCGATAATGGCCTGCCAAAGTTCCTCCGCGTTGATTTCAGCACGTTCGTCATCCGGATAGAGGTAATTCAACGGATGGCGGGCGGATGCGACGATTTCGCCAGTCTGCGAGTCCAGAATGGTCGTTTTGCAGGAGGATGTTCCGATATCAAGGCCGAGCAGCATAATTCACCGATGATGAAAGGGATGGTTTTGTCTTTACCTAATATAATAAAGACGCGCAAAGTTGCCAACCACGCCACCTTAAAAAGCGTCCGTCTCCTGCTGGAGTCACTGGATATTCTGGATATTCTGGATAGTCTGGATAGTCTGGATAGTCTGGATAGTCTGGATAGTCTGGATAGTCTGGAATCAAGCCATTTCCAGAGCTTCCAGATATGCCAGAACTTCCAGTCTCCAACGGGGGGCCTTGCGAAAAACCATATCACCAATCGGCTAGGGCGCCATCCTGCCGATGGAGCGACGGCGTTCCAGCGACAATGCGCGGATGCTTGCGGCAGAGGTCCATGTCGAGTTCGACACCCCAACCGGGCTTGTCGTTCAGTTCGATGAAACCGTCTTTGACGACAAGCGGCTGTGTGATTACATCGTTCCGCCAGTCGTTCAGGAAGAGTCGCTCCTGAATCAAGAAGTTCGGCGCGATGGCATCCAGATGCAGCGAAATGGCTGTGATGACGGGGCTCATGGGGCAGTGCGGCGCGACGAAACCATTGAAGGATTCAGCGATGGCGGCGATTTTGACGCCTTCCATAAATCCATGGCAATGCGCAAGATCCGGTTGAACAACGGAAACGGCGCGGGATTGCAGCAGACGGCGGAACTCCTGTTTGAGCGTCAGTCGTTCGCCGGCCGCGATTGGAATGTTCACGCGGGCGGAGACGCGGGCCATGCCTTCTTCATCCTCCGGTTGGACAGGCTCTTCGAAGAACAGCAGATTCAAATCTTCGAGAGCGTGGCCGATCTGGATGGCGAGATCGCTGTCATAGCGGCCATGTCCGTCGAACAGCAATGGCGCATCCGGTCCGACTGCGTCGCGGATGGTTTCCGCCGCCTTGCGGATGCGTTTGACGGTCTCCAAATCACGCATGGGCCATGTCGGAATGGCAAGGCTGAATTTGAAGGCTTTGTAACCGGCGGCGATGGCTTCTGCCGCCTTGTCCTTTATGACGGCGGGATCGGTTGCACCGCCTGTCCAACCGTTCGCATAGACGCGGATTTTGTCACGGATTTTGCCGCCGAACAGTTCATAGACAGGCTTGCCTAAAGCCTTGCCTTTGATGTCCCAACAGGCTAATTCTATTCCGGAGATGATGGACGCCTTTACAACGCCGCCTTTCCAGAAACGCTCCTTGAAAAGATGTTGGACGAGCACTCCGACGTCGAGCGGATCCCGTCCGACAACGAGATCGGACAGATCTTTCAGGACACCGAGCAGCGAGTCGTCATGGCTTTCAAGCGTCGCTTCGCCGAGGCCCGTGATGCCTTCATCCGTGTGGACGAGAATGTAGAAATAGTTTCGGTTGGAAAGGAGTCCGCAGCCAGGCGTGGGGGCTCCGACGAGAAGTGGTTCAATCTGAGTGATTTTCATATTCTTTCTTAGAAGAAAGGCTAGACTTCTGGAAGCCTAGCCTCGGGGAATTATTTGTTTTCCATGCGGTATTTGTACATGTCATAGCCAACGGCGCGGGAGGCGTTGATGATTTCCGGATACGGCGTATCGACGATGTCGGCGAAACCGATCTGGTAGTTTTCACCGTCCAGACCACGGCCGGTGGTCGGTTCGTCGCGGTATTTGAACCAATGGCATCCAACGAACTGCGGGTGACGCAAGACACCTTCCACGTAGGACTTGTAGAGATCCGCGCGGGCCTTCTGGTTGGCGGTGGAGACAAGGCCTGTGTGGAACATGCCACGGTCCAAAGCGCCGAAATGGAATTCGCCGATGATCAGCGGAACATCCTTGCTGCCGGGATACTGGAAATCGGCGACGTCGCGGCGGTAGAGATTGTAGCTGACGATGTCGCAGTACTTTCCGGCGGCTTCTGCGGTGAGATTGTTGACCCATGCGAAGCGGCAGCCCGCGTAGAGTTGATGCGGCGCGACGGCTTTCAATGCGTCGCGGATGATGCGGAAATATGCTTCCGCGAATTTGGTGTAGAACGCGCGGAGATCGTCGCCCGCTTTCGCTTTGTCCGGAGCTTCGCGGGATTCGAGCAGAGCGTCCCAAGAGGCGTGATTGGTGCCCCATACGGCATTCAATTTGCTGATTTCACCGTATTTAGCCTTCAAATCATTGATGAATTCAATCTTGGCGGCCTGTTCTTTCGGCGACTGCAGGGAGGCGATGGACAGCGATACATCGTCGCCCCACGCGATTTCGTTATCGACAAAATAGCCGATGCACCACGGATCGTCAACGGATTTGCCGCGTTGCTTTTCGACGTTGTCTTTAATGGAATCGGCGAACGACGGATCGAACACATCGCGGAATTTGCCCCAATAGCCTGTGCTGCCTTCGAGAATCTTGCCGCCTGCGCCGAGATTGACGAAATAGGGCGTCTTGCGCATAAGGAAGATGTTCTGGTCCGACCAATTGGCGATGGTGTTCATGCCCCAGCTGCGGAGGCGGCGGTGGGCATATTCGGAACTGATTGCATACCAGTCCTTTCCGAATTTACGTTTGAGATTGGCTTTCAGGAAGTTGAAGTTTCTGGGCTGGCGGCCTTCATAGTAGCCGTTGACGACATGCCAGTCTTTTCCAAGGCAATCTTTGAATTCCGGATCGTCTCCCGCGAAATCTTTGAACCATGTCTCGCGGTCTTCAATCGGCGTGGAGCCTTCAAGGCCGACGCAGTCCGGACCGGTACTGATGAAGAGTTTTCCGTCGGGATCGACGAGCCACCATTTGCCGTTGTATTTCATCGTGCGGAAGAAACCTGTGGCTTCGAAGGACGGGCCGTCCGCCCAGCCGCCCCACTTGTCCCATCCGGCAGGGCCTGGATGAGCTTCCAAATCCTTATCCTCCAATGCGATACGAGAGACGAGATCGGCGGCGTCCTTCACCTTCCCGGGCC